>DATLRP010000025.1:0-36137 GCA_035534635.1 Occallatibacter sp.
GGAAGTCGGAGGCGATTTCTTCCAGGTCATACCCTGCGTCGGGCGGGCAAACGCGGCCCTGCTGGTCATCGGCGACGTCAGTGGCAAGGGCCTGAAGGCCGCAATGACCGTGTCACTCATCGTGGGTGCTCTGCGCGACGAACAGACACGCCAGCCCGCGCAGGTGCTGGCGCATCTCAACCGCGTCCTCTGCGGCCAGGTCGGGGGCTTTGTCACCTGTTCCGCGGCTTTGATCGCGTATGACGGCGTCATGACCCTCGCCAACGCCGGTCATCTGTCTCCCTACCGCAACGGCGAAGAAATCGCCTTGCCCCCTGGCCTGCCTCTGGGCATTGCCCCGGCCGCCGACTACACCGAGACGACCCTCCATCTGGCCCCGGGCGACAAGCTCACATTTCTCTCTGACGGCGTCGTCGAAGCCCGCAACACTCAGGGCGAACTCTTCGGCTTCGACCGCACCGCCTCCATCTCCACCCAATCCGCCGAATCCATCGCCCAGGCCGCACAGCGCTGGGGCCAGGAAGACGACATCACCGTACTCACCGTCGCCTTCGCTCCCGCCGCCGCCTGACCCGCGCCCCAGCCGCGTTTTGTACCATAGGGAGCGGGTCCGTCCCACAGGAGTTCCTCCCTATGAAAATGCGGCCCGGTGAGCAGACCGGCTTTCTGCTCTGCGGCAAGGAATGGATTGAAGGCGAGGCAATCGAGGTCCGCTCGCCCTGGGATCAGGGCCTTGTCGGCCGCGTCACCGTGGCCACACGCGCGGACGCACGCCAGGCCGTCAGCCACGCTGTCGCCAGCCTGCGCCGCACCCGCGCCCTGCCTCGCTGGAAGCGCCGCGAAATCCTGGAGGACGTGGCCGCCTCGCTCATTCAGCAGCATGAGCGCTTCGCCCAGCTCATCCTCGCCGAAGCCGGCAAGCCCATTCGCCTGGCCCGCGCGGAAGTCGACCGCGCCGTCCTCACCTTCAAAACCGCCGCGGAAGAGGCCGCGCGCCTCGGCGGCGAATCCATCCCGCTCGATCTGACGGAAGGCAATGAAGGCCGCTGGGGACTCGTGCAGCGCTTTCCCGTCGGGCCCGTCCTCGCCGTCACGCCGTTCAATTTCCCGCTCAACCTCGTCGCGCACAAGGCCGCGCCCGCCATGGCCGCCGGCTGCCCCATCCTTATTAAGCCAGCGCCGCAAACCCCCTTCACCGCTCTCGCCCTTGGCGAAGTCATTCTCAAGGCCGGCTGGCCTGAGGAAGCCCTCGCCGTCCTGCCGCTCTCCAATGCTGACACCGCATGGCTGGCCGAAAAGGAAGACCGCATCAAGCTCCTCAGCTTCACCGGCTCGGCCCCCGTCGGCTGGCAGCTCAAATCCCGCTCCGGCCGCAAGCGCGTGGTGCTCGAGCTCGGCGGAAACGCCGCCCTCATCGTCCACTCGGACTGGCGCGACCTGCCCGAAGCCGCCGCCCGCGCCGTTCACGCCGCATTCGACTACGCCGGCCAGTCCTGCATCAGCCTGCAGCGCATCTTCGTCGAGCGCCCCGTCTTCCAAACCTTCCTCTGGAAGTTTGTCGAGTGCGCCGGTACCCTCGTCGCCGGCGATCCCTCCAACGACGCCACCGATCTCGGCCCGCTCGTCCGCCCCGCTGAGGCCGACCGCATCCAGGCCTGGGTGCAGGAGGCCGTCGACGCCGGCGCGCGGCTCGTCTCCGGCGGCGAACGCCGCGACTCCCTCCTCACTCCGGCCATCCTCTCCGGCACACGCACCGGCATGAAGCTCCGCGACGAGGAAATCTTCGGACCCGTCGTCTCCATCGAGCCCTATGACGATTTCGAAGAGGCACTCGCCCAAGTCAACCACTCGCGCTTCGGCCTGCAGGCCGGCCTGCTCACACGCGACTCCGGCCGCATCCTCACCGCCTTCCGCGAGCTCGAGGTCGGCGCGCTCATCGTCGGCGACATGCCCACCTGGCGTCTCGACCCCATGCCCTACGGCGGCGTCAAGGACTCCGGCCTCGGCCGCGAAGGCATCCGCTCCGCCATCCACGAAATGACCGAGCCGCGCATGCTCGTCATGGCCGGACCCCACTAACCCTCAAACCGAAAAGAGAGCCTCATGGATCTCGGCCTCAAAGACAAGCTCATCGTCGTCACTGGCGGCGGCGCAGGCATCGGCGGCGGAATCTCCCGCGCCTGCCTTGCGGAGGGCGCGCGCGTGGTCGTCCTCAGTCGGCTTTCCGACAACGTCCGCGCCTTCCTGGCCGAGATGGAAGCCGCGCACGCTCCTTGCTCCCTCGTCGAAGCCCACCTCGACGACCTCGACCGCTGCCGCACCGCCATCGACGAAATCCTCGCCCAGCACGGCGACATCTACGGCCTCGTCAACAACGCCGGCGTGAATGACGGCGTCGGCCTGGAGAGCGGCTCCGTCGAAAAATTTCTCGCGAGCCTCAACAAAAATCTCCACCACTACTACGCCCTCGCCCACTACGCGCTGCCCGCGCTCAAGCGCACCCATGGCACAATCGTCAACATCAGCTCCAAGGTCGCGCTCACCGGCCAGGGAAACACCTCCGGCTACGCCGCCAGCAAGGGCGCGCAGCTCGCCCTCACCCGCGAGTGGGCCGCCGAGCTGCTCCCCTTCAACATCCGCGTCAACGCCGTCCTGCCCGCTGAAGTGATGACGCCTCTCTACCGCCGCTGGCTCGACACCCTTGGCGATCCCGACGCCGAGCTCCGCCGCATCAACGCCAAAATTCCCCTCGGCCGCCGCATGACCACCCAGGAAGAAATCGCCGCCGCCACCGTCTTCCTTCTCTCGCCCACCCAGTCCGGACACACCACCGGCCAGCACCTCATCGTCGACGGCGGCTACGTTCACCTCGACCGCGCGCTCACCTAAGCCGGGGAAACCGGGACGCCAACATCCCCGCTAATTCCAGCCATTCTCGCTCGTTGTAAGCTGGTGCTACCATGGCAAGGTCCTCCTCTCTCCTCGATACGCGCGTCATTTATTGCGGCGACAACCTGGAACAGCTCAGGAAGCTGCCCGACGCCTGCATCGACCTCATTTACATCGATCCACCCTTCAATTCCAATCGCAACTACGAGGTCTTTTGGGGCGAGACAAAAGAGAAGCGAGCCTTCGAGGACCGGCACGAATCTACGCACGGCTACATCGAGTTCATGCGACCGCGCTGCGCCGAGCTGGCCCGCGTTCTCAAGAAGACCGGCAGCTTCTATTACCACTGCGACTGGCACGCCAGCCACTATGTAAAAGTGATGCTCGACCAGATCTTCGGCGAGAACAATTTTCAGAACGAGATCGTGTGGAAGCGGAGCACTGCACATAGCGATTCGCGACAAGGAAGCAAACACTTCGGTCGAATACACGACGTGCTCTTCTTGTATACAGGCAGCGCAAGCGACTACACATGGAATCAGCTCTACCTGCCGCTGTCGGAAGATTATGTGGATTCACACTACACCAACCGCGACCCGGATGGGCGACGTTTTCGCTGGGACAACCTGACCGGCCCAGGCGGAGCGGCTAAAGGGAACGCATATTACGACGTTCTCGGCGTGAAGAAACATTGGCGATACTCGCCGGACAAAATGGCGGAATTAATCGCCACGGGGCGCGTTGCAATCCCCCCTAGGGGAAAGATACCAGCGCAGAAGCGCTATTTAGACGAATCACTTGGCGTTCCCCTGCAGAGTGTGTGGGATGATTTGCCGCCCGTCAATTCACAGGCAAGGGAGTCGCTCGGATATCCGACTCAGAAGCCGCTACCACTACTTGAACGCATCATCAAAACGTCATCAAACGAAAACGACATCGTCCTCGATGCCTTCTGCGGCTGCGGCACCGCCCTCGTCGCCGCCCAGAATCTCAATCGCCAGTGGATCGGCATTGATGTTTCACCCACTGCCTGCCGCGTCATGGCCAAGCGCCTGCGCGACGTGTGCAAACTCCGTGAGGACGAGAATTTCTGGCTCCACGGCAAAGGCTTCGTGGTCCGCGACCTGCCCTGGACAGAGAAGCAGCTTCGCGCCATACCGCCCTTCGAGTTTGAGAACTGGGCTGTCATCGCCCTCGGCGGAATCCCAAACAAAACGCAAGTCGGTGACATGGGAATCGATGGCCGAATCTATCCCGTAGGCTCTGAGCCCACCGCCAGCGGTAAGGCCGCGGGCCAGCTCGACTTCATGGACGAGTGGTATCCCATTCAGGTCAAACAGATGGACAAGGTCGGACGCCCCGACATCGACAAGTTTGAAGCTGCCATGATGCGCACGAAGCGTAGGAAGGGCTTTTTCGTCGGCTTTGATTTCTCCAGCGATTCCATGACGGAGATTAGCCGGTTCTTCCGTCAGGAGCACATCGCCATCGTTCCTCTCACCGTCCGCGAAATCCTCGACGAAGCCATCGCGCAAAAGCTGGCCTGAACCGGGCCACTTCAGTCCCTGGTCTCTCGGTCCCTGGCCATTTCCCCACATTCCCTTTTTTGGCGTTTTCGCCGCGCGCACAAAAAAGCGCCCCCCCGGCCAGCACGCCCGGACAAAGCCAGGCAAACCAACCGCAGGGGCGAGAAGCCGCAATCACAAGAAGACACACTGCCCGGTACCCGTGCGGCGGGGAATCATCTCCCGTCCCCCGGACACACATGCCGTGCATCTTCCGGACCAGCTACAGGCTATCCCCACGTCGCCGTCCACGGTAGGTTCCATCGGGTAACGCGGCCGCGGTTTCTTCTTAACTCCCACTCAGATTTCGTCTTCTTCTTTCATGGACAACGGCCAAATCGGAACGTATGATACGCAAAAAGGGCCAAGAAGTCCCATATTCCGCAGGCCGGGTCGGCTCCCAAAGCCGCGTTCCCGCGTCTTCGGTTTCCCTGGGCCGCTTCGCAGCCCGACCTTTGTGCTCTTCCGGCGCACCATGCGCGCTCTCCGGCTGAAAGCCTGCGGCCCTGCGCTCTACGCCGGGGGAGCATTGCCCCTTTCGGGGATGTGAGCCCAATCAAGGAGCAGGGACCATGACGTCGGCGACCCGACCGATCCCGGGACCCATTCAGGACGAAGAGTCTTCTCCGCCCGTGCCGGATCATGCCCGCATTCGCGAACAGCTTGCCCGCCTGGTCACCCACCCCCTCTTCGCCAACAGCAAGCGCTACCCTGCGCTGCTGGCTTACACCGTCGAGCAGACCCTCCAAGGCAACGCCGCCGAGCTCAAGGAGCGCTGCATCGGCACCGAAGTCTTTGGCCGGCCGCCCGACTACGACGCCAACGCCGACCCAGTCGTCCGCATCACCGCCGGTGAGGTCCGCAAGCGCCTCTCGCAGTACTACTATGACGACGCGCACCAGGGTGAAATCGTCGTGGAACTGCCCATCGGCTCCTATGTGCCGGTCTTCCGCATGCCTCGCTCCGCGCCGGAGCCCGTTGCCCTGCGGCCGGAGCCGGCCCCGGCCGCCGTTCCCACCCAGGTTATTCACCGCGTGCATTCGCTGGTGTGGGCCGGGTGGGTCGCCGGCATCGTCATGGTCACACTGGCGGCCCTGGGCGGCTTCAATCTCGGCCGCCAGTATCCCCGCGTCCCGCCGACCAACAATATTGACCGCTTCTGGGCGCCCGTCATCTCCAGCGCCACCCCCGCCACCTTCTGCCTCGGCGAACCCGGCAAACCGATTCCCGATAACGCCATCGACTCTTACAATGCGCCGATCCCTGACACCAAGCCCGAGCCGCTCTACTTCCGCCTGCAATACGCAGGCGACCTGGCATTGGCCGATGTCATCACCCTCACGCGCGCCGCGACCGCGCTGCAAATTCGCCACAAGGCCTTCCGCGTCGAGCCCGCCTCCAGCGCCACCTTCGCCGAGCTGCGCGAAGGGCCCAGCATCCTCATCGGCGCATTCGACAACATCTGGACCCTGCGCCTCACCCAGAAACTCCGCTTCGGCTTCGAGTCGCGCAACGGCGTCGCCATGCTCGTCGACCGCAAAAGCCCCAGCAACACGGCCTGGCAAACCGCATGGGACCTGCCCTACCAGAAGCTCTCCCGCGACTACGCCATCGTCGCGCGCATTCAGGACAGCGTCACCGGCCAGCCCGTCATCATCGCCGCCGGCATCTCTGAGGAAGGCACCGAGGCCGCGGGCGAGATCCTCTATAACCCCGTCTATCTCAACTCGCTCATCGCCAAGGCTCCGGCAGACTGGGAGCATAAGAACATGGAAGCCGTCATTGAGACGCAGGTCATCCAGGGCCACTCCGGACCGCCCAATGTACTCGCCGTAGAAACCTGGTAACTTCGCGTCCGCCTGCGCCCCGGCCGCGGGCTCAACTGCCCGGCTGCCACTTATCCTTATTTCTTCGCCTTGGCCTTTTGCGCGGCCCAGCGCCGGCGCTGCGCGTCGGCAATGCGCTTGCGCGCATCGGCGCTCAGCACGCGCCGCTTCCGTGCCTTGCCCCCGGCTTTCTTCGCCGTGGTGCTCGCCACTTTGCTTGTCGTGTGTCCTGCCCCGGCCAGAAGATCCCGTGCCTGCTTCAGCAGCGCGATCTCCGCATCAATTTGCGCGAGTATGTTAGCAATTCCCATGCATCGAGCATAACTCACCCGCGTGCATCCGCACCAGTTGTCCGGTCTAAGCCGCCACTTATCGCAATTCCTGAGCCCCTGTACCCCAAAGCCACCGCACTCAAGTCGACGCGACCACCAGGGAGCGGCGACCTTACGCCGAGCCGCAAAAGGACATGGCAACTCAGGAATTGCCGTAGCCGTGCGGCCAGCATTCCAGATTGCGCGCACCTTCCCATCCCCGCACCGTCTAACCTGGCCGCGAAGAGCGCCGCGCACCACCTTCCTCGCACATGAAAAGGACAGGCCGAAGCCTGTCCCCTCTCTTTCCGTTGCGGGCCACTTATGAGCCCAGAAACATCACGTGCACATAGGTTCCCAGCCGCATGTTATAGGCCAGATACCAGCCCAGGTGGTCCGGATCCTCGTAAATCACAATCTCGTCCGAGTCCCACTGCCAGCCGCCGCAATAGCCCACGTCATACGGCGCCACGCTGAAGTAGTTTCCGTTAAACCAGAACCGCGACGGCCCGCCGCCCACAAGGCGCCACACGTGTCCGCGGCCGAATCCGCCTTCAAAGTGCCCGTGCTCCCACGGGTTATCCAGGTGATAGTGCGCGTCGTCCCGGCCCGTGTCGTGGCCCACCCACGTGTTCTTGTCTACGTGCGGAACATTGGGGTGGCCCGGCTTGTCCTGGAAGTTCCGCTCGCCGCCCTGTTTCGGCTGCGCCACGGGGTTGCCCCGCGTGGGCTTGGGTCCGTGCGCTGGCGCCTTGTGCGTCTGCGCGGTTTGTTTTCCGTGGTCTCCGTTCTTGTTCTGGTGGTCGCCCTGCTGGGCGAAGGCCGGCACCGCAACAACAAGCAACGCTGCGAAAGCAAGCTGTGCTGCACGCATGATCTTCCTCCTGGACACCGTCCGCGGCGGCGCTCGGCCCTTCGGCCTCGCGCCCGTTCTGCCTGGCGGCCGATCCTGACTACAGGTACTCCAACACGGCCTGCGCGCCCAAGTTGTGATTGAAAACTTTTCTGTAGAAAACTCAGCCGCTTACGCCACCACCGCCGCTGGCGTCCTGCGCCACGCATACAGCGGGAACCGGTTCGCCATCTCCGCCACCTCGCCGCGAATCCGCTCCAGCGCCGCATCGTTTGTCCGCTGCTCCAGCGCTTTCGCAATCCATGCGCCAATCTGCCCCATCTCGGCTTCCTTCATCCCCCGCGTCGTCAGCGCCGGCGTGCCGATCCGAATCCCCGAGGGCCTCAGCGGCGGATTGGTGTCGTAAGGAATCGCGTTCTTGTTCACCGTGATGCCCGCCTTGCCCAGCGCCAGCTCCGCCTCTGAGCCCAGAATGCCCTTCTCAAACACGTCCACGAGCAGCAGGTGGTTGTCCGTTCCGCCGGAAACCAGCCGGAAGTCCGCCGCCTGCAAACTCTCCGCAAGCGCCTTCGCGTTGGCCACCGTCTGCGCCGCATACGCCTTGAACTCCGGCCTCAGCGCCTCGGTCAGCGCCACGGCCTTGGCCGCCACAATGTGCACCAGCGGCCCTCCCTGCTGGCCCGGAAACACTGCCTTGTCCACCGCCGCCGCGTGTGCCTGCCCGCACAAAATCAGTCCCGCGCGCGGCCCGCGCAGCGTCTTGTGCGTCGTCGTGGTGGTGATGTGCGCATACGGCACCGGCGAAGGGTGCGCTCCGCCCGCCACCAGCCCCGCAATGTGCGCCATGTCGAAAATAAACACCGCGCCCACCTTGTCGGCAATCTGCCGCATCCGCTCGAAATCCCAAAGCCGCGAGTACGCGCTCGCCCCGCCAATCAGCGCCTTCGGCTTCTCCCGCAAGGCCGTCGCTTCCAGCTCGTCGTAGTCGATCCGCTCGGTCTCCCGCCGCACCGTGTAGAACGTGGGCCGATACAGCTTGCCGCTGAAGCTCAGCTTGTGCCCGTGCGTCAGGTGCCCGCCGTGCGCCAGGTCCAGCCCCAGAATCGTATCCCCCGGCTGCAGCACCGCCATGTACGCCGACGCATTCGCCTGCGAGCCTGAGTGCGGCTGCACATTCGCGTGCTCGGCCCCGAACAGCAGCTTCGCCCGGTCCCGCGCCAGGTTCTCCACCACATCGGCATACTCGCATCCGCCGTAGTAGCGCCTCCCCGGATATCCTTCGGCATACTTGTTCGTGAACACGCTGCCCGCAGCTTCCAGCACCGCCTCCGACACAAAGTTCTCGCTGGCAATCATCTCCAGCCCCTCGTGCTGGCGCAGGGTTTCGTGGTCAATGGCGGCGGCCACCTCGGGGTCGGCCTGGGCAAGCGTCTGCGGCATCGTTTCGGTCATGGCTAAATTCTAGGACACTCGCCGCCCTTCGCGCTCGACAGTTTTTTGCCGCTCTCTTACCGCCCCACCGCTTCCTCTTCCGCCACGCGCTCGGTCTGCGCCGTCGCTCCCGCCTGCGCGGCCTTCTCCGCGCGCAGCGCCTTGAAGGCCCGGTGCACAAACGAGCCCATATACCACCCGTCCATGTACTGGAACGGCGTTTCGCCCGTCGTGTAGTGCCCGCAGGGCAGCACCCGCAGCTCAAAGTCCAGCCCGATTCGCCGGAAGGCCTCCACCACCTGCAGCGAGTACTCGCGCGGAAACGTCAGGTCGTAGTCGGCATAAATCAGCAGCGTCTTCTTCAGCGGCCCGCCCGCTTCGGCGCTCGCCACGCGGTCGTAATAATTTACCGGGCTGATCGCCGCCCACAGCCTGCGCAGCCGTTCCTGCGTCAGCCCCGCATCCTCCAGTCCGCGCCGGATGTGCCGCGTGCTTTGCCCCGCCCACACCACATCGCCGAAGGCCGTGGACGCATGGTTGAACGCGTTCACGCGCAGGCGCCGGTCGTGCGCGCTGGCCAAAAACGCATAGCACGAACCCAGGCTCGTCCCCAGCACGCCAAAGTGCTCGTAGCCCTGCTCCTCCAGCCAGTCCAGGCAGCAGCGAATGTCCACCACCGCCTGCCTGCACGCGGAAATCGTCCGCCCAATGTTCGCGCTCACCGCGTAGTCGCTGCGCTCCAGCTCAATGGGCCGGCGAATGTCGTGGTACGGCTTGGATAAGCGCAGCGCCGAAATGCCCATGCGATTGAAGGCCCGGCACAGCGCGTTGTGGCTGAAGGCGTCCGCGTTCCACTGCGGCATCACCACAATCGCCTGCTTCGGCCGCTTTGGGTCCTTGTGCGCGGGCGCCGGATACCAGCGCGCATTCACCTGGTCGTTTTCCGGGTGCGGCGTACGCTCCGGCGACGTGAACCGCAAAAACTGCGCCCGCTCCAGCTTGCCCTCGGCCGCCTGCCGCTTCAGCTCCGCATCGCGCGCCAGCGTCTCCGGCCGCACATTGGTCGGGAACAGCTCCGGATGCCGCTCCTCCAGCCGGAAGTCCGTGGGCCGGTCATAGCCAAAAAACGTTTTGCTGTGCCGAATCAGAAGCTCATTGATGCCGACCATAGCCGCCTCAGCCGCCACCGCATCGCGCAGCACCTCGGGCCCCGGCACCGCCGCGCCGAATCCATGCGACTCAAGAAACGGAGTGATCCACTCAAAGCCCCACACCAGCGGCCGCACCACGCGATTCTCGTCGCGCGTCGTCAGCCGCGTCTCCCACTCGTACATCCAGCGCGCGTATCGCTCTTTCAGCATGCAATTAGGTAGATTTTATCAGCGAGCATCTTGGTCGCGAGGCAACCTTCGCGCCCCGCTCAGCCTTTGGCCGTGCTCGCCTTCGCCGCGCGCTTCAGCCCCTCATATTCCGCCCCGAACCACCCCAGGCTTCCCAGCAGCATCAGCGAAATAATCCCCTGCGAGATGACGCAGTAGAGGCACCACACCTCCAGCACATACTGCTCAATCATCGTCAGCCGCAGCGCGAAGCAGAAGGCCGCAAAAACCGTCAGCAGCAGCAGAAACTTTCTCCGCAGCAGCGCCAGCGCCAGCAGCGCCAGGTAGCCAGCAATGCCAACTGCCGCCACCGGAACCCTGCCCATCATCGCAAACGGGCTGTGGTTCACAATTCCGCAATCCCAGTGCGCATTGATCGAGCACGGCTCCACCGCCGTGGAATAATGCACCTGGAGCGCCAGCCCGCTCACCACCGCCCCCGCCAACGCCAACACCGCCAGCACATATCGCATAATGTCCTCCATGGTAAGGCATTACCATAGCCCCATGCCTCCCACGCCCTCCGGCGACCTATCTGCCGCGCCTCCTGCCGGCCCGTCCGGAGCGCCCCGCGTAGCCTTCTTCGGCGGCAGCTTTGACCCTCCTCACCTCGGCCATCTTGCCATTGCCCGCGCCGCACGCGCCGCGCTCCAGCTTGACCGCATTCTCTTCGCGCCCGTCGCCGCGCAGCCGCTCAAGCCGCAGGGTTCTTCGGCTTCGTTTCGGGAACGTGTCTCCATGACCCGCCTCGCCATCGCCGGCGAACCGGCCTTCGAGCTCTCGCTCCTCGATGCACCCACCGCCGACGCACCCGAAGCTCCCCGTTACACCATAGGCACTCTCGCCCACCTGCGCGCCCAGCTTCCCGCCGCCGCCCAGCTCTTCTGCCTCATCGGCGCCGACTCCTTCCTTACCCTCCGCCGCTGGCATCGCGCCGCGGAGGTCCCTTTCGCCGCCGCGCTCATCGTCGCCGCGCGCCCCGGCCAATCTCTCCACGACCTCGCCACCGCCCTGCCCGCGGACCTCGCCCTCGCGCCCAACCCCGCGGCGGATGCCTCCAGTCCCGTCGAGCTCCGCGCCTTCACCCTCCGCAACGCCGCCGGCCTCACCGCCCCACTCTACCTGCTCCCCGGCCTTCACTTCGACCTCAGCGCCTCCCAGATTCGTCGCGCGCTGTACGCCGGCCAGCCCGACTCCGGCGCTCTCCTGCCTGCGGCCGTCTCCCACTACATCGCCGAACACCATCTCTACCGCTAGTTCCGTGTACCGCTGGCTCCGCGCTTGCCCGCGCCCTCCTGACCGTCTACGATGAGCCTTGGAGACCGATTCCGACGCATGACCACAACCAAGGCCCACGAACAGACACGCATCCACGTGCAGACCGCCGCCCAAGTCTGCGAAGACAAAAAAGGCCAGGACACACGCATCCTCGAGCTCGATCCCATCGACTCCGGCCTCGCCGATTTCTTCCTCCTCACCTCGGCAACCAACGACCGCCAGGCCGTCGCCATCGCCGACGACATTGAGCACCGCCTCAAGCGCGACTTCGGCGTCCTGCCCCACTCCGTTGAAGGCCGCCGCCAGGGCGAGTGGATCCTCCTCGACTACATCGACTTCGTCGTCCACGTTTTTCTCGTCGAGCGCCGCGCCTTTTACGACATCGAGCGCCTGCGCAAATCCGCGCGCCCGGTCACCCCGGCCGAGTTCGATGCCGAGCTCACCGCCGCACTGTCCGCCAAAACCCGCGCCGCCCGTGGTAACGCAGAGAGGAAGCCCGCCGCCGCGCCGAAAAAGCCTGCCGCCACCAAGTCCACAGTCCGCAAGCCCGTGACCAAAGCCGCTTCCCGTCCCATCGCAAAGAAAGCGGCAAAGAAGGCCGCGAAGAAATCTCCGGCGAAAAAGGCAGCCGCAAAGCCTGCACGCGTAGCCGCTGCGCCGAAGAGGAAGGCCCCGGCCCGCAAGTCGCCCCGGAGGTAGCGCCTCCGGCTTGTGGCACACGCGCGGTTCACGCAAGCCGTTCGCTCGCCGCATGGCTCTGCGCATCTCCGGCATTTGTCGCCGCCAAACACAAAGGGCGCCCGCTTGGGGCGCCCTTTGCAGCTTTGGCTGTTGCCAGCCGGTTGGTTTCTTAGAACACGAACTTCAGCCCCAGTTGCATCGAACGCGCATTGGCGTTGAAGAACTTGCCCGGCTGGTTGAAGTTCGTATTACTGGCTGTCTGGAAGTTGATCGTCGACGTGAAGCCCTGGCTGGCAATCCCATCAATCGAGCCCGGAATGTACTGCGCGTGGTTCAGCACGTTGTAGGCCTGCGCGGAGAACTGCAGGGACCGCGACTCGCCGAAGCTGAACTTCTTCACCACCGAGGCATCGAGGTTGTTGATCGGGTTGATGCCCTGCGTGTTGCGTTCTGCTGTCGGGAGCGTGCCCTTGCCCGCCACGATGTACATCGCTCCGGGGTTGTTCGCCACGTAAGCCACCTGGTCCGCGCTGCAGAGCGGTGTGCCGTAGGGGTCCGTCGGGCTGCCACTGGCGCAATTACCTGACAGGTTCGGGTTCGCATAGGCCGTCACCGACGAGCCAGTGCCCGAGGTTCCGTTGGCGTTGTAGATCGTACGGTCAATTGCGGTCGAGTCACCGTTCATATTCGAGTTCACTCCGGAAAGCACGGTGTAGTATTCCGGCGATTCGTAAGTGTAGATCGGAGCGATCGTCCAGTTGCCCAGCGTGTTCTTCGCCAGCCAGTTGGAGTGCCTGAAGAACGGCACGCTGTAGATCGCAACCAGCGTCAGACGATGCGTGCGGTCCAGGGCCGAGCGGCTGTAGTCCGCTGCTACATCCTGCGAGTTCTGCGGGCGTCGTGGTGTCAGCACCGTCGAGAAGACCGAAGCCGTCGCGTCGTCCATCGTCTTGCTGTAGGTGTAGGAGAAGTTCAGCGCCAGCCCGTTGGTGAACTGCCGCCGCAGGCTCGCTTCCAGGGCGTTGTAGTTCGACTCGGACTTCGGTTGGAACGAGGTGATCACGCTGCTGAAATACGGACCAGTCGTGGGGTTATAGAAGGCCGGGACGTACTGGGCAGTGTTGGTCGGGTTGATGTTGGCCAGTGTATTGGTCAGCGTTCCAAGCTCGGCGGCCGAAGGCGCTGCCATGTAGGTCTGCAGTTGGTTGGCCGCCGTCACCGCGGGCTGTTTGTTGATCTGGACCTGTGTCGGCAGGTGAATGCCCCGCGTGCCCACATAGCCGATCTGCACCGTGTACTTCTGCGCAAAGACGTGCTCCACGCCCAGGTTCCAGGTTTCTGCATAAGGCACCGTCTGGTTCGGATCATAGGCACCGGTGTTCGCCTGCTGATCGGCAACCGAAGCAAACGTCGCCAGCGTCCCCGTGCCCGGAGGCAGGCCGCCGTTGGTCAGAAAGTTCGGATCGCCAGGCTGCGGGAATCCGACATCACCCACGCTGTGGGTTGACGAGAACTGGGGCGGGAAGGAGAGAATGCCCAGGTTGTCATAGAGCACGTCGTCCGCCATGCCGAATCCGGCGCGGATGGAGGTGTTCGGGCTCCATGCATAGTTGATGCCAAAGCGCGGAAGGAAGTTCTTCTTCTGCGGCTCGGGCTTGGTGAACTCGATCACGCCCGGAACGCTGGCCGCCGAGTTCAACGCCTGCACCTTTTCGCCTTCCGGAATTGAGGTGAACTCGTAGCGCAGGCCCAGGTTCAGCGTCAGCTTCTCGCTGATGCGGTAGATGTCGTTCACGTAGCCGTAGAACGCTGTCTGGTCGCCGTAGTAATTGAAGTTGCCCGTCGACCGCTGGCCAAACGCCGTCGGCGCCAGGTCATGCAGGTACTCCGTCGTCGCATCCCACTCATAGTCGCCACGCTGCCGCTGCGTAAAGCTCTGCGGAGAAATGAATTTGCGTCCGTCAAAGCCGAACTTCCAGGTGTGCCTGCCCTTCACCCAGCTCACATTGTCGGTGAACTGGTAGAGGTTCTGGATCGTCCCCTGCGGCGCGTTGCCGTCCGGACCGATGTCCAGGAAGCCCTGATCATAGAGCCACAGGTTCGGGAACTGGTCAAGGCCGGGGAAGGTTTGGTTGCCCACGGTGTAGACCTGGGCATAGCGATTGAAGCCAATCCGCGCCTCGTTGATCAGGTTCGGCGTAAAGTTGTGGTATTCGCTCAGCGCGACCAGGTGTAAGGGAACCGAGATCGACTGGTAGAACGTCGGAATCGACGCCGCCGTATCAATAAAGCTCGACTTGTTGTAGATATAGCGGCCGCGCAAGCTGTCCTTGGACGAGATCGTCCAGTCCATGCTCGTGGTCAGCGCGGGGGCGTTGCTAAAGTTCGGCGCTTCTACCAGGTAGTTGCCCAGCGGAATGTCATACTCGTTGCCCGAAGCGAAGATGCCCGTGCTCGAGTTGTAATCGGCGCCGTCAAACACCGCCATGTACTGGCCGCCTGTGCTTTGCTGGAAGCAGGCGTTGTCCGCGCTCGCATCCACCTGGCTGGGCGACACCGGCGTGTACTTGGTCATGATGCCCAGGTTCGTCGCGTTCAGGTTCGCAATCGAGCTCAGCATGCTCATGCCGGCAGCCGTCGGCGTGCAAAGGTAGTACTGACTGCTCTGGCCCACTGAGTTCCGCTCGAAGTTCACAAAGTAGAAGAGCTTGTCCTTGATGATCGGCCCGCCCACCTGGCCGCCGTAGCGGTTGTTGTCATAGCGCGGATTTGGAACCTTGCCGCCCTGGATCGCGTTTTCCGCGTTCAGGTTGCGGTTCTGGAACAACTCGTATGCTTCGCCGTGCATGTGGTTCGTGCCGCTCTTCACCGTCAGGTTGAACTGCCCGCCGGCCGAGTGACCGAACTCGGGCGAAAACTGGTTGGTGATCGCCGTGAACTCGCCCACCGCGTCGTTCGGCACATACACCAGCGGTCCGGTCACGGACTTGTCGTTGTTGTCGATGCCTTCAATGGTGTAGTTGTTGTCGCGCGAACGCTGGCCGCCCACCGAGGGGCCGGTGCCATCGCCAACCGCGCCCGGAGACGCAACACCGGGAACCAGCAGCGAAAGGTTCAGCACGCCAAAACCGCTGGCCGCCGTCGGCAGCACTTGCATGTCTTCGGTCTGGAAGGTCGTCTGCAACTGCGCCGTCGTCGTGTCGATCACGGCATAGGAATCGGCCGAAACCTCTACGCTCGTTGATGCCGAGGCCACCGGCAGCACCAGCCGCGCCGTGCCGGTCGTGCTCAACTGTACCTGGAAGTTCTTCAGCGTGAAGGTCGCAAAGCCCGGTGCCGCGCCCGTGATGTTGTACGTGCCGACCTGCAGGTTGGGAATATGGAAGTCGCCCTGCTTGCCGGCCGTGGTCTTCGTCACCACGCCCGTGGCCACGTTGGTCGCCGACACCGCCGCGTCGCTGATCGCTGCACCGCTGCGGTCCAGGACGGTTCCCACCACGTCGCCGCTCGTCGTCTGGCTCCACGCCGCTGGCGTCGCGCTCAAGCACAGCGCAACCGTCAACAGTACTGTCGCAATTGCGGCCCATTGAAATCGGATAAATCGCATCGATAATCCTCCAGGAACTACAGTTGACAAAAAGCCCATCCAACCCTCCCTTGCCGCCCTTTTACTTCCTAGCTTCTTCCGGACCGGTAGAGAAATCGGTGAGCCCCTCGGCATGTGCTGCAGATTCTTCCACTTGTTAAACGGTAGGAGAGGGTGGATTGCAAATCCTCTTTCCACAAAAGGATTCCCGTTCCCCTCTCGCAAATGCCAATTCGTATGGAAAGAACCATGCATGCCGCGTGCCAATCTCGCACATACCCCGCAACAAAGGCTTTCCTGCCTGAAATCAATCGATTACCCTCGTGACTTTTCAGTACCTCCGTCACATTCTATGAAAAATGGAAGGATATTTCGCGAACCTACGGTAATTTCCATAGGATGGCTTCCGGCCTTGCTGCGCTATTCTCCTCCCCATGCAGCTCACCCTGGCCCACATCGGCGCGCGCCCCAACGCACGCGACCCCCTCGACGCCCTCACCGCCGACTTCCTCGCCCGCTGCTCCATCCTTGCCCCGGCCCAGTCCCGTGCCCAGTCCGCCGCACAGGCCCACGCCTTCCGCACTGAGCAGGCCCTCCTCGAATGGCTCGACCGCGCCCCTGGCCGAACCCGCCCGCTCGCCGTCCTGCTTGACAGCCGTGGACGCCAGTTCACCTCTGAAACCTTCGCCGCATGGCTCGGCTGCCAGCGTGACCAGGGCGCGCGCCACATCCTCTTCGCCGTCGGCCCCGCCAGCGGATGGTCCCCCGCCGCCCGTGAGCGTGCCCAACTCCTGCTCTCGCTGGGGCCGCTCACCCTCGCCCACGCTCTCGCCCGCCTCGTCCTCGCCGAGCAGCTTTACCGCGCCGCAACCATCCTCACCGGCCACCCCTACCACACCGGCCACTAGCGCAAGCCAGGCCGCGACCCTTCCTCGCAACCATCCCCCGCGTCCTTTCTTCCATCCCGCCAAAGCCCTTCGCGCCCCCGCGCCGCGGCCGCCATCCCTTCCTGCTACCCTCATTAGGCAGAGGCCCCCGCGAATCCATCTCCGTCAGGCGTTCGCTCTTTCAGCACGCACTCTTCAGCACTCACTTTTCCAGGACTCATTCGATGACCGACTCCCGCAAAGGCCTCATCCTCATCAACACCGGCCCCGGCAAGGGCAAAACCACCGCCGCGCTCGGCCTCGCTCTGCGCGCCGTAGGCAACGGCATGCGCGTCCTCATGCTCCAGTTCCTCAAGGGCTCCTGGCATTACGGCGAGCTCGACGCCGCCCAGGCCTTCGGCGACAACTTCGTCCTCCGCCAGATGGGCCGCGGCTTCGTCAAAGTCGGCGGCGCGGAAGCCGACCCCGAGGACATCCGCCTTGTCGAAGAGGCCTGGCGCGAGGCCGAAGCCGCCATCCTCTCCGGCGAGTGGGACCTCGTCATCCTCGACGAGATCAACTACGCCATCAGCTACGGCATGCTCGCGCCTGAGCCCGTCGCGGAAACCCTCCGCAAGCGCCCCGAGATGGTCCACGTCGTTCTCACCGGCCGCAGCGCCCATCCCCTCCTCGTCGAACTGGCAGACACCGTCACCGAAATGCGCGAAGTCAAACACGCCTACCAGAAAGGCATCCTCGCCCAGCGCGGCATCGAGTTCTAACTCCAGCCACAGCGACGCAATTGCAGTTATCCATCTCGCTTAACTCCGCGCTAAGATAGTCTGCGGCGAGCGCAGGCGCGCCCAGGCCGAAGTCCAACCGCATCCCCGCGAACCGAACGCCAAATCGCTGCCCACTCCTCAGGAGGATTCCTCGCGTGCCCATCCAATTGCCCCGCATGATCGTCAAGCTCTCCGGCCCGGCAGTGTTGCTTCTCTCCGCCGCGCTGGCGCTTCCACTCGCCGCACAGGTCAAGACGGAAGTGCCTCCAGTCGTTCCCGGCGCAAAGCCCGTCACCGTCCAGCACATCAAGGTGCATTCGCCCTCCATTGAAGGCAATCTTGAGGGCGAATCCGCCGACCGCGATGTCATCGTCTTCCTGCCGCCCGGCTACTTCACCCACAGGCATCGCCGCTATCCCGTCGTCTATGCGCTCCACGGTTACTCCATCGGCGCCGAGCAGTGGACCCACGAGATCCACGTCCCGCAAACCATCGAAGGCGCATTCGCCCTCGGCGCGAAAGAGATGATCGTCGTCCTGCCCGATTCAAAAACTGCCTACGGCGGCTCCATGTATTCAAGCTCCGCCACCACCGGCGACTTCGAGCGCTTCATCTATCACGACCTCGTCGACTACATCGACGCGCATTATCGCACCCTCCCCAATCGTCTCAGCCGCGGCCTCGTCGGCCATTCCATGGGCGGCTATGGCGCCTCGCGAATCGGCATGCAGCATCCTGAGGTCTTCGGCGCGCTCTACATCATGAGCCCCTGCTGCATGTCGTCGCGCCCCGCCGGGCCACCCCCCGGTATGGATGCCCAGAAATTCGAGGCCGCCGAAAAGCAGTTTGAAGCCACCGTCGCCGCCATGAAGTCCCCCGCGGACGCCGCCAACCTGCCCTTCTTCTCCAAGGCCCAGCTTGCCACCGCCGCCGCCTGGTCACCCGACCCCAAAAATCCGCCGCTCTACTTTGACCTGCCCATGAAGAACGGCGTTGCCCAGCCCGGCGTCCTGGCCAAATGGACGGCCAACGCGCCCCTCGTCTTTGTCGACCAGTACATCCGCAACCTGCGCCAATACCGCGCCATCGCCATGGACGTCGGCGACCAGGACGGCCTCCGCTTCGACACCGAAAAGCTGCACGCCATCCTCGACTCCTACGGCATCAAGAACAGTTTCGAGCTCTATCACGGCACACACACCAGCGCCGTGGCGGACCGCTTCCAGAACCACGTTCTGCCCTTCTTCAGCAGGAATCTCTGCTTTACAAAAAGCTGTCCCTGATCCGCCGGCGCGCCGCGGACAAAAAACGCAACAACAGGAACGAAGACCCACCCGCGCAGGAGAACGCAAATGAGGAACAGAGCCGCAAAGGTGGCATTGCTCGCCGCCGCAATCCTTTCACTTCGGTGCTCCGCAGCGCCGGCACAGGCGTCCGCCGCGCAAACCCCTGCGCCCATCGCCGTCACCATCCACATGGACAAGACCGCGCCGCCTACCTCAAAGTATGAGTTCGGCATGTTCATTGAGCACATAGGCCCGCTCATCTATCGCAGCCTGTGGTCAGAGATGCTGGACGACCGAAAATTCTATTTCCCCATCACTGCCGCCGAACCTCAAGCTCCCAGGCGCGGCGGCTTTCCCGCCATGCAGCTTCGCCGCTGGGTTCCCATCGGTCCCGCCGCCGCGATCACCATGGACACCGACCATCCCTTCGTGGGCGACCACAGCCCCCGCATCCAGCTTGACCCCACCGCGCCGCACGGCATCCGGCAATCGGGCCTGGCGGTGCTTCGGAATAAGAGCTACGTCGGCCGCATTGATCTGCGCGGAACGCCCGGCAGCAAAGTCACCGTCTCTCTCCTCTGGGGCTCCGGGCCGCAGAATCGCCAGTCCCTCACCTTCGCTGCACTCACACAGGCCTACCGGAAATTTCCGCTCCACTTCACCGTGCGCAGCGATTCCCAAAATGCGGCTCTTGAAATCATCGGCACCGGCTCGGGCAGCTTCCACATCGGCGTTGTCTCGCTCATGCCGGCTAACAACATCGATGGATTCCGTCCGGACACAATCGCCCTTCTGCGCCAGCTCCACTCCGGCTTCTGGCGTCTGCCCGGCGGCAATTTTCTTTCTGACTGGAGCTGGTACAACGGCGTCGGCAACATCGACAAACGCCCGCCCACCTTTGATTACGCCTGGAATGCAATGCAGACCAATGACGCGGGCCTCGACGAATTCATGACGCTCTGCCGGCTCATCGGCGTGGAGCCGTACATCACCGTGAATGCGGGCTTTGGCGATGCCCATTCCGCCGCGGAAGAGGTCGAGTACATGAACGGCTCCGTGCACACTCGTCTCGGCGCGGAGCGTGCGCGCAACGGCCATCCCGCGCCCTACGACGTCAAATTCTGGGACATCGGCAACGAGCCTTACGGCTCCTGGCAGCTAGGCCGCACGGACCTGAAGTATTACGTCCTCAAGCACAACGAGTTTGCCAAAGCCATGCGCGCCGTGGACCCCTCCATCACGCTGCTTGCCTCCGGCAACATGCCCGAGCCGATGGATCTGACCGGCGAAATGCGCGCCAGGAATGTGGACAACATGCGCGCCGTGGAAGGCACGCCGGAGGACTGGACCGGCGGCCTCCTCGAGCACAGCTGGGGCAACTTCTCCGGCATCACCCAGCACTGGTATGCGCAATCCGGCCGGCACTTTGACGTCCAGAAGGCCAAGCACCTTCCCCTCGATTCGCCCACCGATGCCGGCTATGTCAAAGTCGATCAATCGCTCCTCCAGTACGCGCGCTATCCCGCCAACATCGTCCAGCTCCAGGCCCAGGCCTGGCGTCGTTACCAGCAGCGCTTCCCGCAGATGCTGAGCAAGAATATTTTTCTCTCCATCGACGAGTACGCTTACTTCGGCGGCAGCTTCAATCGCGCTCCTGACCTCCGGCTGGCCCTCGCCTACGCCATGGTCTTCAATGAAATGCTTCGCCACACGGATTTTCTTCGCATGTCCGCGCACACCATGGGCGTCTCCACGCTCGACTACACGCCCACCGCTGCCGCCTTCAACACCACCGGCCTGGTCTTCAAGCTCTATGGCGATCATTTCCCGCCCGGCTCCATCCCCGTCGCCGTGGCCGGCAATGCGCCCGTGCCCGCGCCGCAGTATCCGGTCGGCGGTGACCAGCCTCAAACCAACTCCGGCAGCCCGACTTATCCGCTGGACATCTTTGCCGCGCTCACTCCGGACCACAAATGCCTCACGCTCGCCGTCGTCAATGCCACCGAATCGAAACAGAGTTTCAGCCTGAACATTGCTGGAACGCCTCTCTCGGGGCCTTCCACGCTCTGGCAAATCACCGCCAGCAGCCCTGAGGCCGCTGACCGTGTCGGCCAGCCCCCGCAGGTTTCCATCCGCAAAACTGATCTCGGCAACGCCCCGCACACGCTCTCAGCCGCACCCATCAGCATCGGCATTTACCGGTTCCCGCTCGCCCCGGACGCCCACTAATCAGTGCGGGCAAACTTATCCGCCCCACATGATTCCGGGGCTAACTCGCAAACGCCCACTCACCCTTCCGCGTATCTTGGGTCTAACTCATCGCGTCCGGCAAAAGTTCGCCGCGCCCGTTCGCAGCCGCTCCTCCGCGCGCCTCTTGCTCGTTCGCTCGCAATTCAGGAGGCGCACCATGCTTAATCAATCGCTCACTCGGTCTCTCCTTGTCGCAGCCCTGGCGTCGGCCGCGCTCGCCACAGCCCAGCAACCAGCCCAGCCCGTCGCCCTCACCATTTACAACCAGGACTTCGCCGTCGCCCGCACCTCCATCGATCTCAACCTCCATCCCGGCGTCAACGAAATCACCACCACCCAGGTCACCAGCCGGCTTGAGCCCGATTCGGTTATCCTCCGCGACCCCTCCGGCCTCCACCCTGTCCACATCCTCGAGCAGAACTACGACGCCGCCATCGTCACCCAGGACTGGCTCCTGAAAAAGTACGAAGGCAAAACCATCGACTTTGAAGTCCACACCGCGCAGGGCACGCAAATCATCCCCGGCAAAATCATCCGCGCGCCTTCCCAGCCGCAGCCTCAGTACAACTTCAACGGCGCGGGCTACCAGAGCCAGTACGCCGAGCCGCTCGTCGAGGTCAACGGCCACATGCAGTTCTCGCTTCCCGGCCTGCCGCTCTTCCCGGCCTCAACGGACGGTCTGCTGCTCAAGCCCACTCTCCGCTGGCAAATCGAATCCGCCCAGCCCGAGCACTTCTCCGCCGAGCTCGCCTACATCACCGGTGGCCTCAACTGGGAAGCCACTTACAACGTCGTCGCGCCCAATGCCACCGACGTCACCGGCCCGCAGAAGGCCGACGTCCTCGGCTGGGTCACCATCCACAACCTCAGCGGCACTGATTTCCCGCAGGCCCGAATCAAGCTCATGGCCGGCGATGTGGCCAAGCTCCAGCCGCAAGTCTTCGCCGGCAACGCCGGCGGCGGCCTGTATGCCATGGCCAAGGCCGCCGACTCCTTCGCCCCTCAGGTCACCCAGAAAGCCTTCGACGACTTTCACCTCTACGACCTGCACCGCACCGTCTCGCTCCACGACGGAGAAACCAAGCAGGTCCAGTTTCTTGACGCATCCGGCGTCACCATCCACCGCAGTTATCTCTATGACGGCGCAGCATCCAACCTGCAGCCCTACTATGGCAGTGGCATCAACAACAACCAGGAGTACGGCCTCGACAACGGCAACACCAAGGTCTACATCGTCCAGGAAATCAAGAACAGCAAGGCCAACCATCTCGGCATCCCGCTGCCCGCCGGGCGCATGCGCCTCTATCGCCGCGACGCCGATGGCCAGATGGAGTTCGTCGGCGAAAGCCTCATCCCCCACACGCCCACTGAGGACACTGTCAAGCTCGTCAGCGGCAGCGCCTTTGACGTGAAAGGCTCGCGCCGCCAGACCGACTTCCACTCCGACTACCAGAACCGCAACCTCGACGAGAGCTTTGAAATCAAGCTCACCAACCAGAAGCTGCAACCCATTCAGGTCACTGTGCTCGAGCATCTCTACCGCGGAGACAACTGGCAAATCACCCAGCACTCGGCTAACTTCACCCAGCGCGACAGCCGCACCGTCGCCTTCCCCATCGATGTCCCCGCCAAAGGAGAATCCACCCTCACTTACACCGTCCATTACTCTTGGTAACCCGCCTTCCCGGGCCTCCTGATTTTGGAGACCTGGGAAAGCACGGCCCTGAACGCCCGCGCCCGCGCCCGCACCGCCTCACCGCCCCAAATTCCCCTCTCGCTCGCCCCTCCATTTACAATGGGTCTCGTCATGTCCTGGTTCAAGCGAGAGAACGGTGAATTCCCGCCCAACGGCCCCAACCCTCCCGGCGGGCCTAACGGCGAGCCCAATGACGACCCCAACGACGACACGGAGCGCCGCGTCCGCACCGAAGGCCTGTGGAGCAAGTGTCCCGGCTGCCGCCAGGCCCTCTTCAAGGCCGACCTCGAAGCCAACCTCAACGTCTGCCCCAAGTGCCAGCACCACTTCAAAATGGGCGCGCGCCAGCGGCTCGATCTCCTGCTCGAACCCGGCTACGAGCTTGTCGACGGCGGCCTGCGCTCCACGGATCCGCTCAACTTTGTTGACACCCGGCCCTACAAGCAGCGCCTGGCCAGGGCCCGCGAGCTCACCGGACTGGACGACGCCATCCTCAACGCCATCGGCAGCCTCGGCCCCCATCGCGCCGTCGTCAGCGCCATGGAATACGCCTTCATCGGCGGCTCCATGGGTGCCGTCGTGGGAGAAACCATCGCCCGCGCCGTCGATCGCGCCCGCCACGAGCGCATCCCCCTCGTCATCGTCGCCGCTTCCGGCGGCGCGCGCATGATGGAAGGTGTTGTCAGCCTGATGCAGATGGCCAAAATCTCCACCGCGCTGGCCCAGCTGGACGATGCCCGCGTACCCTACATCTGCATCCTCACCGATCCCACCACCGGCGGCGTCACCGCCAGCTTCGCCATGCTCGGCGACCTCAACATCGCCGAACCGGGCGCGCTCATCGGCTTCGCCGGCCCGCGCGTCATTGAGCAGACCATCCGCCAAAAGCTCCCTGAGGGCTTCCAGCGCTCCGAGTTCCTGCTTGAGAAAGGCTTCCTCGATGACGTTGTCGCGCGCAAGGACCTCAAGGCCTATCTCGTCCGCGCCCTCGACTTCCTCAAGGCTCCCGCCGTCGCCTGAGCTTCGGCTCTCCGGTCCGTCCCGAGCAAAGGCCACTGGGCCAGTGTGAGTTGTTTTGGAAGGGACGACCTCCTGCGTCGTGGAAGGGTGCGGGCTTCAGCCCGTACTTCCAGCCCACAGAAAAATCCGCGCGGCTTCAGCCGCTGAGGGAAAATACCTCTCGCCACTCGGGCTCGCGCGCCCCGCAACCCAATCCGCTCTCGCATCGCGTAGACTGTTGGCCTTGCATCGCTTCACGGAATCAGGACTCGCAATCAAAGGACCGCACACAGTGACTCGCCTCGCCATTCCCCTTCGCACGGCCGCCGCCGTGCTTTTTGCCGCCGCATCTTCCGCTTCATCCTTCGCCCAGCCGTCAGGCCAGCCGCAAGCTCCCCCGCCCGTCTTCACCTCGCTCGCACCCATCGCCTTCAATCAATCAGGCCCTGTCCTCCGCGCGCCCGCCCAGCCGCAAAAGCCCTTCACCGTCGCCGGTCCCCGCGGCGTCCTCGTCGGCCGGCAGGACGGCTCGCTTGAAGCCTGGGTCCTCCCCGTCAAGCTCCTCTCGCACCTCGCCATCACCGCCAATATTGACGGCTACACCGTCCCCATCAACGTCAACCAGCAGGCCGCGGAAATCGAAGTCCGACCCGACCGCACCATCCTCACTTACGCGCACATCGGCTTCACCGTCCGGCAAATCATGTTCTCGCCGGCCAACGCGCCCGCCGGCACAGGGCCCATCGTGCTCTTCGAATTCGACTGCCTCCATCCCACCGAGTTCACCCTCAGCTTCACGCCGGAGCTGCGCTGGATGTGGCCCGAGCGCAACGATGGCACGCCCAGTCTCGAATGGGTTTCGCCCAACCCGCACCAAGAGGACGAGCCCGGCGGCTTCTACGTCCTCCACACCGACTATCCCAACTTCGCCGCTGCCGTCACCATGCCCGGCGCTGAGCCCGGCATCCTCGCGCCCTATCAGGAGCGCCCCCACGTCTACCCCGCCCAGCTCAAAATCCGCATCGATCCCGCGCGCGACAACGGGCGCCTTTTCCCGCTGCTGATGACTTACGGCGCCACCCTTGCCACGGCGAACGACCACGCTCTTGGGCAGGCTCTCGCCGGCCTCAATGCGCAAATCCCCGCGCTCTACCAGGCCCACGATCAGGCATGGCAGCACTTCCTTGCCCACGCCGCTTCCATCGAAACCCCCAACAAGGCGCTGAATGAAGCCTTCACCTGGGCCGAGATCTCCATCGAGCAGCTTAAGACCATCGTCCAGTTCCCCCAGCGACAAGGACCTGTCGCTGAGGGCCCCGGGCCACCCGTCGAAACCGCCCTCGTCGCCGGCTATTACGAGTCCGGCGACTCCGCCCGTCCCGGCTACGGCTGGTTCTTCGGCCGCGACGCCCTCTACACCCTCTACGCCGTCAACGGCTTCGGCGACTTCGCCCTCTCGAAAAACGAACTCGAGTTCCTCATCCGCCGCCAGCGCGCCGACGGCAAAATCATGCACGAGTACTCGCAAACCGCTGGCGCCGTCGACTGGCAGCAATTCCCTTACGAGTACGCCGCCGCCGACTCCACGCCACTCTTCCTCCTCGCCACCCTCGACTACGTCCGCTCCAGCGGCGACACCGCCTTCCTCGCCGCCCATCGCGACGCCATCCTCAAAGCGTGGGCCTTTGAAACCGATCCCGCGCACGACACCGATCACGACGGCATCTACGACAACTCGCAGGGCACCGGCTGGGTCGAAAGCTGGCCCACCGGCATGCCCCATCAGGAAATCTATCTCGCCCTCCTCGATCAGCAGGCCTCCGCCGCCATGGCGCAAATTTTTACACTTCTCCACGACGCTTCAGGGGCTGAAGGCGCGGAGCGCCGCGCCACCGCCATCGCCGCCACCATCAATCGCGAGTACCCCAATCCCGAAAAAGGCTGCTACGCCTTCAGCTTTAACGGCCCTGGCAACGTCGACCGCACCAGCACCGTCTATCCCGCGCTCGACTGGTGGAGTGATTTCAGCCCCAAGCCCATCCTCGCGCACCCCGCGCCGTGCCTCGCGCAATTCGCCTCCGCCGCGCTCGACACCGACTGGGGACTGCGCGACGTGGCCAACACCGAGCCCATTTACAACGGCATGAGCTACCACCAGGGATCCGTCTGGCCACTCTTCACCGGCTGGGCCTCGCTCGCCGAGTACCGCGCCAACCAGCCCCTCGCCGGCTATCGCATGTTGATGCAGAACGCCAACCTCACCCGCGCGCAGGACCTCGGCGCGGATACCGAATTGCTCTCCGGCGACTTCAACGTCCCCTTCGGCCGCTCCACGTCGCACCAACTCTGGTCCTCGGCCATGGTCGTCACGCCCACCCTGCGCGGCCTCTTCGGCATCTCCATCAACGCCCAAACCAAAACCATCACAGTCAACCCGCACTTGCCTGCCAGTTGGGACCACGCCGAAGTCCTAGACCTGCCATTGGGCAACGAGACTGGCGCTCTCTACTTCACGCGCAAGGATGACCGGCTCGAAATCTACTTAGGCAACACAGCCAACGAGGACTGGCAACTGCGTTCCGACCTCGCAGGCACAACCTTCGGTCCCATCGGCGACATCAGTCTCGATAAAAAGCTCAAGACGTCGCCGGAAGAAGGCCTGCGCATTCCGCTGCCTGCATTGGAAGTAGATGGTTCAGCATGGCCCTTCACAAGGAATGCGATCGACGACCCGTCACTGCTGATGAACCGTCCACCATTGCCCGGCGCGCGCACATCCGAATTCCGCATCCTCAGCGCCGATTACAGCAACCACAAGCTCGTGCTCGTTGCCCAAGGCGAAGCTGGCAGCACCGGCATGCTCAGCGTCATCCGCCACGGCCACTTCATCCCAAAGCTCCAGACTGATCCGCCCTCAGACCCAGCTGCAGACAAACAGTACGCGAATCTCTCCTATCGCGGCTGTGACGCCGATCCCTACGCATGCAAGTGGATGCCACTGCTATTAAACTTCCCCCCCGGCACCGGCTGGAAAACCCTCACCGTCACCCTCACCTGGTAGCCAACTTCGCCGCGCCACTCTCACCCGCAAACAAAACGGCCCGGCATCTTCGCCGGGGCCGCCCTCAATCGCACCTCCCAACCCCTATCTCCGATCCGCCTTCCTGCTTTGCTTGTCCTTGTACATCATCTGATCGGCACGCGCCACCAGCTCCTGCAGCGTCTCCGTCGAGTGGTAGTCAACGGTCACATAACCGATGCTGAAGCTGAGCGGAAGCTTCCGGCCTTCCTTCGCATTCCGTTCCGCCGCGGTGGCACGGAGCCGCTGCGCCGCCACCTCAATCCCCACCATGCTGAACTGGCCGGCAACCACAAACTCGTCTCCGCCAAACCGTCCCTTCACATCGCCGTCCCGGAAATTCTCAAGTACCACCTTGCCCGTCTCCGCCAGGTAGGCTGACCCTGTGCTGTGTCCCAGCCGGTCATTGATCTTCTTCAACCCATCGAGGTCCAGAAACAGCACGGAGAAGGGCAGGCGCGCGCGCTTTGCCAGGCGATAGGTTTGCTCCGCCAGCAGATAAAAGCCGCGCATGTTCATCAGCCCCGTCAGTTCGTCGCGCAAGGTCAGGTCATGGATCTCCTTCTCCATGTCGTTGATGCGCCACACCAGAACCAGCAACAGGGCAATGGAGAGCACAAACTCAATCGAAGTCAGGATGGAGACCACAAAGTGCTCGGGCACCAACTGGCGAAGCGTGACCTGATAATCGACAATTCGGCCCAGAAAAGGCCACAGAATCAGCACCAGCGCGAACCCGCGCGCAATTCTGCTGCCGATTCCGCGACCCAGAAAAATCGACAGGATGCCGCATTCCGTCTGGCGAAACACCACCGCCGCGGTCAGCAGCAGAATGCAGCCAAGAACCTGTGGAGAAAGATGATCCCCCGCAACCACGCCAAACAGCTTCAGTGCGCCGAAGACGCTCTGCGAAAGAAGAGTGAATGTCAGCAGGCCCAAGAAAATCACCAGCACATCCGCCACGTGCTGGATCACCACATTCCTGCTTCCAACAAAAACCATCACAATGGCGATCGATAGAAACCCGACGGCCGACTGCGGGGAGTCGGCGCTCGCAACGGCATTTGCATTCGGCCCGTTCAGCAGCCCTCCCGGCAGAATCGCCAATTGGGAGTAACGCTCCAGAAGCATCGCCAGCGATAGCAAGCCGGCCATTGCGGCAAAAACGCGGGCCAGGAGCACCAGATAGCCAGGATAATCGGGCTCCGACATCAGCAGACCGAGCGCGCAAAACAGCGCTGCCAGTGACGCTGGAATGCTCATGCGAACGTATGCCAGCAGGGGGTAGGCGCCTATGGAGGAAAAGACTGAAGCTAGGAATGCGGAGAGGCCGACAAGCAAAACCGCCACCAGGAAGGCGCGCTGCACGAACAGAAGCCGATGCACGAGGACGGGGTCGGGCTGGCCGGGCGGCAAGGTTGGGTGCGATGTTCGCATCGCTCTCTAAGCTATCAGCATCGCTCAATCATGGCATGGCTGCATCCATTGCCCGCGTGAAAACCCGCCGGTGAAGCGAACCCACAATACCGCTGCGGGTTCGCCCCCTTTGCCTTCGTATACTCAAATCCGCATCGGCATCAGCACATACCGCGAGTGGTACTCCGCATCCGGATCCTCCGGCCGCATCTGCCCCGCGGACTGCGAGTCCTTGAACTCCAGCCGCACCTCACCCTCGTTGCCCAGCGCCTTCAGAAAATCGATGATGTAGGTCGAGTTGAAGCCCACCACAATCGGGTCGCCCGCATACGGCGTGTCAATCGTGTCTTCGCTCTCGCCGCTCTCGCTCGACTGCGAGCTGATCTTCAGCTCGTTCGCCTCGAGGCGCATCTTTATCGCGCCCGACCGTTCATCGGCAAACTGCGCCACGCGCTGGATGGCCGCCGAAAGCTCGCTCGACCGCACCACTGCGAACTTCGTGTTGTCCCGCGGCATCACCGCCTCGTAATTCGGGAATTGCCCGGTCAGCTTGCGCGAGCTCAGCGTGCGGTGCCCCACGCGGAAAAACAGCGTGTGCTCATCGTCGGCAAACTCCACCTTTTCGGCGTCGCTGTTGGCCATCAGTTGCTGCAGCTCCTGCAGCGCCTTGCGCGGAATCAGCACGCGCTTCTCGCCGCTGATGCCCTCCAGTTGCTCGCCCGGCTTCTCCACAAAGCTCAGCCGGTGCCCGTCGGTCGCCACCATCGCCAGGCTCTCGGCCTTCAGCACCAGCAGCGCGCCGTTCAGCGTATAGCGCGACTCCTCGTTTGAAATCGCGAAGATCGTGCGCGCAATCAGCGTCTTCAACGCCGCCGCCGAAATGCTCGTCACGGCGACAGTTGGAAACTCCGGCACCTGCGGATAATTCGCCCGCGCCATCCCCACCATCTTCGTGTTTGAACGCCCGCTGCGGATCTGCACCCAGTGATTGTCGAGCAGCTTGACCGAAATCTCGCCGTCCGGCAGCAGCTTGATGTAGTCGTAAAGCTTCCGCGCAGGAATCGTGCATGCGCCCGGCTTCTTCACCTTCACCGCCGCGCTGGTGCGGATCGCCTGGTCCAGATCTGTCGCCGTAATCGTCAGCCGATCGCCCTCGGCCTCAATCAAAAAATTCGACAGGATGGGAATCGTGGTCTTCCGCTCCACCACGCTCTGCGTCGCGGTCAACTCCTTCACCAGTTCCTGGCGGCTTACGGTTATCTCCATCGCTGCCCCCTGCGCGGCCGGCTTCTCCACTTCCTCTTCCACAGTCGACATGGCTCTACCCCTCGCTTTGTCCTGCGCTGCCGCGCCCTGCGTTCTCGTCCTGCGTTTCTCCCCGCACGTCGAGCCGCTCCCGCGCTACAGCAATTCCTGAGTCGCTGCATCTAAACGCCACTGCATTCAAGTCGACGCGACCATCAGGGAGCGGCGCCCCTGCAGAAAGTCCAAAGAGTCACTGCAACTCAGGAATTGCCGTTGCCCCCAGCCTACCGCACGCGGCCCGCCCGCGAACAGGTCCGTCTTTCTTGCTTTTGATTGTATTCACCTGCGCAATCCCCCACGCGTGGAAAACCCGTCCCCAACTCTGGAGTCCTCGTCTTCTTCGCGCGATTCTCTCCGGCCCGCACTCCGCGCCCCCGGGCTTGTCGCGCTCTGGTCTCCGCACCACGAACTCTCCTCACGGCCAGGGCACGCGACGGTGATCCACGGAGAGAGGAGTAAAGAACTAATAGATCCCGTAGTACCCGTCGTTCGCCCTGCAAAAGTGGAAACCTCGCGCAAATCCGCTCCAGCAGAGGCTTTTGCATGCCTTCCGGTTTTCGAAAACTCAGCGCTCCATATCTGGAGAATTGCAAAACCTGCTCTCAACCAGCGCAACCCACCCCCACTTTCCCACCAACCCCACAGCCTCCCGCAAAACCCCTGTGTATCTCCTGTCGTTCTTGTGCAAACTATGTCCTCGCCTCTTGTCTGCAAGCACTTCGCAGTGCCCAGTCCTCCACAGCGGCAGCCTCTCCAACGGCTTCCACACCTCATCCCGCCGCTGTGCACATCGCGTTCATAAATAAAGTTTGAGCTCTCCACTTTCCCAATCCAGCACGCGCGGTTTCTTCCGTACCGCCGGGGACCCCCACATGTCCCGCCGCCACTGATAACCTGACCACGCTGGATCTTTCGCGCCATGCCCATCGACATTCACCAACTCGAGCGCCATCTCCTCGAAATGTCCGCCCGCGGCGCGCCTGACCGCGACTTCTGCCTGGCCATCGCTGAGCTCGCCCGCACCGGCCGCTTCGCGCAACTTCGCCCCATCCTGCCCGGCATCGTCTATGACGAGCTCCACGATCGCTATCGCAAGGACCCCGAAGCCTTCGTCACCGGCTGGCGCAGCCTTGCGCATGAGATGCGCCAGGGCTTCATCGATCACGCGCGTCAGCGCCTCACCTCGCTCACGCGCCTCAACCCGCCCGAGAAAAACGCCTCCGCCCCCGCATGGCAATCCATCCAGCGCGCATTGGACGCCCAGCAGAACGACCTGCTCCGCGCCGCCTTTGCCCTCGAGCTCCTGCAGCTCGTCGAGCCCGCCATCCTGCGCGCCAATGAGCTGCGCGAGTGCGTCGTTTCCTCGCCGGCCAGCGACGAGCCGGACCGCTATCTCGACGAGGCCACCCGCTGCTACTTCTACGGCCTCTTCACCGCCTGCGCCGTCATGTGCCGGTCTGTGTTGGAAGAAGCCGTCAAGCAAAAGCTCCCCCCGCAGCTCGCGCGCCTCATCCGCACCCGTTACCGCAACGCCGCCACCCTCGCCAACCTGCTCCATGAGGTCAACAACAACCTCCAGCTCACCGGCTTCCATCCTGAATTCCCCGCTGCGGCCAATCGCGTGAATGACGCCGGCAAGCGCGCCGTCCACCGCGGCCTGCTCACTGAGGATGAAGCCCGCCAGTGCCTCCAGTCCGCCCGCACCGCCCTCCAGCTCCTGTTGCAATAGTTTGCGTTGCAGCCGCTAGGCCTGGTCTTCAATGCGAATGAGCCGTTTATGGCCGTCGAAGGTGATCTTCCAGTACCGGAGCACGTCCCTTCCGATCAGACACGAGTGAAAACGCTCTTGTCCGAAGTCCCCGGAAAGAATCCGCATCACCGGAATTCGCCTCAGTGAGGTTTCCGGAAAGGAAAGTGCCCCGGAGTGCTCTCCGCAGGGGTGTTGGCCGCCTAGGGTTCGAATCTCGGTCCGCGGATTGGTCAAAATGAGCTTCTGGCTCTTTGCGTAAACCCGATTGACGATTGTGAAGGGAGATCCCGTGTCGATCAACGCGCGAATGGTAACAGGCTCTGGATATTGAAGTCCTATCTCGCCGCCCGCTTCGATTGCCTCATCTGTATTGGTAAGGACGACGTTGATACAGGGGCCGTGGTCAGCTGCGTCGAACGGATTCCAGGGTAGTTGCACCAGTCCCATTTCAGCCGACGAAATATACCGGTTCGGTAATCCAGACCTGCTTCACCAAAAACGGTCTTCCTACGCCGAATCTCTTCAGGCCGGCCTTGAATGCATCGCCATATTCCACGAAGAACTCATCCAGAACCACCTCTCCCTGAATGACGACGAACTCGCCCGGATGCGCCGAAGACCATTCCTTCCGGTGCTCTTCAAAGACCCTTAGTTCGGCTTCGAGCTCGGCGGTAGGAGTCATCGCGGTTCTCCCATCATTCATTATGGAGCGCATTCCGCGGAGCGAAGAAATGCAAACCGCAGAAATACGTTATTGCACTATAACGTATTAGTGTAACAATGTAAAGACGCAGTAAACTAGGACTCGAAAAAGCCATGAGCCCGCGCGAAAAACACGTTCCGGATGACGCTCAACGCACATCCGTCTGTCTCACCGCAGAAGATCGTGCGGCAATTCGCTGGATAAGCGAGGTCCGACGCGGCAACAAGGATAGGCGAACCACCACCAACGACATATTGGTCGATGCGCTTTGGTACTCGCTGGAGAAGAGCTATGGCAAGACGAGGACTGAGATTCGAGCATTCGTGCCGTCGCCACCAGCAGAGCAGCCGAGGCCGGAAAGCAAGGTGGCAGAAATGCCGAAGCCTAAAGGGCGACGGTGAGCGCGTTGCTCGGATCAGAGAATTGATCTGGCCGCCCCCGGCCGAAGCCTGCCCCCTGCACACGCGCCCGCATCCCTTCTATACTTGAGCGTGATGTCCTACGCTGCGGCCATTGAAGAGCTCAACGCCATGGCGCCGGAGCTCTACACCGCGCCCGGCCAGCCCCGGCGCAAGTTTTCGCTTGACGAGATTCGCGTCCTCCTCGACGCGCTCGGCCAGCCCCAGCGCAGCGTACCCGCCGTGCTCGTCGCCGGCACCAACGGCAAGGGCTCCACCGCCGCTGCCCTGGCCTCCATCCTCGTCGCCAGCGGCCTGCGCACTGGCCTTTACACCTCGCCGCACCTCACCCGGCCCAACGAGCGCATCCGCGTCCAGGGTGAAGACATCTCCGACGCCGACTTCGGCCGCCTCTACTTTCTGGTCCATCGCGCCGCCCAGCAGTGCATCCGCGCGGGCTCCCTCAATCGCTTCCCCAGCTTCTTTGAGACGCTCACCGCCATGGCCTTCCTCCACTTCGCCGCCGAGCCCGTCCACATCGCCGTGCTTGAAGTCGGCATGGGCGGCCGTCTGGACGCCACCAACATCGCCGACCCGCTCCTCTCTGTCATCACCGACATTTCCCTCGACCACACCGAGTGGCTCGGCCCCACCGTCGCCGACATCGCGCGCGAAAAGGCCGGCATCCTCCGTCACGGCGGCACCTTCGTCACCCTCCCGCAGCATCCGCAGGCCAACCAGGTCGTCGGCGAAGTCGCCACCGAACTCGAGGCCCGCGGCATCAACGCCGCGCCCTACATGCCGCCCCTCGGCGCTTCCGGCCACGCCGTTTACGCCGTCGAAGTCCTCGGCGAGCTCATCCAGCTTGACCCTCCACTCGCCGGCGCCCACCAGCAGCGCAACATGGCCCTGGCAATCGCCGCCGCAGTCGAGCTTGCCCTCCATCACGGCTTTCCCATCACGCCCTCCGCCATCGCCGAGGGCATCAACCGCGTCTGCTGGCCCGGACGCCTGGAGCGCATCACCGGCCTGCGCCGCACCCCGCCCGGCGAGTCCGACACATGGCCCTCCTGGGTCCTTGACGTGGCCCACAATCCCGCCGGCGCATGGGCCCTGCGCGCCGGCCTGCGCGGCTCCTGGGACGACGAAGGCCCGCAGACCCTCCTCTTTGCCTGCCTCCGCGACAAGCCCCACGACGAGCTCGCGCAAATCCTCTTCCCGCTCTTCGATCAGATCCTTTTCGCGCCCATCCATTCGCCGCGCGCCACGCCCATGCCGCAGCTGCTCGCCGCCGCCCAGGCCACCGGAACCCCCGCACGCGTCGCCGGCTCCGTGCCCCACGCCCTCGACCTCGCCGAACAGCTCACACCCTCCGGCCGCGTCGTCGTCTCCGGCTCTGTCTATCTCGTCGGTGAAGCCCGTCCCCTCATCCTGGCCCGCGCGGGAAGGCTCCCATGACGAAGAAAAGCCCCACGCACAACCTCACGGCCCGCCTGCGCCCGCCTGCTCCGCTGCCCCGCCTCTACCGCTGGCGCACCAATCTCATTCAGGCGCCCGTTTTCCTGCTCTCCACTTGCCTCTTCGGCTCCGTCTCGCTCGCCGTCTCGCTCTTTGACCGCTCCGGCCGCGTCCAGCACGTCATTGCGCGGCTCTGGGCCCGCGCCTGCCTGCTCGCCGCGGGCTCGCGCCTCGTCATCCAGGGCGAAGAAAACCTCCGCAGCCATCCCGTCGCCGTCTTCGCCGCCAACCACACGTCCTATATGGACACACCCGTCATCTTTTCCGCACTGCCCTTCCAGTTCCGCATCCTCGCCAAAAAAGAGCTTTGGTCCATGCCCTTCATCGGCTGGTACCTCAATCGCTCCGGCCAGATTCCCATCGACACCGAAAACGCCCACACCGCCCTCTCCAGCCTCGGCGCAGGCGTCAAAGCTCTCCGCGCCGGCATGCCGCTCTTCGTCTTCCCTGAGGGCTCGCGCACCCCCGACGGCGACATGCAGCCCTTCCTCTCCGGCGCGGCCTTCCTCGCCATCCGTGCACAGGTCCCGCTCGTCCCCATCGCACTTGCCGGGGTCTATGAACTGCTGCCCATCCACACCCGCCACTTCTACCCCGGCCCGCTCACCCTCATCGTCGGTGAACCCATCCCCACCGCCGGCCTCCAGCTCCGCCAGGCCGCCGATCTCACCGAGCGCCTCCGCCAGGCCATCCTCGACCTCCAATCCTCCCACGTCACCCTCGTAGCCAGCACCGCCCGCTCCATGGCATAAAGCTTCCCATCTCCGGATTGGGTAGTGTCCTTATGACTGCGAATGCCGCCGGAGGGGCCGTAGTCCCGCTTCCGCCACTTTGCGACGGGTGTCGAGGGAACGGTGGAGATCGAGTCGGAGTGGACCGCGCGCAAGCGCGAACGGACGGGTCTCAAACCTCAGATTAGGCGCGAGCCGGCCCAGCACTTCCCGCCCTGGCGAAGCTAGGACGGGGCACCCTCAATTGTGGTAGGCTGTGCCACCCGCCTAAAGGACTCGACGACGGCGGCCAGAATGTCGCCAAGCACGAAGTCCGCGCGAGTCAAAATAGTAACGAGCAACTCAAGGGCATGACAGGAAAAAATGCAACGCGTTGGTCTTGGCTTAGATCATCCCCGGTTTGGGGGATTATTTGTTTTGTCGCCGGAACCATTTCAGGGCCCGTCATTCAGCAAATTTTGTAGCGTTGCTACCCGGGCCTAAGGTGAGCTCATTTCTGCGCTCTGAGCGGATGACCAAACCGGGGAGTTCGGCATGCAATTTCTATTTGTTCAGTTTTGTTCCCCACGATTCCATTGACTACATGTACGTAAAGCCTCAGTTTCCATATCCCATCACAAGCTTCAATGTGGGAGTTCCTCAGGAGACAGTTATTCATGACACAGAACGAGTGCATAACCTCAGTTGGGGCAAGGGATGGGATGCAAACGGCGCTTGCGCGGTAATCGATGCAAATTTAGTGAAGAACTCGGACATTCAATCTTCCGCAACAGGAAATATGATTGAGATTCACGCGTCTAAACTCCCCTTTGGAACGCGCATTATAGGACTTATTGCCACGACAGACCGCCAATCAGCAGTTGAACCGATCTCTTCCACGATTTGGACTGAGGGTGAGTACGAATACTCAAAATTGGGTATGACCGTCAGGAAGAAAGTTCCGATTGAAATCCACATTGTGACGTCGCCGAAATGATCAAGATATCCACCATGCGATCATCACTATGCAATGGGTTTAGCCGGGTGCCCCATCCTAACCGCGCACTTTGCGGTTAGGGTGGGAAACCACGAACCCCACCCCGCCGCCAGTCCCTGGTCCCTATTTCCCCCCGAAAGCCGTCAACTCCTCACACCCGCACGCAGCCCGCAACCCCCTCATTCCACCCGGCAAAATCTCCGCGACCATTTGCCGACAATTTCCCCCTCCCGCCGCACAATAGAAACAGCATCCGTATCCACGATTGCTCCGGCTCTCTAACTCGCTCGCAGCCAGACCCCTCCCCGTGCTTCCCCATGTGCGGCTGTGATCCTGTGACACTGTGCAGCACAGGCCAAAGCTCATTTCTCGGCTGTGAAGCTGTGACCCTGTGCAGCACAGGCCAAAGCTCATTTCTCGGCTGTGATCCTGTGATACTGTGCAGGCAGGCGGCCCGCCCTAAACTCTAGCGATGTCCATTCCCCCGCCGTTCGGGGTGCCCCGTCCAAGCTCCGCTTGGGCGGGAGGCAAGCGAATCCCCCTACCGGAACCCCACCATCCCGCGCACGCTTTCGATCAGCTT
>DATLRP010000026.1:0-96162 GCA_035534635.1 Occallatibacter sp.
AAGTTGATAGCCTTTATACGGGCCCATGTGGCCATTTAGGCCTCCCCTCCGCGCCCAAACAGCGTCCCCGTCGTCTAGCCCGGCCTAGGACACCGCCCTTTCACGGCGATAACACGGGTTCAAATCCCGTCGGGGACGCCAAATTATGCAAAATCTAAGGCTTAGATGGGCGTCGGGTGCGGCGGTGGGGATTTGTGCGGAGGATCCGGCGGGCGAGGATCAACGTACCGCGCTCAACGCAGCCGCGGGGCCTGGAAAGAGCGAAGAGGGTCGTCACTCTCGCCGTTTCCAAACCCCGTGAACTGCCGCTCGCCGGAGGCACCGCAAGCGGAGCGGTTGGATGCAGTTGCTGAAGCGGAAGGTTGGGCCGGGGCAAACCGGGGGACAAGCTGCCATCACGGCTCCCCTGGGGGAGGCCGGCCTTCGTGGTCAGCTTACGGTGATGCGCGTGGCGGCGATGGTGCCATCCACCTCGATCCCCGTAAAGCTGTCATTCAGGTTGTAAATCCTGAACTTGAAGGTTCCGGTGTAGGATTGGCCGTCGTTGGAAACGGCGACCTGCTCGTCGAGCGTGAAGTAGTTGGTTGCGGTGTCGGTAGGGCCGCCCATGAACATCCAGCCCACGTGGTGCAGCTTAACGGAGCGTGCGCCGGTTTGCGCCCAGACGCCGACACAGACATTGCCACCCAGTGGAGGCAAGAAGGCGCTTTCGAATTCAGTGCCGTCGCTGTGCCACGTGTCGAAGGTGTTGTTGAAGGTGGAGTTGTCGCCCGAGTTGGTGTAAATCACGTGCCAGAGCCCGACAATGGGTGCATTGGACGCCCTGAAGGGAAGCATGACATTGGACTTCAGTTCCGGCTGAGTGAGTACCGGCAGTTTGACGACGCTGTTGATGCCGGTTATGCCGATGCGACCGCAGGCCGCGTGTGCGGGGACGGCCAGAGCAAGCGAGAAGAGGACGGCAACAATTGAGACCGCCCCGCGAAGCAGCGGCAGGGACCGCATGCGGTTTGGGTGGAAGGACGGAACTGCAGTTGCAGTCCTGAGACAGAGATTCATGGGATTCCTCCTTATTGGACCTCCCCAGATGCCAGACGACTTGCCGGCTCGCACCTGCTCAGGAGGGTGATGCGAATGGAGTCTGCGGCAGATCGCCTCGGGACTCAATGAGCCGGAGATGAGTTGGCCCTGAGTTGCCGATGCGCCCAACTCATCAAGAACTCATTCCCACCAGGCCGAGCGAATGTTAGGCTGCCGGTTATGAACGTGGCCTCCGGGACCCTTACCGAAACGCAATTTGCACGGCTGCGCCAGGCGGTCGCATGCCCGATTCTTGCCCCGAACCATGCCGGCTACGACGAGACCCGCAGGATTTGGAACGGGATGATCGATCGAAGGCCGTCGGCGATCGTGCGGCCGGCAAGCATCGACGAGGTGATGCGGACCGTCCGTTATGCGCGCGACGAAGGGGTTGCGGTGACGGTGCGCGGAGGAGGTCATAACGTGGCCGGCAAGGCGGTAACCGACGGCGCGATGATGATTGACCTCTCACGCATGGATGGGGTGCAGGTGGATGCGCGCAAACGGACGGCGCTGGTGCAGGGCGGCTCGAAGTGGGGCGTCTTCGACGCCGCGTGCGAACCCTACCAGCTGGCCACCACGGGCGGGGTCATCTCCACCACCGGCGTGACCGGGCTGACGCTGGGCGGGGGACTGGGCTGGCTGATGGGCAAGCACGGACTGAGCTGCGACAACGTGCTCTCCGCCGATCTGGTAAGCGCGGAAGGAAGTCACATGCGCGCCAGCGCCGAGGAAAATCCAGAACTTTTCTGGGCCATCCGCGGGGGCGGAGGCAACTTTGGCATTGTGACGGCCCTGGAGTTTCAATTGCACGAGCTTTCAAGTGTGCATGGCGGCGTGATGCTTTATCCGCGCGCCAATGCGATGGACTTGCTGCGGCATTACCGCGACATTACTGCATCGGCGCCCGACGAGCTGACTGCCTATGCGGCGCTGCTGGTGGGGCACGGACATCCCATGGCAGCCATTGCCCTTTGTTACAGCGGGCCGCAGCAGGAAGGTCCACGTGCGATCCAGCAGTTTCAATTGAGCCATGCACCCGTGGTCGACATGACCGGGGAAAAGAAGTACTCCGAAGTCCAGAGCATGCTGGATTTCACGGCGCCGTCCGGAGCACGATACTACTTCAAGTGTCCGTTCGTCACCGAGCTGAGCGACGAAGTTCTCCGGCTCATCGTGGACTACGCGGAGAAGATGCCCACCGAACAGACGCAGATCATTCTGGAGCACATGCACGGCGCGGCCAGCCGCGTGCCTGCCGGTGAGGCTGCATTCGGCCTGCGGCGCGTGCAGTACAGCGTGAACATCATTCCTGCATGGACAAGCCCGGCGATGGACAGCGAGTGCATGGCGTGGGCCAAAGGGCTGGCTTCGCTGCTGGAAGATTTCGGCACCCGGGACGCCTATGTGAATTATCTCGGCGAAGAAGGCGCTTCGGCGGTGAAGGCCTCCTATGGAAGCAACTTCGAGCGACTGGCCCGGATCAAGCGCCAGTACGACCCCGACAATTTCTTCTGCTTCAACCAGAATATTCCGCCGGGATCTTAAATGCTCTTCAGGTGGGACAAGCCAATCGAGTCGAGAAAGCTGTGGTAGCGGGGATCTTTGAAGTATGGAATGAATTCATAACAGATGATGCCGACGTAAATGGGAGTCGATTTGACCACAACGGCCCGCTCCAGCCACTCGAACATGTTGGTCGCCATGCCCAGCCGCGCATAAACCGCGGCGATGAGGACGGCAGGCTCGGTTCTTTCCCCTGACGCTTGTATCTGGCTCACCAACTCCAATGCGCGTTTGCGGTCGCCTTTGCCGGCAAGAGCCGAGGCGAGCCAAGCCAGGGATTCGATGCCATCCGGCGAGAGTGAGCGGCCCTTTTCGATGACCGCGATCGCTTCATCGTAACGTTCGAACCAGGCCAGGCTTCTGCCCAAAAACAGATACGGCCGGTAGAAGCCGGGGTCCAGCTCGATGCATTGTTGCAGTTGCCGTACCGCCAGGTCATGTTGCCCGGCGTTGGCTTGCGCAACACCGAGATACAAATTGACGCTGGTGGAGAGTGGTTCGATTTCGCGCGCAAGCTGCACTGAGGCGATAGACTCCTTGTGGCGTCCTGTCGCCTGGAAAAGCAACGATTGCCAGATCAACGCGGTAATCTGGCTGGGATCCAGTGCCAGTGCTGCCTGAAACTCGCGCCCGGCGCCGTTCCAGTCCCAGTCGTACCAGCTCTTAATCAAACCCAGCGTGCAGTGCGCCTCGGCAAGCGTCTCATCCAGATCCAAAGCCCGCTGCAGATGCGAATGTGCCTGCGCGAGCGCCTCCAGCGGCTTCATCTGTCCAACGCGAAACGATCCCATCTGCGCGTAACAGTCAGCCAGTCCGGCGTATGCCGGCGCAAAGCCGGGATCAAGCGATAATGCTTCGTTGAAATAGGCCATACTGCGCCGAAGCGATTCAGCCGTCATCCTGTGCCAGAAGTAGCGGCCTTTCAGATACGCGTCATAGGCGGCCGACGAGCGGGAGTAGCGGCGCGAACCCACGGCGGCGCTCGGCAGCAGTTCGAGGGCAAGGGACTGGCTGACACGCCGCGTGACTTCCTCCTGCACGGCCATGAGGTCGCCCGTCTTGCGATCATAGGTCTCCGACCACACCACGCTTCGGTCGCGCAGATCGTGCAACTGTGCGGTAATGCGAAAGGTGTCTGCCGAGCGCCGAACAGACCCCCGGAGCAGGTAATCCAGGTTGAACTGGCGATGCAGAAGCTGGATTTGGTCGGCAAGCCCGTCACCGCTTTCCAGGCGCGGACCGGCACTGACGCGCAGATGGCCGGGGTCGATGCGCGAGAGTGCGGAGATCATGTCTTCGGTGAGGCCGGCGGCAAAGTAGTCCTCGTCGATGCCGGACAGATTGTCCATCGGAACCACGCCAATGCGAATGCGCTTCTCTGTCGGGGCGACCTCGCGCCCGCCGATCGTCTCAATGCGGCCGACGAATCGATAGCCCAGGCGCGGCAACGTTTCAATGAAAAGCGGACGCTCCGCATCGTCCCGCAGCGCACGGCGAATCTGCCGGATGCAGAAGTTGAGTCCCTGGTCAAAATCGACGAACGTATCCCCACCCCAGATCGCCATCCGAATCTGCTCCCGCGTGACCAGAGAACCACGGTGGTTCAACAGAAACGCCAGGACCCGTGCAGGCTGCTTTTGAATGCGGACCGGAGCTCCAGATTGATGGAGTTCGAGCGTTTGCTCGTTAAGCTCGAAATCTGCGAATCGAATCAGAGACATGTTCGTCGAGGGGGGAATTGTGGCGCAATTATAGCGTGGATCGCGCAAATATCCTGCCACTTCTCTTCGCCCATGCAGTTACCTGCCGCCGGTAAAGAGATAACCGGTGCGCAAACAAACGACCCAACGCATTCCATTCTTTAGCAATTGCAATCACAAGCGGGCGGACCCACGCCAATGCGCAGACTCAATCAACCACCCTGCCTGGGTTTCCCGGCCGGGCGATGCACTCGGCAGAGCATGAACTCTTCGGGTTTACTTCTCGCTGTCCTCAACCGGATCCGCGTTCCAGTCCGGCGGCTGCTGGCCCAGCATGTTGCGCACAAAGAAGTCATAAGTCTTGCGCCGGGTGTAATAGGCGTACGGGCCGCGCGTGCCGTGGTCCGCGCCGGGCACCTCCAGCAGGTCGAAGGATTTGTGCGCACGGATCAGCCGGTCCACCACCTGGAGCGTGGAGGATGGGTCCACATTGTGATCCATTTCGCCGAAGATGAGCAGCAGCTTCCCCTTGAGCCGCCAGGCGTTGTCGACATTGGAGGAAGCCGCGTATTGCGGGCCGATGGGCCAGCCCATCCATTGCTCGTTCCACCAGATCTTGTCCATGCGATTGTCATGGCAGCCGCTGTTGGAGACCGCGACGGTGTAAAAGTCCGGATGAAAGAGCAGCGCGCCCATGGAGCTTTGGCCACCGGACGAGGTGCCGAAGATGCCGACTCCTTTCGAGATGTCGTACCAGGGGAACTGGGCGGCCGCGGCTTTGTGCCACAGGATGCGATCGGGGAAACCGGCATCCTTCAGGTCTTTCCAGGTTACGTCGTGGAAGGCGCGCGAACGGTTGTTGGTGCCCATGCCATCCATCTGCGCCACGACAAAGCCGAACTGCGTGAGCGGCTCGATGCGCGGGGTGAAAGATTTGGGGACAAAGGAGCCCTGCGGCCCGGCATAGATATCTTCAATCACGCGGTATTTCCTGTGCGGATCGAAATGCGCCGGTTTGTAAATCACACCCCAGATGTCCGTGACGCCGTCGCGCCCCTTGGCGTGGAAGACCGTGGGCGGATGCCATCCGGCGGCGAGAAGCTTGCTGATGTCGGCGTGCTCCACAACGGCCAACTGCTTGTTATCGGAGGTGCGGTAGACGGCCATCGTCGGCGCAAGGTCAATGCGCGACCAGGTGTCGACGTAGTATTTGCCGTCCGGCGAAAAAACGGCGTTGTGATTGGCCGGCGCAGGTGTGAGCGGCGTGAGACCGGTGCCGTCAAAATTGATGCGATAGGCGTGGACAAAGTAAGGGTCTTCGCCGGGATTCATGCCGCTGGCTTCAAACCATATCTGGCGCTTCTGGTCGTCCACGTAATCGACCGCGCGCACCACCCAGGGTCCCGAGGTGATTTTGTTCTCGAGCGCGCCGGTGCGGCCGTTGAAGAGATAAAGGTGCTCCCAGCCATCACGCTCAGAGGCCCAGATGATCTCCTTGCCGTCGTCGACGTCGTGGCGATAGATCTTGCCTGTGTCGTACTGGTTCACGACCAGAGGCTCGTAGTTGACGAAGGTTTTGCTTTCTTCGTCAATCAGGGTTCGCGCAACGCCTGTGTGTGCGTTGACCTCGATGACGCGATAGACCTGGTGGCCGCGCTGGTTGTACGCGAAGGTGAAGCCGCGGCTGTCTTTCCACCAGTCGGCGCGCGAAAGATCATAGGGATTGGGAAATAGCGCGTTGGAGATGTGAACTTCCGTGTGCGCGGCAACCTGAAAAAGCACCGGCTGCGGAAGCGGGAGCACGTCGCCAGGCTTGGGGTAGACCATGGTGAAGGTCTCCGGCTGAAGCTGGTCCTTGGGCGACGACTCCACGTAATGGATCACGCGGTGATAGCCGGGGCGGATGCGATAGGCCACCAGATGCGCGGAGTCCGGCGACCAGGCCATGGTGCGGAAGGCGTAGTAATTACCCTCGGAGCCGTCTTCGCTGAGCGTGAAGTGCTGCTTGCCGTCCTTCGAGCGAACGTTCACGTTGTAATTGAGGATGTAGGCGAGCCACTTGCCGTCGGGCGAAGGCATCGTCTTCTTCGTGCTGTTCTCCGCTTTGGGCGTGTCGTCATAGCCGTAGTCATCTCCGGAGAAGGTGGGATGGCCTTCGCAGGTCCAGCTCTTCAGGTCGCATTTCCAGGCCATGTCGCCGGCTTCGAAGGCCATGGCGGACCCACCTTTGAGGAAGCGAAAGCGCGCAAAGGGAAGAGTGAGCGCGGTGTAATGTTCTCCGCTGGCGGCGGAGAGCGCCGCGGCGAGCTTTGCGTGGTCGAAAGCGGGCTGCCTGGCCTGTGTAGCGGCGTCGTAAAGCACGAACTGGTGACCGCCCTCGACGCTCTTCCGATAGATGAAGCGGTCCCCCGAGGGAAGCCATACGGGAGTATCGGGCAAGTCCACGACCAGCTTGTCATACTCCTTTTGCAGGTTGAGAGCGCGATGATAGTCGGCCCGAGTGACCTGGCCGGATGCGCCGCAAATGAGCCCGCCTACGCCGGCAAGCACCAGAGTGTAGATCGCGCGTTTGGGATTCATGCTCCTCCTGTCAGACTGCGGATGAGGCTGAGCTCAGGCCGCTCAAGAACGATCATCCGGCCGGATGGCGGCCGGAACCCGCGCCGATTGAGCGGGCGCGGATTGTTTCCCCAATGCGACGCCCTGTCCTGCCTGACTAAAAAAACGGGACAAGCGGCGCAGCGGAAATTTTCAGAGACTTGGAACTCAACTTCGCTTAAATAATTGTGTACAATATGGCATGCCGTCCGTCAAGTCACAAAACGACCACGTTGCGATTGCCGTCTTCCGGATCAGACTGCTTTCCGGCAGATGGGAGGGCTACCAACTGCCGCGTTCGCCGAAAATGTCGATGACCCGGGCCAGGCGTCCGCAGCCGTTTTCCCAGTTCACCTGCAGGGCGCGCTCGGTCCGGTCTGGATCGCCGGCGGCAATCGCCGCGATAATCTCCTCATGTTCTGCGACCGAAAGGTGGAGGTCATGAAGAATCGAGCTCGCATAAAGACGCCAGTACCGCTCGGCCTGGGGCTCAATGGACTTGTGCAGGGTGGTCAGCCGGGGACCGGCTCCGGTCTCAATGATGGTGCGGTGAAAACCGTGATCGATGTCGAAGATTCCGGCGGTGCGAGAGGCTTTTCCGCCGAGTATGTCGCGCAATTGCTCGTTGAACCCACGCAACTGTTCGGCAATTTCATTTCTGCGGTTTTTGGGCAGGGCGGCCGTACTCCTGCCGGCCAGCCCTTCCACATGGCCGATGATGGGGTAGAGTTCGGCGGCATCCTCCTTGGTGAGCGGGGCGACCACCATGCGCGATTTGCGCGCATTGGTGTGCTCGATCACGTAACCTTCCCGCTGCAGCAGGTGCAGGGCGCTGCGGACCGGGGTTCGGCTCATGGCGAGGTGGCGCGCCAGGTCCGCTTCCACAATCCAAGACCCGGGCGAGAGGCGGCCATGAACAATCAATTCGCGAATTTCATGAAAGGCCTTGCGCAAGCTGTTTCCGTGTACAGCTTTGGCCCGTCCGGTTGATTTGCCGCCACCTGCCGCATGAACTGCCATCTTTTAAGTTGCTCCGTCTCTCCCAAGGGATTGTACCTTGCGATTTTGTATTAAAGCTGGAAAATTCAACACCGTGCCTACACCTGGATTAAGATAGTATCCAGTTTTGTGGACAATTTGAGAGCTATGTCCTCGATTCAGATTATCGACTCCCATACGGCCGGCGAGCCAACCCGGGTTGTTGTCTCCGGCGGTCCCGAATTGGGAACCGGGCCTTTGCGGGAGCGGCTGCGCCTTTTTGCCGAGCAGCACGACCATTTTCGCTCAGCCGTGGTGAATGAGCCTCGCGGATCCGACGTGCTGGTGGGAGCCCTGCTGGTGGAACCCACCGACCGCAAGTGCGCGGCCGGTGCCCTGTTCTTCAATAATGTGGGATACCTGGGCATGTGCGGCCATGGCACCATTGGCGTGGTCACCACGCTGGCGCATCTGGGACGCATCCAGCCGGGAAGGCACACAATTGAGACCCCCGTGGGCATTGTGGGAGCCACCCTGCACCCGTCCGGCAAAGTGACGGTGGAGAATGTGACCAGCTACCGCTTTCGCCGGGACGTTCCGGTAAAAGTCCCGGGATTCGGCGTGGTGAGGGGCGACATTGCGTGGGGCGGCAACTGGTTCTTTCTGACGGAATCGAAGCCCTGCCCGTTGACTCTTGAGCATTGCGAGAAGCTGACGGAGTTCACCTGGGCCGTGCGCAGGGCGCTTGAGGCGGAGGGAATCACGGGAGAAGGCGGCGGGCTGATTGACCATATTGAGCTGTCTGAGCCGGCGGAAACAACGGAGGCGGACAGCCGCAATTTTGTATTGTGTCCGGGCAAGGCCTATGACCGCTCACCGTGCGGAACAGGAACGAGCGCCAAGATGGCCTGCCTCTGCGCAGACGGAAAACTGGCCCCCGGAGAGTTGTGGAGGCAGGAAGGCATTCTCGGCACCGTCTTCGAGGGCTCCTATGAGATTGTGAATGATTCCCCCGAACGCATCTTGCCGAGCATCACGGGCATGGCGTACATCATCTCTGAGGGTCGGTTGATCCTGGACCCCCGAGACCCGTTTCGAGCGGGCATTGGCCCATGAAGGAAAGCTTTGATGTCGCGATTGTGGGCGCGGGCATTGTGGGCGCCGCCTGCGCGCGCGAGTGCGCGATGCATGGCCTGAAGACGGCCGTGATTGATGCCGCGGGAGTGGGCGGAGGCGCCACCGCCGCGGGCATGGGACACATTGTGGTGATGGATGACTCGCCGGCGCAGATGGACTTGACGCGCTGGTCTGTGGAGTTGTGGAGGCAACTCGCGTCCGAGCTTCCGCCGCAGGCCGAGTTTGAGGCACGAGGCACAATCTGGGTGGCCACGGACGACGAAGAGATGGCTGAAGTGCGGCGCAAACAAGAGCTGTATGCCTCGGCCGGGATACAGACGGAAATTCTGTACAGCCGGGCGCTGGCGGAGGCCGAGCCTCAATTGCGCCCCGGACTGGCCGGCGGACTGCTGGTCCCTTCGGATGCGGTCCTGTACCCGCCGTGCGCCGCGGCACATCTGTTGCAGAGGGCCACTGAGATGGGTGCGTGGACAACGACGGGAAAGCGAGTGGTAGCGGCCGGGCAAGGAAGGGTGCGGCTGGTGGATGGGACCGAGGTCCGCGCAAGGTACATTGTGAATGCGTGCGGCGCCGATGCTCCAGGCCTGACGCCGGCGCTGCCCATCAGGAAGCGCCGGGGACACCTTGTGATTACGGAGCGCTACCCCGGCTTTGCGCAGCACCAACTTGTGGAGCTCGGCTACCTGAAGAGTGCGCACGCGCTTGCGACGGACTCGGTTGCCTTCAACGTGCAGCCGCGGCAAACGGGGCAACTGCTGATTGGGAGCTCGCGCGAGTACGACGCCGAAGACAAGCAGATCAACCATTTATTGCTGGCGTGGATGGTGAGGAGGGCGCAGGAGTATATGCCGGCCATCGGCGGGCTGCAGGCGATCCGCGTGTGGACCGGGTTTCGAGCCGCAACGCCGGACAAACTGCCGCTTATCGGTCCATGGCCCGAGGATGAGTCGGTGCTGCTGGCCACGGGACACGAGGGGCTGGGCATTACGACTTCGCTTGCCACGGGAAAGCTGCTGCTGGCCAGCATTACCGGCGAACAGAGCAAGATTGCCGCGGAGCCTTATTTGCCGGCACGTTTTCTTGCCCGACAAAGTGGGAACCCTGCGCCGCACCAGACGGAGGCCGCGCATGAGTGAGCAGGCTCGCATGATCGCGTTGACCATCGATGGTGTGACCGTGGAGGTTGCGCCGGGCACCACGGTGGCATGCGCCGCTCTGGTCTCCGGCTCGCATACGCGGCGGTCAGTGATTGGCGAGCCGCGCGCGCCGCTGTGTGGAATGGGCATATGCATGGAGTGCCGCGTGACGATTGACGGCGTGCATCACCAGAAGAGCTGTCAGATCCTGTGCGCGGCAGGCATGCAGGTGACCACGGAGGGAGGTCTCTCCGCACCATGATGAAGGCATTCGACACGCTGGTGATTGGCGCGGGGCCCGCGGGCATTGCGGCGGCGGTAACGGCGGCGGAACGCGGAAGGCTGGTGGGCCTGGTGGACGACAATCCTGCCGCGGGCGGGCAAATCTGGCGCGGTGGCGCGCACCTTCCCTCTACGGCACGGCGATGGTTGCACAGGCTCGAGGCTTCCACTGTCGAGCGTCTGCATGGATGGAAGGTCTTCGACAGTTCTGAGGCCGGCCTTCTGCAGGCGGAACGCACCGGCGCGGCCACGGGAGACACCACGATAAGGCTGCGATTCGGGAACCTGATTCTGGCCACGGGCGCGCGCGAGCGCTTTCTTCCCTTCCCCGGATGGACGCTGCCCAACGTGATGGGTGCGGGCGGGCTGGACGCCATGGTGCGCGGCGGGCTGCCGATTGCGGGCAAGCGCGTTGTGGTTGCCGGAACAGGCCCGCTGCTGCTGGCCGTGGCGGCGCATCTGGCTGCGCGCGGAGCAAGGATTGCGGCCATCTGCGAGCAGGCGCGGGCCGGGCAAATGATGCCGTTGGCGCTGCATCTGCTGGCGCAGCCGGGCAAGCTCCGGCAAGGCGTCCAATATCGGTGGGGCACGCGGCGCAGCCGGTACCACACGAATTGCCATGCTGTGGCTGCGCATGGAGACGACCGGCTGCGCTCCGTTGAGTTGAGACGGGCCGAAAAACGATGGACGGTGAATTGCGACTATCTGGCGTGCGGCTTCCACCTGGTTCCGAATACGGAGCTTGCCGCGCTGCTGGGCTGCCGCATGGAAGATGGATTTGTGGCCACCGGCGAGCTGCTGCAAACCTCGGTGCCGGGAGTGTGGTGCGCGGGAGAGCCGACCGGCATCGGCGGCGTGGAGTTGTCACTGCTTGAAGGAGAGATGGCCGGGCTTGCCGCGGACGGCCGAGCGCAGGAGGTACAACGGCTCGTTCCCCGAAGGCGGACCGCGCTGCGCTTTGTACGCGCGCTGAAAGATGCATGCAGACTGAATCCGCAACTGCGCACTCTGGCGGCCGACAGCACCATCGTTTGCCGCTGTGAAGACGTTTGCGTCGGGTTGCTGCGCGAGCGCGAGAACTGGCGCGATGCCAAGCTGCACACGCGCTGCGGCATGGGCCCCTGCCAGGGACGAGTGTGCGGGGGCGCCACTGAATTTCTCTTCGGATGGCAGGCGGACTCGGTTCGTTCTCCGATCTTTCCCGCACGGGTGTCCGGGCTGGCAGAGCCGGCTGATGCGGCAGACACTTATTTCGACAACCTGAAGGAGACAGTATGAAGTGGTACGGCGTAATGCCTGCGATGACAACCTGTTTTGACCAGAACCTGCGCGTGGATTACGCATTCATGCAGCGGCACGCACAGTGGCTGCTTGCCAACGGATGCACGGGCATCATCGCACTGGGCTCACTGGGGGAGGCCGCAACGCTCACGAACGAGGAGAAGGATACGCTGCTGAAAAACATGGTGGCTGCCGCGAAGCAGTCGCCTGTGATTGCGGCCATCTCCGCGCTTTCCACGGTTGCGGCGGTGGCTCTGGCAAAGATGGCCGAACAGGCGGGCTGCGTGGGGCTGATGGTGCTGCCGCCTTATGTGTATCGTGGCGACTGGCGGGAGATGAAAGCGCACATCGCCGCAGTCTTTACGGCCACGCCGCTTTCCTGCATGCTTTATAACAATCCAGTCTCCTACGGGACGGATTTTCTTCCTGAGCAGATTGCAGAACTTGCCGCGGAGCACCCAAATTTTGCCGCGGTGAAGGAGTCCAGCACCGACGTACGCCGCGTGACCGCGATTCGAGTGCTGGTGGGCGACCGGCTGCGGATCTTTGTCGGGGTAGACGATGCGATTGTGGAAGGAGTGGCGGCCGGCGCGGTGGGGTGGGTTGCGGGACTGGTGAATGCGTTTCCGGCTGAGTCGGTAGCCCTGTTCAATGCGGCGGTTGAAGGCCGTGCCGAAGACGCATTCGCGCTTTATCGCTGGTTTTTGCCGCTGCTGAGGATGGACACGGTGCCGAAGTTCATTCAGCTCATCAAGCAGGTGCAGCAGGAGACTGGGACGGGCAATGCACGCGTACGTCCGCCGCGGCTGGAGGTGGTGGGCGCAGAACTGGAAGCAGTGCGCGTGGCCTTAAAGCCGGCCCTTGCCAATCAGCCGCCGACGAAGAGCACGGCCTTTCCGCAGCGAGGAGAATGATGGAATTTGCAGGAGTGTCCTTGGTTGCCGGAGAACGCGCGGGGAAAAGCGGCACAGAGTTTCGCGCCGTCAATCCCGCCACGGGAGAAGCCTTTGAGCCCGCGTTCCACTCCGCCACAGAGGAAGATGTGGACCGGGCGGTGCAGGCAGCGCAGTCGGCCTTCCTTGTGTGGCGCAAAAACGGCGCGGCGCATCGAGCGCAACTTCTGCATTCGATTGCCGACGGGCTGGATGCGGCAGCCGACGAAATTGCGGTGCGGGCACAACAGGAGACCGCACTGCCTGAGGCGCGCCTGCGCGGAGAGGTGCAGCGAACCAGCAATCAGTTGCGCATGTTCGCGCGCGTTGTGGAAGAGGGATCGTGGGTGGAGGCGCGCATTGACACGGCGCTGCCTGATCGCAAGCCGCTTGCACGGCCCGACCTGCGCTCCATGCTTCGGCCGCTTGGCCCGGTTGCAGTTTTCGGTGCGAGCAATTTTCCGCTGGCCTTCTCGGTTGCGGGCGGGGACACAGCTTCAGCACTTGCGGCCGGGAATCCTGTCCTCGTAAAGGCGCACCCCGCGCATCCGGGGACGAGCGAGCTTGTTGGTGGGGTGATTGCGGCGTCCATCGCAGACTGCGGCGCGCCGGCGGGCCTTTTCTCTCTGCTGTTTGACGCGGGCTTTGAGGTGGGCCAGGCGCTGGTGAAGCATCCGCTGATTCAGGCCGTAAGCTTCACTGGATCGCAAAAGGGAGGACGCGCGCTGATGGATCTCGCGGCGCAAAGACCGCATCCGATTCCCTGCTTTGCGGAGATGGGCAGCACAAATCCGGTCTTCATTCTTCCCGGAGCGCTGAAGGAGCGCGGCGCCGCGATTGCTGGCGGGCTCTTTGGCTCATTCACGCTTGGGGCAGGCCAGTTCTGCACAAAGCCGGGCATGGTCTTCCTGCCCAACCAGCTTGAAACAGAGCCTTTCCTGGCCGAGTTGCGCCGCCTGACCGGCGAAAGCAGTGCGTCTTCGCTGCTGACGCCTGCGATAGCCGCAAACTATAGCCGGTCGCTGGAAGCGCGAAAGAAGACGAAAGGGCTATCGGCACATGCGGCCACCGCAACGGGCGATCCGTGCAGCGCCGGAGCGGTTTTGCTGGAGACAGAGATCGAAATATTCCTCGCCAAGCCGGCACTGAGCGAGGAAGTCTTTGGGCCCACGACTCTGGTGGTCCGCTATGGCAAACGCGAGGCGATGATGCATGCCGCGGAAGAGTTGGAGGGTCACCTGACGGCGACCATCCTGGGGACCGCAAGCGATCTTGCGGAGAATCGCGACCTGATTGCGGTGCTGGAGCGCAAGGCCGGGCGGGTGCTGTTCAATGGTTTCCCCACCGGAGTGGAAGTGTGCGATGCGATGGTCCACGGCGGCCCGTATCCATCGTCTTCAGACAGCCGCTTTTCGGCGGTGGGCACACGCGCCATTCTTCGCTTTGCGCGCCCGGTCTGCTACCAGGGATTTCCTGAGGAGGAGCTGCCGGAAGAGTTGCAGAACACCAACCCGCGCGGCATCTGGCGCATGGTGAACAGCACGCTGACGCGCGACCCGATTGCGCATTCGCGCGAGCCGTAGTCTCAACTCACAAAAAATGAGACCCCGCCGCTTGCGCGTACGGGGCCTCTGATTTGGCGGGCCGGTCCTACCGCTCAGATGGTTCGTTGCCGCGGATGGGCGTCACGTTGTGCTGCAGCAGCTCGCGATTGAAAGCGGGCAATTCGCCGGTCATCAGATGGTGGTAGTCCGTCTCTGCCTTGTCCAGCTTTTGCTCGAGCAGATGGAAGAGTTCCACGTCCGTATCGGTGGGTCGATACTCAGTTCCTCCGGCCACGTCGCCTGCGCCCGGACCGATCTCCGCCTCGAGCCAGAGCAGGTTGTAGTAGACCTTCCAGGCGGAGATGTAGGTTTTGTCGTCGCTGGCGGCGAGGGGCTCGGCAAGCAGCTCGTACTCCACGTCCTGCATCTTCTTGTCCATGGCGTGCGCGTCCTTGGCCAGCGCGGGGTTGCCCTTTTCGCTGTCCAGCATGGCTTCCACAACCGAGAGCTGCTTGCGCATCCACTCAAAGTTGTTCACCATGTCCGCGGTCTTGCTCACGTCGGCGGCAATTTGCAACTGGAGGTTGACGGAAGCTTCAATATCAGCCTGGCTTCCGGGGCTGTGCGGGTCCATGAGAATCGTGACAGGCTGCGAGTACGTCTTTCCGTCCACAGTGAGCTTGGCGACATAGTTGCCCGGCGCGGCCATGGGCGTGGGAATCACTTCCATGCCCCAGTGCGTAACCGGACGAACGTCTTTGCCGAAGAAGCGCCCCTCGATGAAGATGTGCGGGTCCTCCGGTGGCAGCGTGCGCAGAGCCACCTGGCGCGGCGGGTCGTAGTGCATGTTCCAGCCGATGCGGTTGAGCCCCGCGTGCGCCGGTCGAGTGAGCTTGCGGACCAGGCTTCCCTTGCTGTCGAAGATTTGCAGTTCGGCCGGCTTGGAGGGCGCGGACTTGAGCGCGAAGTCGAGGAAGACGAATTCGCGCCTCGGCAGGCGATAAGTGGGCCGGGGCGCGAAGAAGCGAACATCCTCAGTGGTCTTCTTCTGCGACCTCTGCTCCAGCGGCGTAATGTCGTCGAGAATGTAGAATCCGCGGCCGTAAGTAGATACCACAAGATCATGGAAGCGCTTCTGCACCACGGTCCAGGTGACGGGCGAAGGCGGCAATCCCTGATTGAAGTGTGTCCACGTGCCGCCGTCGTCCAGTGAGTAGTAGAGCGCGTTTCCTGTCCCGGCAAAGAGCAGGTTCTTGCAGTTCGGATCCTGGGAGACGTTGCGCACATAGGCGAGCGGCCCCTTGGGCAAATCGCCGGAGATCTTCGTCCATGTTTTGCCGAAGTCGGTGGTTTTGTAAATGTAAGGATCGCGATCGTTCACCAGATGGAAATCGATGGAGACGTAGGCCGAGCCCGCATCAAAAAACGACGGCTGAATGCTGGTCACGGTCCCCCAGGGCGGCAGGTTGGGAATGTTCTTCGTCACATCGTTCCAGTGCGCGCCGCCATCGGCCGTGTACCATACCTTGCCGTCGTTGGTGCCGGCCCAGAGCAGCCCTTTCTGCACGGTGGAAGGCGCGATGGCGAAGACGACCTCGCCATAGAATTGCCCGAGGTTGTCCGCAATGAGTCCGCCCGACGAGACGATTCGCGAAGGATCCTTGGTGGAGAGGTCGGGACTGATGACGGACCAGCTTTGCCCGCCGTTGCTGGTTTTGAAGATGACCTGGCAGCCGTAATAGACCGTGTTGTGGTCGAAGGGATCGATGGCCAGCGGAGGCGTCCAGTGGCAACGGTACTTGGTCTGATTGGGCGCCGAGTCCAGCGTGTGGAACCACGGGCCGACGGACCGGGCCTCATGCGTGCGCGCATCCCAGCGCGTCACCTCGTCGGCATAGCAGGAGGCCCAAACGATGTTCGGATCGGTTGGATCGGGCAGCGTGAATCCGGATTCGCAGCCGCCCATGCGATGATCCCAGCCGGCATCGGGGCCCTCGCCCATGGGAATACTGGGCCCGCGCATGGTGCTGTTGTCCTGCATGTTTCCGTACACGTAGTAGGGAATCTGGTCATCGACCGCGACGTGATACATCTGCCCGATGGGCAGGGTCACGTTGTTGAAGCCACGACCATCCACGGTGGTGATGGCGAGGCCGCCGTCAAAAGAAATGGCAAAGCGGTTCGCATTGGTGGGGTCGATCCAGATGTCATGATTGTCGCCGCCCCAGTGCTTGGGTTCAAAGGTGCGGCCGCCGTCCAGCGAAACCAGAAAGCTGCTGTTGGCCACCATCACCTTGTTTTCATCGTTGGGCGAGATGGCGAGGCGAATGTAGTAGCCGGCGCGGCCAATGAGCGTCCGGTCCCAGCTCATCACGTGCCAGTTGGCGCCTCCATCGTCGCTGCGCCAGAGCGATCCCTGCTTGTCGGTTTCAATCAACGCATAGACGCGGTTGGAATCCGTGGGCGCGACGGCCACATCCACCTTGCCCACCGGCGAGTGGGGCAGGCCGTGCCCTTCAATGCGCTTCCAGGTGGCGCCACCATCGTGCGAAACGAAGACTCCGCTGCCCGGACCGCCGCTGATCTCAGCCCATGTGTGCATGGAGACCTGCCACATGCCGGCGAACAGGTTGCGCGGGTTTTCCGGATCCATGGCAAGGCCGGAGCAGCCGGTATGCTCGTCCACGAAGAGCACGTGCTCCCAGGTTTTGCCGCCGTCGCTGGTGCGGTAGACTCCGCGCTCCTTTTGCGGGCCGCCCAGGCGTCCCAGCGCGCACACAAACACGCGTTCGGGATCGCGGGGATCAATCACGATGCGCCCGATGCGGCCCGTCTGATCGAGTCCCACGTGCTCCCAGGTCTTGCCCGCGTCAGTCGATTTGTACACTCCGTCGCCAGTCACATCGATGTCGCGAATCGCCCAGGCTTCACCCGTGCCCACCCACACCACGTTGTGATCGGAAGAAGCCACGGCCAGCGCGCCGATGGCCGCCACCGGCTCATGATCGAAAATCGGCCTCCATTCGTTGCCGCCGTCGGTCGACTTCCACACGCCGCCCGAGGCCGCGCCGGCGTACCACGTGCTGGGGTCGCCCGGAATGCCAGCCACTGCGGAGACTCGATTTCCGGCCGCGGGGCCAACAAAGCGGAAGGCGAAGGTATTGGGGAAGCCGCCGCCTCGCCGGCGCTGCGCCAAGGTTGGAGTGCAACAGACAGCGACGCACAGTGCACAGAGGACAAGGTTGCGAAGAAACAGGAATCTGGTCGGCATTTTGGATTGGCTCCCCATCTGCAAAATTGGAAATGGCTGGCGCACCGTTGACACGCTACAACGCACAACTGCGGGATCGCTTCGCGTGCTTACCCCATGCGGCGGCGGTTCGGTGAAAATCTCACAGAAAGCACGCACAGTTCGTTCCCAATTGTATGTTAGATTGTATACATTGTTGCGACTCCAATCCAGGAGTTCTTTCTTGAGACGACGCGCACTGCCGGGCAAAGCCTTGCGGTCGAGACGGCTGCCAGTGGAGTCTGCCCGATGCGCGCTGCGCGTTGCCGCGATTTTCTCCTTTTCCATTCAGCCGGCCATGGTCGATGATGGTCCGAGAACCGAGCCACGATGGCCCGTTGCAGCCATCCACAATGACGGAGCGGGCCATGAACGATAGCGCACATTCGCAGGAAGGCGAGTTCCGTCGGGGACTGGGCCTTTTCGATTCGATCATGATCGTCACCGGCATCATGATCGGGTCGGGCATCTTTATTGTCTCGGCTGAAATGTCGCGCGAAATCGGCAGCGCGGGCTGGCTGCTGGTGGCCTGGGCGATCACGGGCGTGCTCACCGTTTTTGGCGCGCTGAGCTACGGCGAACTGGCCGCGATGATGCCGCAGGCCGGCGGCATGTATGTGTATCTGCGCGAAGCCTTCTCTCCAATGATGGGCTTTCTTTATGGCTGGACGCTGTGGACCGTGATCCAGACGGGCACGATTGCAGCGGTCGCGATTGCCTTTGCGCGCTTCACCGCGGTGCTGGCGCCGTCCATCTCGGAATCGCATTACATCATCGCGCCGATTCACATCTCGAGCCACTATGCGCTGTCGCTCTCCACCGCGCAGGTTCTGGCAATTGTGCTGATTGCGGCGCTGACGGTGACCAACAGCTGCGGATTGAAGTACGGCAAGCTGGTCCAGAATGTCTTTACCGTGGCCAAGATCGGAGCGTTGCTTGCGCTGATTCTGCTCGGCCTCACTTTGGGCGCGAATGCAGCGGCCATCCACGCCAATTTTCACCATCTCTGGTCCGCGCATCCGGTCACTTCGCTCGCCGCAGGATTGACCTCCGCCACGGCGGCCGGGATGTTTGTGGCCATCTGCGTCTCCCAGACGGGCTCGCTGTTTGCAGCTGACGCATGGCATGAAGTCGCCTTTGTCGCCGCCGAGGTGCGCAATCCGCGCCGCAACCTTCCCCTGTCTCTGATGATTGGAACCGTATCCGTGATTGTGCTTTATCTGCTTGCCAATGTCGGATACCTGCTCACCCTGCCTCTGTCAGGGATTCAGCATGTTGCCGATGATCGTGTGGCGACGGCGGTGGTCAGCGTGGTCTTTCCGAGCTTCGGCGCCGGCATCATGGCCGCGGCCATCATGATTTCAACTTTGGGTACAACCAATGCGCTTACGCTGGCCGGTGCGCGAGCCTCGTTTGCCATGGCAGAGGATGGTCTATTTTTTCCCGTGGCAAAACGGCTGAACAAGGCGCATGTGCCAGGATGGGCGCTTCTGCTGCAGGGGTTCTGGTCTGTGCTCCTCGTGATTCCGCGCACCTTCGATCCAGCGACCGGGCAATACGGAAATCTCTACAGCGACCTGCTTGTGTATGTAATCTCCGCCGCGCTGCTGTTCTACATCTTCACCGTGGGCGCGGTGTTTCGCCTGCGCCTGAAGCGTCCGGACGCGAATCGGCCTTACCGCACCTGGGGCTATCCGTTTGTGCCGGCCGTGTATATGGTTGGCGCGGCAGTCATTCTTGTGGTTCTGTTTGTGTACCAGCCAACAACCACTTGGCCGGGACTGGCGATTGTTGCGCTCGGCGTGCCGGTGTACTTTGCCATTCGCGCAAGCCGGGGCAACGGTGCAGCCGCCGGCAAAGGCCAGCAGTCCGGATAGCCGTCTTAGCGTGACGTTGCGCGGGCCAGCGTTGCCCGGCGCGGTTGAGGCTGCCGGTGTTGCCCAGGAGACGAATGAGCTTACTCGATCTTTGCTCCTACCTCGGCCTCGCCGCAACCGGACTTGTCACCTTGAATCTGCTCGTGGGCATGCTCATCTCCCTGCGTTACAGCCCCGCGCGCCACTGGCCGCATCGACACATCAACTTGTTTGCGCTGCACCAGTGGACTGCCTATGGCGTCGTGGTCTTTATCCTGACGCATCCCGCTGTTCTGCTGTTTCTGCGGACTCCACGCTTTCGCATCGTCGACCTGCTTTGGCCCACGCATTCGCCGCTGCAACCAAAGATCAATCTCGCCGGCGCCGGCGCTCTTTATCTGCTCCTTCTGGTTTTCGTCACGTCACTTTTGCGTCTGAATATGCCGCGGCGGATATGGCGAAGCCTGCACTACCTGGTGTATCCCTCCGCCATCCTTCTTTTCCTGCACAGCATTCTCACGGACCCGCTTTTGAAGGACGGTCATCCGGACCTGCTGGATGGGGGAAAGGTCTTTGTGGAGATCTGCGCGCTGCTGATCGTTGCCGCCGCTGTGCTTCGTGTTCGGCTGCGTGGACGCGGGCTCCGGCCGGGCAGCGCGGCTCATTCGTCCTGAAGATTGCGAGCCCGGCAACGGCCGAGGCGAGTCATTTCCAGTCGGGATGTCCTTCCCTAATCGTGATGTAGCGATCGATGGGAAGATTCCTGAACCGCTGTGTTGCGCCGCCGGGCTGCGGCCACGCCACTTCCAGCCAGTCGATGGTCTTTCGCGAACCCAGGCCAAGTACGATCCGCGGGTCGTGCGAGGAAAGATAACTTCCACCTCCAACCTTGGTGCGGTGGCGCAGCAGATCGCCGCTCTGCCAGCGCACTTTGGCCCCCACGGCATCGATGTTCGACTTTGTGCCGATAAGCCGAACACCCAGCCAGTGGTTCCGGCGGCCGGCAAGGTTCTTCAGCAGCAGCGGAGCGCCGTTGTTCGTTGTCACCAGCACGTCCACCGCGCCGTCATTGTCAAAGTCGCCAAGCGCGAGGCCGCGACCGGCAATGGGCTGCAAGAAGGGCAGGCCCGCATCCTTGCTGGCGTTCCGCCATTGGCCCCCGCTTTGCTCAAACAACAGCATGGGCTGCAGGTACTCAAGATCAGGATGATTCCTGTGGATCTCCAGATCCGGATGGCCGTTGGCGATGATCAGGTCAAGGTCGCCATCGTTGTTGAAGTCGAAAAATTTCAGACCCCATCCGCTCATCATGCGCGTCTTCGGCCCAATGGGAGTCTGCATGGACACGTCAACAAACGCGCCGTGATGGTCGTTCCGGTAAAGCGAATAGACCTCGTGATCCACGTTGGCGACAAAGAGGTCCATCCAGCCGTCCTGGTCATAATCCGCCGCATCCACGCCCATGCCGGAGCGGGCCACGCCAAAGGGATTGTAGGCCACTCCGGCCAGCAGACCGTTGTCAACAAAATGGCCGCCGGGCTGATTGAGGAAGAGCGGATTCGGCGCCGTATCACTTCCAACGAAAAGGTCCATGCGCCCGTCGTTGTTCAGGTCTGCCGCCACAACGCCCCAGGCCTTGCTGAGAGAAGCGGTAATGCCCGACTCGCGGCTCACATCCGTAAAGGTGCCGTTGCCATTGTTGTGGAAGAGCCAGTTCGCCGTGGGCTTGTAAACGTTCGGTTTGCAATAGTAGTAGTCGCCCGGTGTTCCGCAACGGACATTCTTCTGTTTGCTGAAGTCCGCGAAGCGGCAGACGAAGAGATCGAGCCGGCCGTCGTTGTCATAGTCAAACCAGACGGCGCTCGTCGCCCATCCGGCGGCTTCCACTCCTGCTTTTGCCGTTACGTCAGTGAACGTGCCGTCACCATTGTTGTGATAGAGAATGCTGCGCGGATATTGCGTGAGATAGATATCCGGCAAGCCGTCGCCGTCGAAGTCGCCAACGGCAACGCCCATTCCGTACGCACTGCCCTGAACGCCGGCCTTCAGCGTTACATCGGTAAATGTACCGTCGCGATTGTTCTTGTAGAGTGCGTTGCGGAGCGGTTTCGCCGCCTGATAAAAATCGCACGGCCCGCTGTTGACGAGATAAATGTCCATCCAGCCGTCATTGTCGTAATCGAGAAAGGCACAACCCGCGCCAACGGTCTCCGGCAGATACATGTTGGGCGAGAGACCGGCGGTGTGAGTCCAGCGGATTCCGCTTTCCGTCGCGGGAATCGCACGAAAGTAGGGCTGAGGCGTCGATGCACCCAGCGCGCCGGCCATGCGCGGCGCGGCAACGCCCATTGCGCCCGCCGTGGCCGAGGCCAGGAAGCTTCTGCGGGTGAAAGGCGTCGAAATTCGGCGGCGACTCGCAACCATCAGGCCCACCCCCACGCGGCTAGCGGCCCGTGTTCGGCGATGTATCTCATGGCTGAACGGCGTGTCCCTGCGTTGTATCCGAGGCCTTGTTGCGCGCGGTCGCCTGCGCCTGCAGCGCCATCTCGCGTTGCGCGGCGGCCTGGTCGCCCGTGCGCGCATAGGCCACCGCGAGCTGATAGTGACCCGCCGGATCGTCCGGCTCGAGCTTCACGTAATGTTGCAGCGCCGGTTTAGCCTCGGCAAATTTTCCCTCGGCCGCCAGCGACATTCCCAGCGCCAGATACGCCTCAGAGAAGCCGACATCGAGATGCGATGCGCGCGTAAAATACTCGACGGCCTCGCTCCAGTCACCCTTGCGCCGTGCCAGCTCACCCAGGATGAACGCCGCCGAGGCGCTCGTCGGGTCTACCGCGAGCTCCTCAGCGAATTCCTGGCGGGCCGCATCCGTGGGCCCTGAGTCTCCCGCTTCGGCCAGAGCGATTTGGCCAAGGTGATAGTGGATTCCGGGAACCTTCGGATGATTTTTCAGGATCGACCGATAGATCGCGGAAGCCTTCTCATTCTTGCCCTGCGACTCCAGACTCTCCGCCTGCAACCGCTGCGCCTGATAAGAGTCAGGATGTTTCGCCTGCAGCTCGCGCGCGGCACGCATCGCCATCTCAGAGAAGAGATGCGTTTGCACAAAGAGAATTTCAGGATCGCCAGGCGACTCCTGCTGCAGCTGAAACAGGTTGTCCGCGGCGGATCGTTCGTCGCCCACGGCCATGGCGCAGCGCACCGCGGCCATCCGGCCCTGATAGCGAAGCGATTTCTCTGTGATGCGCGGGAGATTGCGTTCGAGCAGCGGCAACGCCTGCGCGCAATGGCCACTTTCCACAAGCTGAACACCTTGCCGCACCGCTGCCGCGGGGGAAGAGCTAGCGGCATGCGACTGCGGATGGAGTGGCGCAACCCAGAACAGGGCGGCGCAGGCGGCCAGAGCAAGCCCCCTCGCTGAATGGCAGCCTGTCATGGACTTTTCTCACTCCTTTCGCGCGGTCAATCTCTCTTCGTTCGGCCGGCACGCAGCACGACCACGGTCGATCCGGAGCCTAGTGGAACCAGCCACGCGCCGCGCTCTGTTTGAAGCGAACCGGACGGCTTGTAGTGGCCGACGCCCGGAATTCTTGCCGGCTGTGCAATCCGAAGCCGGGCCACCGGTGTCTCTTCCTTCGCCGAGTCCAGGCTCAGGCTCACCACGCCCGTACTGGGATTGTAAACGGCTTCGCGAATGCGGCCCGCATCCAACGTGATCCACAGGCCGGCGGGCGCGATGTAAAGCCGCATCTGCGCTGCGTCCAGCGGCTGAATGCGAATGCGGCCTTCCTGCCGGCGAAGATTGCCGCCGAAGCAGAGCCATCCCAGGGTGGGATCGTGCACCACATAGGTTGCGGTGTTCATGGCAAAGCCCCAGAAGCCGGGGCCGTAGTCGCCGGAGTAGGGATCGGGAGCAAGCATGTCAGGAAATCCATGGAAGGCCGCCGACGCAAAGCCGCTCTGGTTGATGTCAGTCAGCTCGCCCATGGTTCCGCCATAGCCCACGCGCAACAGGTAAAGATCGTCTGGATGGCTGCGGTACGCTGCAAGAAGCGGAATGGCGTTGATGCCGGAACCGTAATGATGCAACTGGCGCTCGAGCCGGCGTACCTTGCCCGCGTAAAGAAAATCCCAGTAGCGTCGCGCGCTACCGTTGTATCCCCAGCTTGGAACCGTTGGATCGTAACCGAGGATGGCGGAGAGGGTGGTCTGCGCCTTGTTCTCGAAGCCGAAGTAGCGCGTCCAGGCGTACACCTCTTCCTGGCCGGTGGAATCCCACGGCATTTCGCTTGCGAAGGGATACTCCTCCTGGCGCCAGTGCTCGGCACGCGCACGCATGACCGCTTTAAGCTGCTCCGCCTGCGTATTCATCCCTTCGCGCTGCAGGTCGGCAAGGATGTCGAGAAAGATGTCTCCTTCCATTTGCCCGAACTGCGCGTAGTAGGGCGCGAACCGCACCATGGCCATGCTGGTTTCGTAAGCGTGCTCCAGGTACCACTGCCACGAGTGATCCGTCACCAGGCCGGGATGGTTCCTGGCAAGCCGATACAAGACCCAATAAGCGGATGCGACGTGTGGATAGTTGAACGAACGATCGACCGCTTCCGACTGCTTTTTATTCCAGCTCGCCCAGGTCTTCCAGTTTTCGCTGCTCGAATAGAATCCGAGTGGGAAGGCTTCGGGCTGGTAGTAGAAAAGGCTCTTTCTCACTCCATATTTCTCAGGCCCGTCCTTGTATTGAATTCCACCCCACAGGACTCCGTCGACGAACTTCTCGAGCTTGTCGACCTCCTGCTGGTCGGGCTCGACGAACTCCTTCATCGCCAGCGCCAGCCAGGAGCCCGCACCGGCCTCGTCACTGAGCCCAGCGATCCACACCCTGCCTTCCTGCGTCACCTGGCGTCCGGGCTCGTCGTCGTAAGTGATGGCCGAAGGGGCGCGATGAAAGGGATCGTGCGCGTCAGTGAACCACTGTTGCGTCGTTAGGAAATGCCCCAGGTCCGCAACAGCATCGGCCTCGGGTTTGATGACGCGATAGCTGACCGTTTGCCGCATGCCGTCGCGGTAAGTAATCGTCAACCGCACGCGCCCCCAGGTTTTGCCGCGCACAATGTAATCACGCCAGCCGCCTGGCGTCGCATGTGTCTTCCGAATCGCGATGGCTCCGGCAGGGTCCTCCTTCATGGATGCAACCGGCGCAGAGTAATCAAGGAAGAGATGCCCCACCATGTCCTGCGGCAGTACGTAGCCCGGCACACCCACGGCAACGGGATGGTGGTTGGCGGCGAGCGTTTTGTTGATGGTGCGAACGGAGTTGGCACGCAGAAAGCGAAGCGCATAGACACGCGACTGCCCCGGCCGCAGCGTGGCGCTGGTGGGCAGGTTCCACGGCCGCGCCTTCTTCCACTCGTTCTCCTGGTAGGCCGCGCTGTGCACCATCCATTCGTAAAACCCTTCGAAGGTGATTCCGCGCGGCGTGGGATCGTGCGCCATCTCGCGCGTGCCGGGCCTTTCGCTCAGGATGGGATTGTAAGCCTCGAAGGGCGTGTGTCCGTCCGGCACAACCAGCAGCACGGGCCCGTGGCCGCTCAGCCGCGTCACCTGCAGATAGCCCGCGTCTTCGCCAATGTACGGATCGTAAAAGCTGCAGGTGGCATGCGCCTCGGCCAGCGTACGATCCGTGAGGATGTTGTTGAAGATCATCGGAATGCCGAGGGATCCGATCTCCACCGGCTGGCTTGACCGGTCTGTCAGCGTGAAGCGCAGGATCAGTTGCCCGTGGTCCAGTGCCCATGCGCGCACGATGTGCAGCGGCGAATCGGCTGGAAGAGTGGGCGTGAGGTCGGCCACGGCCAGGTTGTCGCCATAAGCGGGCAGCGCGAGAACGGGATGCCGATCGAGCGCGGTGGAGACGTTCTCCCATGGGCCGGCAGAGCCCGTCCGCAGTCTCAGGTCGATGTCGCCGAGATGGTAGTAGCCATTGTGGGAGCGCGCGGTGAGCCGGTCGCCGGGCGTGAAGTCAAAGCCGCCCGCTCCTTTGGGCAGCAACGCTGCAACCGTTTGCGAGGAGCGAACAAGTTTAAGTGTGAACTGCGGCGTTTCCAGCGTTTCGGTGCCCGCGCCGAGCATCGGTCCCGGCGTGGGAGCCCTGTTTGGCCTGTTCTGCTGTCCGTAAGCGGCACTCGGAGTGCCCACAAGGGCGAGGGTCAGCACAAACACGAAGAAATCACAACGGGCGCGGCCGCCTCCGCGACCATCCAGCATTCCCTGCTGCATTGTCCCTGCCACAAACAGCTCCCTCATACCCGTCAATACTCGCAATCACGCCTCACTGCATACAACGTAAAGCAGGCCGCGAATGGATGAATTCGCGGCCGCAAAGAAAGGCACCGGACGGCTTGAAGCCGTCCGGCAAGGGTGAGCTAAAACCGGAAGGTTCCGCGAAATTCGATAAGTCGTCCAAAGCCGGAATTCTCATTGGTGGGACTGCCCAGGCCGAAGCCATAATCCTGGACGCCGGTATCGAATGACGCGTTAAATGCCCCCGGCACATACGGCCCGAAGCCGTCCGCATTGCCGAAGACCGGATGATTCCAGACATTGATGAAGGAGGCCTGGAGATCAAAGTTCATCGCCTCGTGAATGGGGATGACCTTGGTCAACTCCATGTCCTGATAGAACTGTCGTGGCCCGTGGAGGTAGATCATCTTACCGAACGTTCCAGGCGTGATGTTCGGAGCAATGTATTGCGAGTTAGCGCCGCCTCCGGTCGCGCTGGACAGATATTTGGAGCTGATCAGGTCGGCGAAGGGCTGCCCCGCAACCTCGTGAACACCGATGGAACTCTGCAACTGAGACGGAGTCACTCCTTGCAGATTGATGCCGCCGTCGCCGTAGTCATTGAAGGTGCTGTACTGTCCGGCAAGGTATGACGGTGCGCCGCTCTGCCACGTCACGATCGTTCCCACCGTGAATCCGCCCAGAACAGCGTCCAGCGCCCGGTTGTTGTCCAGATATGTCCGCCCATGACCAACCGGAATATCGTACGTGCCGCTGGAGTGGAAGACATTGTGGATGTCGAATATCGTGGGCCCGTAGCTCTGCCTGAGATTGCGCAGGGTGAAGGCGTTGAAGGCGCCGGTCCACTGATTGCCGGACTGAACACCGAGAGTGTGGCTCCAGGTGTAATTCGCGTCGTACTGCAGACCGTGCCAGGATGCCTGGCGAAGATCGACCTGCAAACCGTCGTAATTGGAGTAGCCTTCGGAAACCAGCTCTCCGGTTCCTCCATTGCCCGAGGCGTAGGGATTGGCCTGGAAGAAGTTAATCGGGTAACCCGCACCTGCGCCCGTATAGCCTGCGTTCGAGGCGCAGGGCGAGAAGCCGGCGCCCACCAGATTACAGAAGTACGGTACGGTGCCGTTGATGCCGGAAAGAACGCTGGCCATCGCTCCCACCTGGCCCGTGTTCAGATAATTGATGTACTGAGTGTTGGTGTAATCGGAGGCATTTTGTCCGCCGAAGGCTGCATCGAGAATTGGCGTCGCGTTGCCGTAACTGCTGGAGAAGGACGTGCCTCCCGACGCAGCCAGGTTAGCCTGAGCGTTCTTGAAGTCCGTCAAAAATCCGTTTTCAAAGACGTTGACCTCGTTGGGATTGATGGCAATCCACTGATGGAGGGTGTGATTGCCGTTGTAGCGGATCTCCAGCGCCATGGAATGGCCGAGTCCGCGCTGAATGCCGAAGTTCCAGGATTCTGAAGTGGGTTCGTTGAGGTTGGGCTGAATGCCGTTTACCCCAGGGCCGCCCGTATACGTGAATTCCGACTCGGGCGCCGTCGCCTGATACGACTGGGGCGACAGAATCGGTGCAGGGAGCGTGTCGCCAATCGAGAGGCTGCCGGGAGCGAACGTTCCCGTCTGGCCCGTGTTGTTCGCGAGGAGGTTGAACTGCTGGTAGTAGAACTGTCCATAGTCGGTGCCAAAATCCCAGAAGTACTGGTACGGCTCGGTGAACCGGCGCAGCGCATATCCGCCGCGAATCACTGTATTGCCGCCGCCGAGCAGGGTCTTCCACACGCCGTCGCTCGGCCGCGGATTCCACGCGAAACCGAATGCGGGCTGAGGCGTCACCTTCCACGGCTGGTACGGCTGCGCGTGGACAGAAATGGTGGGATTCAGATTGCCCTTGAGGGAGCCGGGATTGAACAGGTCGCCGACGGCGGTGGGGCCGTAGATGGAAGCCTGATCCGCGGAATGGTATTGACCGGTGAGATCCTCCTCGGGGCCGAATATATCCCACCGCAGGCCGTAGTTGAGGGTCAGCGTTGGAGTCACCCGCCAGGAATCTTCAGCGAACAGACTCCACGCCGAGGACACCTCGTCCAGCGGATATTCGCTCATCGTGCCGGTAGCGGCGTATTGCTGCGACTTGATGTTATAGGCGTTTTCTCCGTTGACGCCGCTGAGTCTGCCCACCAGGATCGCATACAGCGCATCCGCCTTCGCCACTTCGGCGCTGCTGGCATTGGGCAGTGTCGGATTGGTTCCTGAGTTCGTGAATGCGTTAATCGCGGGATCGCCGGTTGCCAGGCCAAAGTTGTAGTTATAGAAACCTCCCGGCGGATTCCAGTAGTGGTCCTGTTCCTTGTACCAGGAAACCCCGTACTGGAAGGTGTGCTGTCCACGCTGCAGAGTCATGGAATCAGAAAAGTCCCAGATGGGGTAATAGGTATCGATCGGCAACTGATAGGTCTGGCCGGACATGTTGCCACTTGCTCCAGGATAGTTCCAGTTCACGGTTGGCTCGGTCGTATAGAGCGGCGCTGCGTTGTAGGCGTAGAGAGTGGCGTCGTAAAGATAACCGACCTTGAACTGGTTGATCAGCCGCGGCGAAAAGATGTAATTGAAGCCATAGGAACCAGTAAAGTTCTTCGTCTGGTTGCCGGCAGTCTGATTGGCAAAACCGCTGCCGGGAAAGGTAGGCGCCGAATTGCCAGGCTGAGAGTACTGCGACATCATCCAGGAGAGATACATCCTGGCCTTCTCCGAGAGGGTGTAGTCGATGCGCGCGACCGGGTAGTAATCCGTCTCCGCCGAAGAATTATTCCAGCCAATCTCCTGGTAGTTGGGATCGGACGCCGTGCCAAGGTGTCCAGAACTGAGGCTGGCGTTGATGGCCGAGAACTGTGTGGCAACCTCCGAATTGACCGCGTACGGGATGCCCAAACCGCTGTTCTGGGCAATCGTCAACAGGTTATACGTGTGCGTCTGTCCATCCGTCCCCGTGTAAGTGAAATTGCCCTGCTGCGCTTCAGAGGTGAAGACGTCGTTGGTGGCGAGATAGCTGCCTGGTATCTTGCGCATAGCATACGTGCCGAAGAAGAAGAGCTTGTCGTGGATGATGGGTCCGCCGACGCTGCCGCCGAAGTCATTCTCGATCAGTTTTCCTTTGGGATTCTGCAGAGCATTGTTGAGCCAGCTGTTGGCGTTCAGTCCGTCGTTGCGGAAATCCTCAAAGACACGTCCGTGGAAATGATTGGTGCCGCGGCGTGAGACGAACGTAACCTGGGTGGTAGCCTGCCCGAAGCCGGAATTCAGACCCAGCTGGTCGGTTTGCACACTCATCTGCTCGATGTCCTCGAGACGGGGCGAAACGGCCGGTGTGATATTGGCGTCGAACTTCATGCGGGACGAGTTGCCGACCATCCCGTTGAGGCTGCTGCCCTGGTCCATGATAGGCAGGCCGTTGAACGTGCCCTGGCCGCCGGCGCCGCTGTATCCGGGGACAATTGTCGCCAGAGCGGTGAGGTCGCGGCCATTGACGGGCAGGTCCTGGATCTGCTTCATGTTGATCACAGTGCTAATTTCGTTGGAAGTCGTCTGGAGCAGGGGCGAGGCTTCCGCATCCACGCGGACAGTCTGGCTTGTTTCACCCACCGACAAGGCCGCGATCACAGAAGTCGTCCGCGATGATTCCACCAATACTGAGGAATAGATCTTGGTGGCGAATCCCTTGGCGGAGATCGTCATTTGGTAAAGGCCAATCGGCAGGTTGACAAAGGTATAGGTGCCACTGTGGCTTCCTTTGGCCGTCCGGGTATCATTTGTGCGCAGGTCGGTGATTTTGAGCGCTGCTTCGGGCACAATAGCGCCCGAGGCATCTTCAACCGTTACCTCCACCTGTCCTTGCGAACCCGACTGGGCCACGGCACGGTGGCCAACAATCGCCAAAACGGAACCAAGCGCGATCGCGACGAGGAGCATCCGCTGCAAGCCACGCCTCTTCATGTATCTGTCCTCCTGAAGTTATGAAACGTTTTCCGCAGGGAATGCTCTTCGAGTCTGCTTCTGGAGAAGTGATTCCCTGGTGTACTGCACCGAGCCCGGATTGCCGAACAAAACCGGTCAAAATGGGGGGGAAGTCAGGCCGGCCTTATTTGTGTTTAAAGTTGTATGTCAAATTGTATGCATTGTCAAGAACAGGATTTTAACAGACCCTCAAATTGGTGCGAATGAGCTCCCCACAGACGCCGTTTCAGGGCTTCGCCGAAGCCCCGTTGGCAGCCTTCTGAGCCAGCAGCCTGCCGATCTGCCTGCGCATGGCAACAGCCTTTTCGCGGTCGCCCAGTTTCTCCCACGCGCTGGCCAGGGTTGCGTAAACCGCGGGGTTGTCCGGCTCAAGCCTTCGTCCAATCTCGAGATGTTCGATTGCTTGTCGCGGCTGGTTTTCCATCAGGTAAACCTTGCCCAGCGCGATCTGCGTGGCGGAGTAATCGGGGCGCTCCTGCGCGGATTTTTCCAGGGCGGCCTGCGCCTCGGCAAATCTCGGCTCGCCCGGCGCAACCCCTTCATGCAATAAGACCGTTCCAAGAAGAGAGAGCATACGGAAATCGCTGTGGCCGGCACGAATCGCCTGGTGCAGAATGGTGTCGGCCTTTGCGAAATCATCGTCATAGAGCGCCTTCTGCACTTTGGCCAGGTATCCGATATAGCCGTCAGGCGCAAGGTCGGCGGCCCGGTCAAACTCCGGCCGCGCCTCCTCGAGACTTCCCAGCCGCGCCAGGAAAACCGCCCGCTCATAGTGCAGCCGCGCCGAATCCGGCAGCTCCCCAAGGCCGCGGTTCACAATCGTCAATCCCAACGAGTCGTCCCCCTGGTCCGTGCAGGCGTCCGCCATAAAGGCGTAAAGCTTTTCGTCCTTTGGCGTTGCCGCGGCGGCAAGCAAAAAGCTCTGCCAGGCCTCCCGCTGCTGGCGATTGCCGAGATAGGCCTGGGCAAGCAGATTGTAGACAGTCGCCGTCGCCGTGCCTGATGCCTCCAGCTCGCGCAGGATTTCGACGGCGCTCTTATATTGACCGGTGCCCTGATAGCAGATGGCGAGATTGATGCCTGTGGCGTAAGGCGCGATCCCCTTTCGCCTGGCGGCCAGCAGATGAGGAATGGCGTCCTGAAGAAAGCCTTCGCGGGTCAGCCTGCTACCGGTCTGCAGTTCGGTCTGCGCGTCGGCGACCGCGTCCAGCGGCGCTGGGCTCGCCCCAGTTGCAGCATGCGCGGCGGTAATTGCAGCGGGCTGGGGTGCAAGCTGAGCTCGCGCCGCCAGGCAAAGAAGCGCTGCCGCGCTGGCAAGGGCGACTATCGGTACGCGGAGCATGGGTCATTCTAGCAAAAGCGCCCATCAAAACAGATGGCAATTGCGCATACGATGTTGTATACATCTGAGGAATGCTGTATAACTCAGCGCATACGGAGATTCCCTGAAAGCCGCACGACAAAAGCATCCTGCACAGCTCCGGAGGAGCGAGTCAAGAACTTGCCCCAAAGGCAATGAGTTGCGAGATGGACAGAAGACGTTTTCTACAATCCGTAGTCGCCGGTACAGCAGCCATGCGCACCTTCGCCGTATCGGCCGAGGCGCTAACCCATACGCCCATTCCACACGCCCAACTGCGCGGCGCCAGCGCGTCCGCCTCCGTGGAAGGCCACCTGCGCCTTTGCACGTTTCTGAGAGACGGTGAAGAGTGGACCGTCTATGAGGACCTGCGTACACGAGACGGCGCCCTCACCTTCGTCTCCGCATCCGGCGCTGCACGCGTGATGCCGCGGAACGGCGAAGCCGTCTTCGCCGAGGCTGGTCCGCCCTATCTTGGCCTTGAGCTAAGCCAGATTGGGATGTCTGCACCTGACCTTCTGGCGGACAAACTGCTTGCGCATGGAGACCCGGATGAAGACCAAGTGCGCCGCGCCGCGCCTCCCATGGACTCCGCAGCTCCGCGTGGGCGCGGCTACCGGCCGCGCTGGAACACCATTGTCGGCACGCGCGAGTGCGACGACACCATGCCCGTTTACCCCGCCGGCAACACGCGCACCTATCATCCCATCCAATACTTTCCCGAGCTCACCAATGAAAGGGCGCGCCGGCGCCACGAAGGGCTGGTGGGCGGATGGATGCCTGCAGTGCGCAAGGTGATGCCGGGCGACGACGGCTCCTACTTTGAGACCATCACCTTTGGCGATGTGCTGGCGCGCGATCGCTTCATCGTGCAGACCTGGCACCGCACCGTGCAGATTCGCAACGGAGCGATTGCGAAGGCCGTGTACGGCTACAGCTACCCGGCGTATACCAGTCGGCGCCACGACCCTGAAGCCGCCGAGTTCTATCGTGCGCTGCTGGAGTTTGCCGAGTACTGGGATCGCCAACTGCACGATGCGGTTGGCCTCAGCCTGCCGGACGCGAGTTGGAGCAACATGGCGCAACACGCCTTCGCGCGCGAGCTGATTGTACGGCCCGGCGGCGTTTACCCGAAGTATGGCGCGGTGGATCGTGACTACTATGGGCCGGAATATGACGGCTTCCAGGACACGTTCACCATGTCGCTTTACGCCAATCTTGAGTGCGGGCGCTTTGCGCAGGCTCGGGACGTTCTCAACCAGTACTTCACTCATTTTGTGAATGAGGAAGGATTGGTGAACATGCGCGGGCCGGAGACGGGGCAGCATGGGCTGATGCTTTCGCTCGTCGCGCGTTACTTCCGCTATACGGGCGATGCCGCTCTGCTGCGCAACTTCAGAGAAAAGATCGAAGCCATAGCGTCCCTTCTGGAGCAGCTCCACGATGCGTCTCTTCAGCTTTCTCACAACGACCCCGGCTACGGCCTCATCCACGGGTGGTGCGAATCGGATTCCTGCCTCGCGCCCGACCCCGCAGTGTGGTGGAGGCCCTACTTCGGCAACAGCGCGTTTGCCGTCCGCGGTTGGCGCGATCTTTCCGCAGTGTGGCGCGAACAGGGGCTGGACTCTGGAAAAGCATCCGCATGGTCGCACCGCTCGAAGCTGCTCCACACACGCCTGCTCGAAAGCCTCGATGCGAGCATCCGGCGCGAGATGCGTCCTGCTTATATAGGTCCCATGCCCGGCGCTTCCCTCACCTTTCGTGAATCCCTGCAGCAGGAGCATCCCAGTCCGCAGCAATGGGTACATCGCTGCTATGCGGAGCTGCTGCAGCCCGCCGTGCTCACGCCGGAGCAGTCGGGCATCGTGATTGACTGCATGCGCGCTTACGGCGCAACAACCCTTGGTGTGGTGGCCAATGTCGAGCGTCCGCACCCGAACGGCCGGGACATCCTCGGCTTCATCTCATACGGGTACGCGTCGGCCCTGCTGCAGCTGGATCGCATTGAGGAGTATTTGCTGTTCCTCTATTCCCATCGCTACCATGACCACTCGCGCGGCAGTTGGACGGCAGGAGAAGTCTCCGGGATCACGGGCGATGGAGCCTTGTTTTGCATCCCCGCGCAGCAGACCATTCCGCTTCTAGTGCGCTGGATGCTGGTCTTTGAGGATCCTGACGCAGACAGGTTGCACTTTGGCCGCGCGATCCCGCGCCGCTGGCTGGCCCAGGACAAACCCATTGGCATTGAGCAGGCGCCCACGCGCTGGGGCCGCGTCGACTATCGAATGGAGGCCCAAGGCCAAAACCAACTGGTCGCCAATGTGACCCTTTCGGCAGATCGGAAGCGGCCTGAGGAGCTGCAGGTGACGTTTCGCGTGCCGGAAGATCGAACCCTTGTGAGCCTCACCGTGAATGGTGAATCGGTGAAGCCCGGCGGAATTCATACGGACGCCGCGATCTTCGCCACGAAAGGGCAGCGGCATTTTCGCGTGATTGCAACGACGAGTTGAAGGAGTCGGAAGCCGAAATTCCGGCAAGAAGCGCAAGAGGCTCGCACACCGGCGTTGAACGCAGGGGTTGATAATAAATCTGTTCGCACAAGGGAGTACACAATGAAGCGAAATTTGAGTCGTAGAAAGTTCCTTGGCAGCGCCGCAATCACCGGAGCCGCGGCATTGTTGCCGAAACATGCGGCCGCTTTGGGGCGCGGCGGCCAAGCAGCCCCGGCGGCTGCCGGCCGGGATATCGCGAACCATGCCCTGGTGGATGCGGCGGTGGCCAAGGTGAAGTGGAACGCAAAGCCGTTTGCAATGCCTGAGGTCCGGCTGCTGCCCAGCTTCTGGAAAGACACCATGGAGCTGAATCGCAGCTTTCTCTACTCGCTTCCCAATGAGCGGCTCGCGTATAACTTCCGCGTCACTGCGGGCATCCCCACGGATGCGGACCCGCTGGGCGGATGGGAAGCCCCGACCTGCGAGTTGCGCGGCCACTACGTTGGCCACTACATGTCTTCATGCGCGTTGATGCAGGCCAGCACCGGCGACGACTTTATTGCCACCAAGGCCAATGAGCTGGTGAGCATGCTGGCTGAATGCCAGGCGAAGGACGGATACCTGGGCGCCTATCCCACCACGTTTTACGACCGGCTGCGCAAGCATGAACGCGTGTGGGCGCCCTTTTACACCTATCACAAAATCATGGCCGGCCTCATTGATATGCACCAGCATGTTGGCAACAGGCAAGCCCTGCAAATGGCCTCGCGCATGGCTGACTGGGCCTATACCTATGCGATGAGCTTCACTGCGGACGACTGGCAGCGCGCCCTGCTGGTGGAACAGGGCGGCATGAACGAGGCTTCATTCAACCTGTATGCGCTTACGGGCAATCCCAAGTACCGCGAGCTTGGATTCCGTTTCGAGCATCACAAAATCTTTGATCCGCTGGCGGAAGACAAGGACATGCTCGGCGGCAACCATGCCAACACCAATATCCCCAAGGTGATCGGCGCGGCGCGCGGCTATGAGCTGACCGGCGACGAGCGCTACCGAAACATCAGCCAGAATTTCTACCAGATGGTCACCGGCCATCACATCTATTGCACCGGCGGCACCAGCAACGGCGAATTCTGGCACGCGCCGGACGCCATTGCCTCGCAGCTTGGCCCCGCGGCCGAAGAGTGCTGCTGCTCCTACAACATGCTGAAGCTGGCACGTCATCTTTACGGGCAGAACCCTGACCCGAAATTTTTCGATTACTACGAGCGTACGCTCTACAACGTGCGTTACGGCACGCAGGACCGTAACGGAATGCTGATGTATTACGTGTCGCTGAAGCCCGGCTTGTACAAGACCTTTGGCACCGAGTTCGACTCGTTCTGGTGCTGCACCGGCACAGGCTCAGAGGAGTATTCCAAGCTGAACAACTCGATCTACTTTCACGACGACCAGTCCGTTTACGTGAATCTCTTTGTCCCTTCCACGCTGGACTGGAAAGAGCGCGGATTCAAGCTGCGCCAGACGACCGAGTTTCCACAAGACGACCGCGTAACCCTCACAGTTGAAAGCACGCCGTCCGCGCCCACGGCGCTGAAGATTCGTGTGCCTTACTGGGTCACGCAGGACGCCATCTATACAGTGAACGGAAAACAGCAGAACGTGACCGCCGCGCCGTCCACTTACATCACGCTGAACCGCGCATGGAAGGCCGGCGACGTGGTCACCTTCGAAATGCCGCTCACGCTCCATGTCTCTACAACGCCAGACGACAAGCAGGTGCAGGCTGCGATGTACGGGCCCCTGGTGCTTGCCGCCCTGCAGGGAACCGAGGCGCTCACGACCGACATGATCTATGGCGATTCCGGCCCATGGGGCGAGGGCTATCCGATGCCCACCGTGGACTTGCGTCCGCATATGCGCCGCGGACCGGACGGGAAGCCCATGGAAACGCCTGCGCCTGACCCGAACGCAATCTGGTTCGAGCGCGCGGAAGGCACGCGGAAGTATCCGCTGCTGTTTCGCACCAAAGGACGCGAGCCGATTCACACGCTTGTGCCGCTCAATCAGATCATGGATGAGCGCTACTCGGTATACGTGAAGAACCTGATCGCGTAGGAGACTGTGAGTCGATCCGCCGTGCTTGTGCGCGGCCGCGGCGGCACAGGGGAGTGACCAGTGCAGGCGCTCCGCAACCACTATAGACTTGGAAACGATACCATTCAAGGAAAAGCCGGCCGCTTGAATCTGCCGGGCGAAAAGAGCGGCTCATGCCGAGACACAGTCCTTCTTCGCCCCACCTCAACGCGGCGGATTGGGCGTTTCCGCGGAGGAGTGCGTGCTGTTCAGTTGCGCGCAGATGGCGAACTCTTTTTCCGCGCGTTCTTGCAGTCCTTCCTTGCGGTAGACCTGTGCCAGTTTGAAATGGAGAGCCGAAATTTTGGGCGCAAGTTTCACGGCGAACTCCAGTTCTCTTTGCGCCATCGGCCAGTCGCTGCGACGGGTGTACGCCTTTGCCAGCTCCTCATGGACTTTTGGATTGTCCGGCGCAAGCGATGACGCTTTTTGGAGATATGGAATGGCCTTGTCCGCGCTGCCCTCGTCGGCAAGCAGCGTGCCGAGATTCAGGAACGGCTGCGCATCCAGCGGATGTGGTCCCTGCCAGTCGATCGCCGCTTGAAAGGCTGACTTCGCTTTCCCGGTCTGGCTCGTCTCAAGCCATGCCAACCCCAGATTGTTCTCGGCCCTGATGTCGTTCGGGCGCAGTGCCAATGCCCGCTGGAAGCAGGATGCGGCCGCCGCAAAGTTGTCCTCGTTGAACTTGGTGCGTCCCAGCAGGTACCACGCGTCCGCGTCGTCCGGCGCGGCGACAACCACCTGCGTGAGCCACTTGTCCGCGTCGCCGTAGTCTCCAAGCATCACGTAGTCCGATGCAACGATCTTCAGATCGTCTGCGCGTGGACGCGCATGCGCCGCGCCCGCGGTGAACTCCGCCAGCGAGTCCTTTGGCCGCTGCTCGCGAAACAAGACATAGCCGAGCAGAAAATGAGCATCGGCCGAAGACGGATGGGCGGAAAGAACGGCGCGCAATTGCGTATCCGCTCTGTGCAACTCTCCGGCCGCAACCAGGGATCGGGCCTCCACCAGAGGGTCGGGCGATTGCTGGGACACGGCCTGCACCATGCACAGGAGCCACACGGCGAAGCCTGAGACAAACGCGCGATGAAGGCCCGTTGCATGCGTCTGGCTATCTTGCATGGGCCGACCCGCAACTGGACACCTGATCCAGCAGCCCTTTTAGATCACTCAGCCCCGGCGCATAAACCAGTGCGGTCTTCAGCGTATCGCGAGCCGCGTTCCCGTCATGCGCCATGCATTGCAGGCGCGCCAGATTCATCGCCAGGCCCGGAACATCCTGATTGCGCGCGAACGCCCCTTTCAGCATCGCGATTGCCGGGGCGAGCTTGCCCTGCCTGGCCAGAAGAATTCCAAAATTTGATAAAGCGGTCAGGTCGTTGGGATCAAGTTGGAGAACGCGGCCATAGGCCCGCTCCGCCGCAGCGCTGTCCCCGCGTTCCGCGCTCAGATTGCCCAGCGCGTCCAGGGCGCGCTTGTCGTTTTGGATTGTATCCTTCTGTGCTTCCAATCCGTTCCACGCCCTGGCCTCGAAGGAGTCATTCCCCTGGAGCAGCCCCTTGTAATATGCCATGGCCAAATCGCGCGCGGACGCTCCTGGAGAAAAAATCGGCCCGAGCCTCTCTTCTCCGGTGGAGCGCGGCTCTTGCGATGATTCCCTCGGAACACGGAGAATTCGATGGTCGGTCCAGGCGACGTGAAGAATATTCCGAGCGCCGATGCGCGGCATGTGACAGCTTGTGCAATCCTGGTTTTCCGGATGATGCGTCTTTGCGAATTGGGGCGCGTTGTGGCAGGCAAGGCACTTGCTGCGGTAGAACGCCACGCGACAGGCCGAGTCCGGAGTGTAATGTGGATCGTGGCAGCTCATGCAGGACATCTTGTCCCCGCTCATTCGCTTGCATGTGCTCTGGCTCAACTGTTCCACTTCGCTCACGCCGCGCGCCATCAGGTTCGCGCCCTCGCGAGCGTAATATGCCATGTAGGTTCCAATCGCCTCGCCGGGCCGGTAGTTCAGCACCGAATGCCCCGCTCGCTGCACGGAAACATCCCCCTCAAGATGGCAACTGATGCAGATGGAGTCGCGGAGTTCTGGGTCCAAGTGCGCGGGATTCAGAATCCCCGCCTTTCCGCCCGTGAGCACGTGCGCGCGGGAATCGCCATGGCACTCTTCACACGTGATTCCTGCATGCAGAAAGGGGAGGCCTTGGTACCGGTTGATGGTTCCCGGGTCGCTGCGTTGGACGTCGCTCATGTGGCAACGCATGCAATCGCTTTCCATGGGAAGCGGCGGCGGCATGCTTCGCATGGCAGTCAACCCCGGCTTCATGTCATAGCGATTGGAGTCTGCATACCACGCCACCGGCGATTCAAACAGGTAGCGGCCCTTGAAGTAGAGATACGTGGTTCCCAGATGGCCCGAGCCCAGGAAATAGGTCAGCGGTATTTGCCCCGGCCCATTGGGAGCGTGATAGGACAAGAGGGCCTCTCCATGATCGCTTGAAACCGTGTAAGTGACTCCACTGGGCCCGTGCATAAAGGTCGCAGGCTTGACCTTGTCGATCGCGAGGCCGCTCGCGTTGGCCATGGGTGTGTGAAGATAGGAGCGGAAGATCGCCTGGTGGCATTGCCCGCATTGTGCGTCCGCCTGGAGCACCGGTGTGGCCTGGGGCGCCGCGGACCGCGTGAGCATCCACACTAGGGCTGGCAACAGGTACACGGGAAAACCTCGCTGTTCGGAATCCGTCTAGCGCGCTGCGTTCTTAATGGCGCCCGCTTGACTTGCCTGCTGGGCCGTCGCCGCGCTTGCCTCTCGCTGTAGCCTGCCATAAGTCACCATCTCGTCCCGTGCCTCGGCGGACTTTCCCTGCGCGCGGTAAACCGCCGCCAGCAGGAAATGAATGGTGGGCTCGCGCGGGCTGTCCTTCTCTGCCAACAGCAGGTCGGGCAGAGCCTGAGTTTGCTTTCCCAGACGCACCAGGGCTCGCGCGCGGTCCACGCGGGCCTGCATCAGCGCCGGGCAGCGCTCAATGGCAACATTCAGCTGCTTTAGGGCCTCTTCATTCGAGTCGTTCGCCTCAAGAATGGAGTTGGCCAGCTTCCAGCGCGCGAGACAGTTGTAAGGGTCGTTCTCGAGTTCAGCCCGGAACTCTGTCTCCGCGGACTCCCACTTGCCGATGTACCAGTACGCTTCGCCCATGTGCATGTGGGTTCCCGGCATCTTCGGCGCCAGCGCAATTGCCTTCTTGTACTCCACAAGAGCCAGATCGTAGTTATGCATGCTCTCGTCAATTTCGCCGGCAATCTCATGCGCCACAACCGAATTGGGATCGATCTCATGGACCTTGCCCAATGCGTTCTCAGACATCTGCAGGTAAGTTTTGCCCAGCAGGTACCAGGCTTCCTGATCCTTGGGGTTGCGCGCCAGAAAGTCGCGCAGCCGCGAAGCAGCCTCCTCGAGTTCCTTGGCATTGATGAGGAGGTGCGTCAGCATCATTTCAATCTGGCCGTTCTTCGGATCGGCCCGCAGAGCCTGGCGTAGCAGAGGCTCCGCCTTCTGGTCCTCACCCAGCTGGAAATAGCTCATGCCGAGCATCGCAACCGCGGTCGGCATCCTGGGATTGATGTCCAGGCCTCGCCGCAGCACCTCCGCCGCGTGGACGTAATCGTGCTGGTTGAAGTAGAGCATGCCCAGGTTGTTATAGGCCGGCGCCAGGTGCGGCGCGAGCTTGATCATGGCGCGATACCGGGCAATCGCGGTGGTCGTGTCGCCTTTGGCGCTGGCCCCCCTGGCCTGCGCGTAAAGCTGTTCAACGGCCGGCGTCACTTCATTGCCGTCCTGCAGCGCTCGTGCCTTGGAGACAGGAACAACGACCGCCAGAACTGCCAGAAGAAGTGGCCACCCCTGCAACCGGAATGCGCTGCGATGGAAACTCATGATAGGCGATTATAGAAGAACATCTGCACCAAAGGCAGCCATCCTGGGGCCCCGCCAAAGTTGTGTTGGTGGGCTCCAACACGGATGAAATCGTACGAAGCGCGCCATGCCGCTGCGCATCACGAGTGGGCCGCGCCTGCAATGCCGCTGCTTTCTGCGAACAAAAAAAACCGGGCTGCTGCGGTGCAGCCCGGTGGTGTTAGGAGGCACACAAGAAACTTCAATCCTGCAGCCAGCTCATTGCCGATCGAAGTTAGAACTGCAATCGGAAGCTGACCTGGCCTTGCCTGTTCGATATGTTCGACCCTTGCGATGTAACCTGGCCGAACGTACCATCGCTTGCATTGTTATCTGGGCCGTTGAACTGGGTTCGGTTGAACGCGTTGAAGTAATCCACTGAGAGGATGCCCTGGAAGCGCTCTCCCATGTAGAAGTGTTTCTTGGCGTTAAAATCCTCCATCAGATAGGCGGGGTTCCTCAATGCGGAGTAGTTCCTTTGCGCATCGCCGATCACATACTGGGTCGGTGTGAGCGTGAACGCGGATGGATCATACATCTGCGCACTGCCTATCTTGCCCAGGAAGAAGTCCCGCACGCGGCTATAAGACGCCGTGCCCAGGCTGACGCCGGGGTTCCGGTCCGGGCGGTTGAAGCCGTTGGGGAAGGGGGAGCCGTTCTCGTAGACCCCGTTGGCCGTGCCGGATTCATAGTCCAGAATCCAGCCCACCTGCCAGCCGCCGACAATGTTACCCGTTGTATGGTTGTTGAGGTACTGCTTGCCGGGACCGATGGGAAGCTCGTAGGTGCCGCTGACTTTCAGGGTCTGCGGCTCATCCGAATTCGAGACTGCCCATTCCGGTTTCTGGTTGTACTTGTTGATGCCGCCCGCCGTGAAGCTCGAGAAGCCGCTGCTGGTGTTGTCCCAAAGCCGGCTCAGCGTGTATCCGGCGAGGAAAGCCAGGCCATTGCTGAAGCGCTTTTCCACTTCGATTTGCGCGCCCTCGTAATACGTCGTACCAAAGCCTTCAAAATTATTGAAGATGTACGAGTACTGCGGATAGGGAACCAGCGCCTGAGCCACCGTGGCTGAACCGGCAAAGTCGTTCACGAAGTTGGTGTACGGCAGCGGCACGCCATCCAGCGAGGTCTGGCCGGGCTGGAAGACATCGGCAAGTTGAGAGCCGTACTGCGCGTCATATTTCGGATCCATCTGGTCGATGCGATTCAACTGGCTGGGCAGGTGAATCACGCGGTTACCCACCCAGGCCGCCGTCATGAAGGTGTTCCAGGGCAGTTCGCGCTGCAGGTTCACGTTCCACTGCTGGCTGTAGGGAGTGTAGCCATCCTTCCGGCTGAAGGCGTCGATCTGGTTGCCTGCTCCCAGTCCGGAGTTGAAGGGTGTTGCGGTCGGGTTGGGCATGATGTTCGTGTCCCAGCTCCCATAGGCCGAGGTGTAGCTCCCGGTGCTGTTCCGGGTGAACGAGCCCACCAGCAGGTTGCCATAGTTGACGGCCACCTTGTTGGTGCCGTACTCATAGGCGCCACCGTCCAGGAAGGCCACATCGAAGCCTGCCTGCAGCACCATCTTGTTGCTCAGCTTGTAGGCAAAGCCGAGACGCGGACCAAGATGGCCCCAATGGACATCGGCACGGGTGAAGCCGGCGCACCCGGTGCAGTTGCCGAACTGGGTGGCCGCGCCAGGAATGTTATCGAACGCCGGGCTCGATCCCGGGTTGTCCGGATTAAAGAAGACAATCAGATTGTGCTGTTCGGTGAAGGGAACCTCAATGTCCCAGCGCAGGCCGACGTTGACCGTCAACCGGGGCGACAGCTTGATGTCGTCCTGGATATACGGCGACAGGTCAAGGTTGCGCAGACGCAGTTCCTGCGAGTTGCTGCGGTTGGCAGAGTCGGGCATGCCGAGCAGGAAGCTGGCAAACGAGCTACCATCGTTGCCGAAGTTGGGATCATTCGGATTCTGCACCGAAGTGGTCCGCTGGCTGAAGTTGAAGTGACCGCCTTGGGTCTGCTCTTCGTTGTCGTCCTGGTAGGTGCGCCGGAACTCGGCCCCGATGTTGAAGGTGTTGCGTCCGGCGCTCCACAGCCAGTTGTTCACGACGGCGATGCCGAGCTTGCGGTTGATGGACTGCAGCCATGCGCCGCTGGTGCCCCAGCTGGTGGGCGCGTGTTGGCCGTCGAAGGTGATGTTCGTCGGAATCACGCTCTGGGCCACCGCCGGGAAGTTGTACTTGGTCTGGTTGTACTGGTTGTTGATTTCGCCGATCCAGCCAATGCCCGCCGTCATCACCAGGTGAGACGTGAGGGCGTTGCTGTAGTTCAGCAGAAAGACGCTGCCCAGCGCCGGCTCATACTTCATGCTGTTGAGCGGATTCGGCTGGATGACCAGCGGATGATTGTCAAAGCTGTAGTTGCTGAAGCTGTTCCGCCACTGGCTGTAATGCAGGCTCTGCGTGGGCGTCAGGTTGTAATCCACGTCGAAGCCCCACACGTGCTGAATGTGCGGGTTGATGAACGGCGTAAAGCTCTTGTTGCTGTCCAGTCCGCCGATGCCGCTGCCCGGGCGGTCAGGATTCGGAATGTCGCCAATCAGCAGGGCCGACGTAGCGCTGATGCGGTTCGGGCAAATGACGTTGAGGGTGCCGTTGCACTGGAACTGTTGGCCGGTGGTCGGATCGTAGATCGGAATCACATTGCCGGTTGAGGCGTCGACGAAGTCCGTGAAGTCGCCAGTCTTCTCCTGAGCGGTAGGAACAGTGGAGATGTCGGTGTCTTCGCTGTTCTGCTTGTACCACTCCTGGCTGTAGTAGCCGAAGGCCTTGTTCCGCGCATCCCACAGGTGCGGAATGCTGAGCGGGCCGCCCACGCTGAAGCCGTAGTTGTTCTCGTGGTCGGTCGGAGCCCTATTCGAGCCGCCCCACGCCGGGCCATTGAAGAAGCCCACGGAGTCAAAGAAGCTGTTGCGGTTGATCTCAAATAGATCGCCGTGATAGTGGTTGGTGCCGGACCGCATCTGATAAGTCAGAGCGCCCTGGCCAAGGCCGAACTGCGCGGAGAAGGTGGAGCGCTCCACGCGATACTCCTGAACCAGCTCAAACGGCGGATTGAAGTTCGTCGTGTAGCCTTCGGTCTCCGGCTGCGGCGCGGGAATGCCGTTGTAGACGATCTCCTGTTCGAAGTCGACGCCGCCGCTCACGCGGTGCGAGAAGGTGTTGCCGGTGGTTCCGGGAGCCAGAAACTGCAACTGGTCCACCTGGCGGCCGCGGCCGGAGACCTCTTCCGGCAGCGCCTGCACCACAACCGGCTCAATGGTGCTGCCCAGTTCCGGCTGCGTGGTGTTCAGTGCGATCTCATCGGCGGTGACCTGGACCGTCTCGGTGGTCGCGCCGGGCTCCAGTGTGAAGTCGATGCTGGCCGTGGTGCTGACTTCAATCGTCACGTCCCGCTGCACGGCCTTCTTGAAGCCCGTCGATTGAATCGTCACGGTGTACCGGCCGGGATCGAGCCCCTTGAAGGAGTAGGTTCCGGCGCTGCTGGTCACCGTCTTCACCACGCGCGAGGTGTCCTGATTGGTGATACTGACCTGTGCGTTGGCGACGACGGCGCCGGTGCTATCGGTCACCGTTCCTGTAATACCAGCGCTGGCCTGCCCATGGGCGGTGCGAGGCGACAACAGCGTCAGGCATGCAATCGCAAGTCCCAGGGCCAAGAGGATCCGCGGAAAGCCGAAAGATCGCAGGCCCCGGCTGTCGGCCGGTGGTTTGGATGTGGGTATCACTGGGTCTCCTTCATGCTCGTTCAAGTCGTTCCAAGCTCTTTACTTTCAGTTCTTCTTGTGCGCCGGCGTGGAGGTCGGCGCAGGCTGGCTTGTCTGCCCTTAGAGATGGAATCGATACCAATTCAGGTGGTAACGATTCCACAGCGGCCCACTATAGCTCCCCCTCGAATCCAATGTCAAGCAGATTTTTCCGCTCTCCCGACCGCCGCCCGCACGAGCAAGAACGTCGTTTCGCCGGCAGATTGTCCGCAAGAATAAGTTTGTCTATCGCACTGAAAGACAATGAGTAATCCCAGAATTCCGCAGGCGATTTGGACCGAGCCAGGCTTGGCAGGCGGCGGCGCGGAGGAGGGCCGGTTATGCACCGCGACCCCAGGGTGCAACAGGGCATTCCCCGCCGTTTTCACGCCTCGGACACGGCTCAGGGATGGCCTTCGTTCCGGCCGGGATTCACCGGACCTGAGCCGGCGTGAGAGCAGGACTTCCCTCCGCAAACTTCGCCGGTAATTCCTTTGCCCTCGGTGATGGTGTAGATGCGATCCGCGGCAGGCAGCGCGACGGTTTCCTTTGCACCGGAGGGCCAGTGAATCTCGGCCAAACCGGCGCTCGTCGCGTCGCCCAGACCGAAGTGCAGCCGGGGATCGTTGCTGGAAACATAACTGCCGCCGCTCATCACGTCGCGTCGCTGCCGCAGCCCGTTCGCCCTAAGGTACACGGTGGATCCCACGGCATCCCGCGGACTCCTGGGGCCGCCGACGAGCTTCAGTTCCACCCAGTGATGATGATCGTCACTCACGTTCTTCAGCAGCACCGGCGGCCCGTCGATGGGGTTGATGACCACGTCGATCCTTCCGTTGTTGAACAGATCGCCGAAGGCGGCGCCGCGTCCTGACGTAACGACGGCCAATCCCGTTCCCTCAACCGCGGGAACCACCTCAAACTTGCCGTTGTGCAAGTTGCGGAACAGCAGCGGGCGCTGCGCGTAGGACGTACCCCAGTCGCGATGGTCGGCCGCCGGATAGATGTGACCATTGATGAACATCAGGTCCAGCCATCCGTCATTGTCGTAATCCAGAAAGCCGGTGCCCCAACCAAGAAACGGAATGGACACCTTGCCCACGCCGCTTGCCATCGACACATCGTTGAAGCCCGCGTCACCTTCATTGCGAAACACCAGATCGGCTTCGCTCGAAAAATCGCTGATGGCAAAGTCCAGCCGGCCGTTGTTCATGTAGTCGCCCACGGCCACGCCCATCGCCGCCACTTCGCGGCCATCCTCGTTCAAGCCGAATCCCGAGGTGTAGCTGTCGTCCTCGAAGGTTCCGTCGCCGCGGTTCAGGTAGAAGTAGCTGAGCGTCGAATCGTCCGCCACCACCAGGTCGGGCTTGCCGTCGCCGTTCACGTCCACAAAGACTGGCGTCAGCCCGTAGTAGCGATTCACCTTGTCGCTCACGCCCGCCTTGTCGCTCACGTCGGTGAAGGTTCCATCGCCGTTGTTGTGGAACAGGTGGTCGGGTTCGCCCTCAAGGTTGCGTGGGCCGCACATCACCGGCTCTCCGCGAAATTCGCAATACGAGTAACCGGTGGCCCTGGTGTGCGCGTAGGGCAGGTTGTTGCGGTCAAAGTGCACGTAGCCGGAGACGAACAAGTCGAGTCTTCCGTCGCCATCGTAGTCACCCCACGTCGCGCCGGCCGACCAGTTGCCCAGCTGCACGCCTGCCTTCTCCGCCACGTCGGTGAACGTGCCGTCGTGATTGTTGCGGTAAAGGCGATTCTTGCCCCAGTTGGAAACAAAGATGTCCGGCCAGCCATCGTTGTCGAAATCCGCAATCGCCACGCCGAAGCCCCAGCGGTCGTTCTGCACGCCCGCCTGCTTGCTCACGTCGGTGAAGGTCCCGTCGTGGTTGTTGTGGAAGAGCGCCGCATGGGCCGGCGTCGTCTTGCCGTCCAGCGCGTCAAAGGTGGAACCGTTCACCAGGTAAACGTCCAGCCAACCATCGTTGTCGTAGTCGATGAGGCCCACGCCCGAGCCGTTTGTGTCGATGATGAGCCCCTTGTTCTCGTTGCCCATCACGTGCCGCCAGGCGGCCAGCCCCGCGACCTTGGTCACGTCCTCGAAAATTACCGGGCCGGTCTTCACGAATCCGCCGGCAGTGATGGGCCTGTGCTGTTCGTCGTAGATGGGCCGCTCGCCTTGGCCTGTGCCGCTGCCCATGCTGGAGAACTTGGGCGTCCCCTCCTGGGCCGATGCGTGGAACGCGAGCGCGCCCACGAAAATTACCCCGGGCAGCAGAGACCATCCAATTCGCCTGCACATCCGCAACAACCGGAACCCTCCATGGCCGGAAACCTGCTCGATTCTGTTCCGGTTCGCGCCCGCGCTCTCCGTTTGATTCTTGCTGGAGAACGCCACGCCAGACCGTAGGCAACCCATTGCCTGCATCCGCGTCATCGCATCCTTTCCGCTCACTTCGTCCGGCTGCGGGATGTTCGCGCGCAAGGCTTGCCTGCGCACATCGCGCCGGTGATTCCCCTGCCCTCTTCGATCGTATAAATGCGGTCGACCGCCGGCAGTCGCACCGTTTCCTTCGCGCCCGACGGCCAGTGAATCTCCAGCGCATCCACGTGCAACCCGGTGCCCAGCCCGAAGTGCACGCGCATATCATTCGACGACAGATAACTGCCGCCGCTCAGCACGTCGCCGCGTTGCCGCACACCATTCGCCGTGAGATACACCGCCGCTCCCACCGCGTCGCGCGGGCTCTTCGGTCCTCCTGCGAGTTGCAATTCCACCCAATGATTGCGGTCGGGATTCACATTGCGCAGCAGTACCGGAGGACCATCCAGACAGTTGATGACCACGTCAATTTTGCCGTCGTTGAACAGATCGCCGAAGGCCGCGCCGCGCCCCACGCAAAGGGCCGCCAGTCCCGATCCCTCCACCGCCGGAACCACCGCGAATCCTCCGTTGTGCAGGTTGCGAAACAAGAGCGGCCGCTGCGCATAACTCATGCCCCACTCCGGATGCGCGTCCGCCTGCGGATAGACGTGGCCATTCACCACAAGAAAATCCTTCCAGCCATCGTTATCAAAGTCCAGAAATCCATCGCCGAAGCCCACAAACGGCACTGAAGGCGGACCGAGCCCGCTGCGCGTGCCTACATCCTCGAAATTGCCGGTCCCGTCATTGCGGAAGACCACGTTTGCGTCATCGGAAAAGACCGTGTTTACCAGATCCATGCGGCCGTTGTTTTCATAATCCCCCGCGGCAATGCCCATGTTCGACACCTCGCGCCCTTCACCATTCAGCGCGTAGCCGCTCGGGTAACTCTCATCCTTGAATCTGCCGTTGCCTTGATTGATATAGAGATAATTTGGGGTGGAATCATTTGCCACCGCCAGGTCGGGCTGGCCATCGCCGTTCACGTCCACGAAGAGAGCCCCGAGGCCGTAGAAGCGGTTCGGGTCCGCGACACCGGCCTTCTGGCTCACGTCGGTAAACGTGCCGTCGCCGTTGTTGCGGAAGAGATGGTCGCCCGCGCCGGCCAGACCGCGCGGACCACACATCACATTCAGGCCACGATACTGGCAGGTCGCGTAGCCTGCGCTCTTTGTCCCGGCCAGCGGCGGATGCGCAAAGTCATAGTGAATGTATCCGGCCACAAACAGGTCCAGCCGCCCGTCGCCGTCAAAGTCGCCCCAGGTCGCGCCTGTGTGATCCACCACCACGCTGCCGCGGCCTTCGTCCAGCGCCACGCCGGCCTTCCCTGCCACGTCGGTAAACGTCCCGTTTCCGTTGTTGTGATAGAGGCGATTCACGCCCAGATTCGTCACGTACAGGTCAGGCCAGCCGTCGTTGTCGTAGTCGCCCACGGCGCAGCCCAGGCCCCAGCGGTCGTTCTCAACCCCGGCCTTCTCGGTCACGTCGGTGAATGTGCCGTCGCGATTGTTGTGGAAGAGCGCCGCATGCGGGCTCGTCGTCTTTCCCGCCAACGCATCCAGCGTTGACCCGTTCACAAGATAAATATCAAGCCAGCCGTCGCGGTCGTAGTCGATGAGGCACACGCCCGACCCTTTTGCCTCGATAATCAGCCGCTTTGACGCGGTGCCCGTCACGTTGCGCCAGCGGCTCAAGCCCGCCTGCGCCGCCACATTCTCAAACACCACTGGCCCGCTCTTCACAAAGCCGCCCGCGGTAATGGGCCGGTGCTGCGCGTCGTAGCTCGCTGCGTGCGCCGTGCCCGTGGCCATCGAAGGCTGCGGAACCTGCGGCAGTTCCGGCATCGTCTGTGCGCGCAGCGCAGCGGGCCAAAGCAGAGCGGCCGGCCAAGGCAGGGCGGCCAGGCAGGCGCACACAATCAGGCGGCGCAGCGACTGCAATGTACATCCTCCAAGGCTTGCAGTGTATCGCAGGGCGGCTCCCGTTCAGTGCGCGGCGTTGGCCCGCGCCACCCACTTATCCCACACCTGCGGCTCGGTGAGCATTTTGATATAAACGCCTCCCACCACAGAGCGCGCCTGAAAGCCGACCTGCCGGGCCGTGATTGTGTCGTACCAGTCGGTCATCGGCACGCGATCCGGCGTATGGTTCAGAAACTCGTACACCGGATGCACAATCGCATCAAAGTCGCTGGCGTTGCCGGCCAGAGTCGCCGACCAGATTGTCCAGTCCAGCTTCGTATACGTCGCGCGATTGTCCAGCGGCAGCCCGTACCGGTTCAGATGCGACTTGTAAAACGCGACTTCTTTTCCCGCGACCTCCGCGGGAAACAGATGCAGCCCCAGAATGCCGTCCCACACCAGGTTGTACTTCTGGCTCCAGGTGCCCGGCTTGTCAAAGGCCAGCCGGTAATGGTCACCGTCGTTCGCCATCTCGACCCACTTCGCCGCCATCGTTTTCGCCGCATGCGCATAGCGCTCGGCCACGTCGCGATGGCCCAGCTCGCCGGCCAGTTGCGCATACGCGGCCAGCGCCTCAATCGCCTTGATGGAGAGGTTCGCATTGTGGGCGAGGTGGCCGGCAAAATCGTCGGTACAAAGCTGATTTTCGGGGTCAAAACCCTTCGACATCAGAAACTCTGCCCACTTTGTCACCAGCGGCCAGTAGCGCGCGGTAAAAGCGGCGCTGTGCTCGGCGTGCGCCACGGCATCCAGCATCAGAATCATGTTGCCGGATTCCTCCACCGGCATCTGATCCTTCTCGCTCACCTCGCCGCCGCCGTAGAGCTGGCCGTTCGCCAGCGGATACACGCCCAGGTCGTGCGGCGCGAAGGGGAACTTCCATCGCGGCGACTCTGCGTAGCGCAGCACCGGCTCAAGCTGTGCCTCCACCAGCTTCGGATTCAGAAACAGAAACATCGGAGAGGAGGGATAGATCACGTCCACCGTGGAGATGGATCCATTGCTGAAGTTCTCCTTGGGCATAAAGAACGGCACGCCGTTAGCGTCTTCCACCAGCTTGTGCGCCGCAATCGCCTGGCGAAACGCCAGCACCGCAATCGCCGCATATTCGCCGCCGCCCGCTTGCACAAGATCGTGTTCCAGCTCAGCATCGTAGCTCTTCGCCCGCTCGCTCAGCGGCGCGTAATCGCGATTCGCCGCCTCCAGCATCGCCGCGAAGCTCAAGAATTGCTTGCGCCAGTAAGGGAGAAGCTTTTGCTGCATGTACTCGACTGAGTAACGGTCGTCGTAGGCCAGCATCACGTGCCGCTCCACGGGCGTTGCGCCAACCCTGCCCAGTGAAAACGCCATGTTCAGCAGCGGCGGCCGCGGATACTCGCTCTGCGGCATGCGCGGCTGGTCAAGGTCATCCTCGTTCGTGAGCATGCCGGTCTTCAGGAACTGCGCGCGGTCCTCCTCGTTGCCCGCGGCCATCGTCAACCCGCCCTGGCCATCGGGCACGGCAAGGTAAAAGTAGCCCCAGTCAATGCGCACATTGTCGCCCCAAAGCTGCAGCATCGGCTGGCGGGTGGTACCCACGCGCAGCAGGCTCATGCCCTTGATGCGACCACGCGACCACACCACCGGCTCGCCGCGCGTGTTGGTCGCAATGGCGCCATCCACGTCCAGGTAGAGCGTCACGTTGTGCGCAGCGCCATCCCGCGACCTCACCGTCCACGTCAGATACGTCACCGGCCGCGCCATCACGGCCATGTCTTCGGGAAAGGCAGGCGTAAAGAAGCAGAGCGTCAGCTCGATTTGATCGTTCTCGAGTGTCACCAGCGTGCGCGTGGGCGTCATCGCGCGATGCACCTCGCGCATCGCGGGCACCTCATCGTCCGCATCCCCCAGATAGCGAAAGTTCTTTCCATCCACGCGGACAAATCCGCTGATGGGTTGCGCGACGCCCGTCCAATGGCGCGTTGGACCGTCAGTGAGACGGTCGCCCATGGACCAAATGCTGAAATAGGGGTCGTGCGTCACCAGCGGCGCGGCCGGCGCGCGCATGGGCGCAACCCCGGTTTGCGCCTGCGCGGCACGGAGCGTCAGAAGTCCCGCCATCCCCGCTGCGAGGGCAACCCCCGCAAGCACGCGAAGTCTCTTCATCCCTTGATTTTTCCCCATTTGCTCGACCTTCCTGCGCACCACGGAATCTCGACCACGCCCGCTTGAATCCGTTGGCGCGGCGCAACACCGCAGCATACATGCCCGCGGCCGCCGCTCGCAGTCTCTTCCGCTCACCGCCGGACGAGTTTGCGTTGCAGGGCTTCCAGGGTCTGGCCTTTCGTCTCCGGGTAGAAGAACAGCACGGTGAAGAACTGCACCACGGTCATGAAGGCGAAAAACATAAACGGCGCGCCGCGGCCCATGCTGGTGGCGACCACTGGAAAGGACAGCGCAATGATGGTGTTCATCGTCCAGTGGCTGGCGTTGCCCACGCCCTGGCCCTTGGACCGCACGTGGTTGGGGAAGACCTCGCCGATATAGACCCAGATGACCGCGCCCTGCGAGAGCGCGAAGAACGCGATATAAACCACCAGAAGCCAGACGAGCATCCCCGGGTGCGTGTTGGTCGAAAAGATCCACGCCACGCCGGCGAGGCAGGTGGCCGTGCCCGCCGCGCCGATGAGCAGCAGCGTTTTGCGTCCCAGCTTGTCGATTACGCTCATGCCCACGATGGTGAAGATCAGGTTGGTGAACCCAATCATGATGGCCTGCTGGTCGCCCGAGAGCTGGCTGAAGCCCGCCGCCTGAAAGATGTCGTTCAGGTAGTAGAGTATCGCGTTGATGCCGGCCAGCTGGTTGAAGGCGCCGATGCTGATGGCCAGAAACAGCGGGTAGCGGTACTTCCAGCGGAAGACCGGCTCGTGCGCGGAGACGTGCTCCTCGGCCAGCGCGGCGCGAATGTCGGCCAGCTCGGCCTCGGGGTTCGGCTCGCCCATCATCTTCAGCACTTCGAGGGCTTCGTCAATCCGGTCGCGCGCCGCCGACCAGCGGGGGCTGCGCGGAATGCCGAACAGCAGCACCAGGAAGACCAGCGCCGGTGCCGCCGCCACGCCCACCTGCCAGCGCCACTCGGTTGCGCCCAGGTGCAGCAGGCGGATGCCGTAGTTCGACGAGTAGGCCACAAGAATGCCGAAGACCACGTTGAACTGGAAGGCGCCGACCAGCCGCCCGCGCCACTTGGCCGGCGAAAGCTCGGCGATGTACACCGGGCCCAGCACCGATGAAGCGCCGATGCCCAGGCCGCCGATAAATCGGAAGGCCATCAGCGCGGGCCAGTTCCAGGCCAGCGCGCTACCCACGGCTGCAAGCACATAAAGCACGGCTGTGAGGCGCAGCGTCTCGCGGCTGCCCAGCTTGTGGCCCACCACGCCGGCGCTGAGCGAGCCCACCACCGTCCCGATTAGCGCGATGGCGACCGTCCAGCCCTTGCCGTAGTCGCTCAGGTGATAGAGCCGCGTCACCGCATCGATGATCCCCGAGATCACCACGGTGTCAAAGCCAAACAACAGCCCGCCCAGCGCCCCTACAAGCGTCGCCTTCAGCAATTTTCCGTTCAGTCGCATGGGACGTTCCTTGTCGATTCCCAGCTGTCGATTCCCGGCCGTCGATTCCCCACCGCGCTCAGTGGACGGGAGAAACCGTCTCCGCCTTGGGCTCGGCTTCAAACAGCGGCAAAATGCAGGCTCCCAGCAAACCAGCCTCCGCGCCCAGCTTGGCCGGCATCACGCGCGTACCGCCGCCGGGCATCCCGTCCGAGGCCGCGCGACCGGGCGCCGTCAGCGAGTATACATAGCTCCGCTGCTCCAGTTCCTCAAACAACGGCTCCGAGAGCAGATCCCATGAGTTCGCCACACCCCCGCCGACCACGTAGAGCGGTAGATTCAAGATGTTGATCAGGCCTGCCAGGCAGATTCCAAGCGCCCGTCCGGTGCGCGCGTAAATCTCCCGCGCATCCGCATCGCCCTGGCGCGCGGCTTCAGCCACATCCAGCGCCGTGAGCGAAGTGCGCTTTCCCTTCATGAGGGCCAGACCCGGAGCTTTTCCCCTGCTAATCAGATGTTCGGCCGCATTCACCACAGCCGTTGCCGAGGCGCACGCCTCCAGGCATCCGCGATTGCCGCATCCGCACGGCGGACCATCCGGATCGACGGTGACGTGGCCGGCCTCGCCGCCCATGCCCGTGGAGCCGTGCCACAACTTCCCATTCAACACGATTCCGTTACCCACGCCGGTGCCCAGCGTCAACATGCAGAGCGACTCAACGCCCAGCTGCTTTCCCAGGCCCAACGCAAATTCGGCCAGCGCGGCCGCGTTCGCGTCGCTTTCCAGCACCACCGGATGATCCAGCCGCGCCCGAATCTCGCTCAGCAGCGGAAACCCGTCCCATCCCGGCAGATTCGGTGGGTGATGCAGCCGCCCCGCGGGCAGTTCCAGCGGCCCCGGAGATCCCACGCCGATTCCCGCCAGTTTCCTGCCGTCGCGATGCTCCTCCAGCAGCCTGCGAATCACACCGCAAATGTCATCCACAACCGCCAGAGGTCCGGCTTCAAGCCGCGTGCGCAGCGTAACCGCGTTCAGGATTCCAGCTTCGGGGGTATAGGCGGCGGCCCTCAGGCTCGTACCCCCAAGATCGATGCCAATCGTCAACTCTTGTGCGCTTTCGAGGGCCATTCTTCTGATCACCGCGAACAAAAAGATTCGAGCAAAATCCCTTGGGAGAATCGGGTCAGGCAGTCTGGGGTGGTCACGGAAGCACTCTTGCAACCTCTCATCGAAACCCCCACCATCGTGCTCTCAGTCGTTGCCCTTGGAAACGATACCATACACAGTCATTTCGCAGCTGGCAAGCCGGATTAAACTCACTGACTCATGGCGCAAAGCTGCAACTCTTTCCAGATAAAGGACGGGAAGCGGCGCAACCTCCCCCTGGCCGGGGCGCGCTCCGGACGCCGGAAGCTCCCTCAGGAAAGACGTTTCAAAGCGGACTTCCGTTTCATCGGGTCTGGTTCCCTATCTGCATTTTTTTGAGTGGCTGCGCAGGAATCGCGACGCCGGACAGACCGCCCGGAGCGCTCCGGAGGCTACCGTCCGGGGCCATGCCAACACCCGCCGACCAGGGAGTCATCTGCACGCATCAACGCATCCATCCCGGGCCGCGGCCCGATCCGCCGTGCAGACCGCCGGCGGGGAATCCTCGCAGGCGAGAGCACCGCCCCGTGCGCTCAGAGAGCGCATGCTTCAGTTGGTGGCCGGGGTGCAGCCGCAGGAGGCGCGTTGAATCAGCCGGGTTTCCAGCGTCACGTGCCGGACGCGGCGCGGCGGACCCGTGACCTCCGCATTGCGCGTGCCCAGCAGCTGGTCAAAGAGCAGCTCCGCCGTCACGCGCCCGATCTCTTCCACCGGCTGTTGCACCACGCTGATGGAGGGCCGGACGGTCGAAGCCAGCTCGAAATCGTCAAAGCCCAGCAGGGCCATGCTCCGCGGCACAGGAACACCGTGCTTCTGCAGCGCCTCAAACGCATGGATGGTGGTGCTGTTCTTCAAGGTAAAAAGGGCGTCCGGCGGATTGGCGCCCGCCAGCATGCTTTCAATCGCATACTCGGCCGACTTGTAGTCCTTGATGGAGGTGTTCAGCACGTAGCTCAGCCCGGCTGCTTCCACCGCGGCGCGATAGCCGCGAATGCGCTCCTGAATAGTGAACAGCGTGCTCTCGCCGGTCAGGCACACGATACGCTTGTAACCGTGGTTGATGAGATGCTGCGTGGCGAACCGCGCGCCCTTGAAGTTGTCCGTCACAACCGACGCCACATGCGAGCCCGTAACCGGGCGATCCATGGCCACCACCGGCACCGAGAGCCGGTTCAGCAGGTCCCTCAGGGCCGGGCTGCGCGAGTTGGCCGGAGCAATAATCAGCCCGTCGGTCCGGTGACTGATCAGGACATTCAGGTTCTCAATCTCGATGTGCGGGTCATTGTGCGAAGCCGTCACGATCAGCAGCGAGTCGTTGGCGCGGGCCACGGCCTGTGCAGCTTCCGCGCAGCTGGAAAAGAACGGGTCGGCGATGCTGGGAATAATCAGGCCGATGGTCTTGGTGCGGTCGCCTTTCAGCACACGCGCCGCCTGGTTGGGCATGTAACCCATGGCCTCGATGACGCGGCGCACCTTGGCCAGCGTCTTCGGGCTCACGCGCTCGCCGCCGTTGATCACGCGCGATACGGTCGTCGTGCCGACCCCGGCTTCCCGCGCAACTTCGGTCAGAGTGGGTGGCGCATTTCGTTTGGTCATAAAGGGAGATGCGGCGCAGGTACTCCCTGCGCCTCAAAAGTCTATGTCACCCGATGTGCGCAGCACAACAGCGGATTGCACGAACCCCGGCCCGCTCCCTGACGGACATTCGTCCTCAAACCGGGGGCACAAGAACCACCTCGGCGCCGGGTCTCCAAAGGCCCATCCGAGACCTTGACGGATGAGCGTTGTTGGCCCGCGACCGCATTGACCTTCCCCGCCAAAGCAGGTAAACTAGCTTAGTTTGGCGTGTCCTGCCAGTTGTCGCGGAGCCAACCGCTCGTACCCGGCAGTTTCCCGGGCGCTGGAGCGTTCCGCGGCGCGGAAGTTTCCGCCCGAGCAGTTTTTGGATTGAAGAAGCGCACCCGCCACAGGCGGTTTCGCGCTGGAGGATGTATGTACGCGGTTATTCGTACCGGTGGAAAGCAGTATCGAGTCGCCCCCGGCGACGTTCTGAAGATTGAAAGCATTGGCTCCGAGGACCAGACCGTCGAGTTCAGTGACGTGCTGGCCGTCTCCGGCGAGCCCGGCTCCGTGGCCAGGCCCGGCACGGCCAAGGTTACGGCTGAAGTCCTCGGCCAGGGCCGTGGCGACAAGATTCTGGTCTTCCACCTGAAGCGCAAGAAGCAGTACAAGAAGCTACAGGGGCACCGGCAGAACTTTACCGAGGTGCGCATCAAGGCCATTGAGGCCGACGGCGTCACCTACACCGCCGCCAGCTAGGCCGCGGATCAGCTCTCTCTCAGAAGGGGATTCAGCAATGGCACACAAGAAAGGTGGAGGCAGCTCCACAAATGGACGCGATTCCAACGCACAGCGCCTCGGCGTGAAGGCCTTCGCAGGCGAAGTGGTCACGGGCGGCTCCATCATCGTCCGCCAGCGCGGCACCCGCATCAAGCCCGGCGTCAACGTCGGCCGCGGCTCAGACGACACGCTCTTCGCCAAGGTCTCCGGCCGGGTCAAGTTCTCCAGCCACGGCAACCGCGGGCGCTTCGCATCCGTTGAGCCCATCGCAGCCGAGTAACTTCAGCACTCGCTTCGCAAAAAGAGCCACGGCATTGCCGTGGCTCTTTTTTTGCGCCCACGCCCTGCTTACGCCCCAAAACGTCGCAGGCCGGACCCTTTCGAGTCCGGCCCGTTCCCACCCCCGCGGAAACTCGGTTAAAGTTTCGATTCCCCGCTCTGCAGATTGCTGCGCATCAGCACCTTGTCCACCACCTTCTCCACATCGCTCAGGAAGAAGCTGTTGGCGGGCTGCTGCATGGCCACCTGCGTTCCGTGGCCAAGGGCCGCCGCGATCTCGTTCCAGCGGTAGATCGTCGAGTTGGCCGGCATCACGATCAGCTTCCGCACTGGTTCAGGCAGCGCTACATAACCTACCCACACGCCCAGAACGATCAGCACCATGCCTTCATATACAAACTGGATGGGCGAAATCAGCGAGCGATTGCCGGAAAGCAGCGCGCCGGCGATGAAGTCGCTCGAGGACATGATGCCGAAGCCAAGTGCCAGACCGAACGGAAGATCGCGCGCCGAAAGACGAAGCTCGTTCATGCACAGGCAGAGGAAAGCAAGCAGGCAGAGTTCGAGAATGCTCACCGAGCGCATCAGGCTGAAGGCCACGCCCTGCACCATCATGAAGCTCTTGTGCATATAAAACACGGGCAACAGGCTCACAATGGTCGAAACCAGGGCCGCCCAGCGAAAGACAATCGTTCCCAGCCGCGTCAGTCCCTTGAACGGCGCAAGAACCGCGTGGAAGATCTCCAGGCAGATGAAGTAGAGAGAGAGAGCGCTGGCGATATAGACAGCCCAGTAGGCGAAGAAGTACATCATGAAGCAGTAGTCGTTGAACCAGTGCTTCGATTGTCCGTAAAGAAGGATGAGCAGAACGGGCATGGAACCCACGCGGAGCGCCAGATAGGCGCTCATCGCCGGGAAGCGCCGGTGCAGACCTTTCGACCAGAAGAAAAAGCCGACCGTAGCCCAGAGCAAAAACTCCAGACCGCTCATCACCGACATTGCAGAATCCAGTGGCATACGAGGCCTCTCCATCCTGAGGTTTTCCCAGAATAGCCCCCATGGCCACTTGGATTCAAAAGGAAACTGCACTCCGCGCCTAGCACTTTCGTGCTATGGCGTACCTGCCGCTTTTCTGGCCTTTTCCCGCCTGAGCTCTACTTGACCTGGCCGGAAGGGCATTCGAACTTCGGTCCGCAGCAGGGAACCGGAACAGCAGACGACGCCGCCTGGTGGCTCGCAATCATCGGCTTAGGAGCCGACGTCACGGCAGCGGCGGCGACACCAGCGAAGACCACAGACATTGCAAAGATGCGAACAGCGAGTTTCATAATTGGTAACCCCTCTTGGATATCGGTGGTGAGGGAAGGTCACTCCCCTAACACTTTCAGGGTATCCCAACTTCAAAAGTAAGTCTATCGTTTTCATGGGGTTTAATTGGTAGTCACCGACCGAATTACTATCGTCATATAACGCCTTCGTAATCTACCCGCCGGTAATCGTTTCCGGCATCACCGCACTCCCTCCGCGCGGGCCGCCCGGCATGCTAAAATCATGTCAGGAAGTTTCGCTCAAAGCCCTCGTCTTTCAAGCGGTTATCCCCTTTGGCCCGCCCGGGCTCAGGCCCTCCACAAACCGCTGCACAGCCGGGCGGAGCGCGAAATTCCCGCGATCGGATCTCTATGGCGACTTTGGCAACAAATGATGACCTCCCTTCGGACAGCAACGGCGACAGCGGCAGCTACACAGGCGAAAATATCAAGATCCTCGAGGGCCTTGAAGCCGTCCGCCTGCGCCCAGCAATGTACATCGGCTCCACCGGCGAGATGGGTCTTCATCACCTCGTCTATGAGGTTGTCGACAACTCCGTTGACGAAGCCCTGGCCGGCTACGCAAAAAAGATTGACGTCATCATCCACGTCGACAACTCCATCACCGTAACCGACGATGGCCGCGGCATTCCCGTCGACATGATGCCGGTGGGCGAGGGCAAAATGATGCCCGCCGTACAGGTCGTTCTCACCAAGCTCCACGCCGGCGGCAAGTTCGATGCCTCCACGTACAAAGTCTCCGGCGGCCTCCACGGTGTCGGCGTCAGCTGCGTGAATGCGCTTAGTGAAGAGTTCGAGGTTGAGATCTGGCGCCCGGAAAAGCCCGGTGAGCCGAGCCATACCTACGAACAGAGCTACTCGAAGGGCATTCCAACTTCCACGCTGCAAAAGACGGGAACCTCGAAGCGCCGCGGCACCCGTGTCCACTTCCTGCCCGACAGGTCCATATTCAAGGTCACCGAGTACAGCTACGACATCCTGGCTCAACGGCTGCGCGAAATGGCCTTCCTGAACAAGGGCCTCGAAATCACACTCACCGACGAGCGCATTGCAGACCCCAAGACCGGCGACTCCAAGCGCGCCGAGTTTCGTTACGCGGGCGGCATTGCCGAGTTCGTCAAGCATCTCAACCGCGGCAAATCCGTACTGCATGAAAAGCCGATCGTGATGGAGGCCCCGCGCGACGGCGTCGAAATCGAGATTGCCCTCCAGTACAACGACAGCTACTCGGAGACTGTCTTCAGCTTCGCCAACAACATCAACACCGTCGACGGCGGCACCCATCTCTCCGGATTCCGCACCGCGCTCACCCGCACCATCAACGCCATCGGCCAGCAGCTCGGTCTCTTCAAGGACATGAAGGAGAACCTCTCCGGCGACGATGTGCGCGAGGGGCTCGTAGCGGTCGTCAGCGTCAAGCTGTCGCAGCCGCAGTTTGAAGGCCAAACCAAGGGCAAGCTCAACTCCGACATCGCCGGCACCGTGCAGGCCTTCGTGAATGAGCGCCTGGGCATGTTCCTTGAGCAGAATCCGCCCATCGCCAAGCGCATCATCAACAAAGCGATTGAGGCCGCCCGCGCCCGCGAGGCCGCGCGCAAGGCTCGTGACCTCACGCGCCGCAAGGGCGCGCTGGATGGCGGCGGACTTCCCGGCAAACTAGCCGACTGCAGCGAGCGCAACCCCGAGCGCTGCGAGCTCTACCTCGTCGAGGGCGAATCGGCCGGCGGCACCGCCAAGCAGGGCCGCGACCGCCGCTTCCAGGCCATCCTGCCGCTCAAAGGAAAAATCCTCAACGTGGAAAAGGCGCGCTATGACAAGATGCTGGGCCACGAGGAAATCCGCGCCATGATCACCGCCCTCGGCACCGGCATCGGCAAGGACGACTTCGACCCCGCCAAGCTGCGCTACAGCAAAATCATCCTCATGACCGACGCCGACGTCGACGGCTCGCACATCCGCACGCTGCTGCTCACCTTCTTCTTCCGCCACATGACTGAGCTCATCAAGCGCGGGAACATCTACATCGCGCAGCCGCCGCTGTACAAAATCAAGAAGGGCCGCTTCGAGCAGTACATCAAGGACGATCGCGAGTTCGTCAAAGTCATGGTCAAGCGCGCCGCCGAAGAAGGCACCATCATTCGCCACGGCGAAGCCGCCAGTCGCATTGAAGGTCCTGATCGCGTCCGCTTCATGAGCACCCTCGGCGAGTATCTCGGCTTCGTGGAAAAGGTGGACAAGCGCATCCGCAATGAGGCCCTCACTGAGCTGCTGGCCCGCGCCGAGCTTACCCACCGCGCCGACTTCGCCTCAGAGAAGGAAAGTCAGGTTCCGCCCAAGGTCGCCGCGCTGCACGCTCTACTCGCGGAGCGTGCCGCCGAGTTCCAGTACAAGCTCAACAAGCCCGTGGAGGACGAGGAGCACCACACCTGGTCCATCTGTTTCACGGATGCGCAGGGCGCGGTGCGCTGCATCGACTGGACGATGGCCTCCAGCCCGGAGTTCCGCCAGATGATGTCCAAGTACTCGCAGATCAAGGACTATCTTGAGCCGCCGTTCCTCATCGAGTACGCGGCCAAATCGGCCTCGACTGAAGCAGGCTCTGAAGAAGAAGGCGAGGAAGCCGAAACGAAGGCCGAAACCCGCGCCGCGCGACGCTCCAGCCGCATTCCGCGCGAGCCAGTGGAGAAGCAGACCGCGCGCGATCTCTTTACCTACATCGTGGAGCAGGGCAAGAAGGATTACCAGGTCCAGCGCTACAAGGGCCTGGGTGAAATGACCTCCACACAGCTTTGGGAAACCACCATGGACCCCGAGCGCCGCACCCTCCTGCAGGTCAAGCTCGAGGACATCGCCGAAACCGAGACCATCTTCACAACGCTCATGGGAGAGGACGTCGAGTCGCGGAGAAAATTTATAGAGGATAACGCCTTAGATGTCAAGAATTTAGACATCTGAATCCAATGTTCACAATCTACTCCGCCCGGAACTCACATCGAGCTCCGGGCGGTTTGCTTTGCGCGCTTCGCGTGCGGCGTGCCGCTTATGGCTGCTCCACCGTGCCCGGCTCCTGCCGGCCCAGTGTGTCATAGAGCGGCTGCGCCGCGGCTGCGCTCGGATTTTCAACTGCAACCGACACTGCCAGGACGCGCACCTTGTCGTTCTTCGGCAGCGTCAGCGTGTGCGCACCCCGCGGCAGCTCCATCGAGTAGCCGAACAGATACGAGTACGAATACGCCACGTTCTTGCCCGACGCGTCGTGATGATGATCGCTGTACCACGCAAGGCTGGCCCGCTTGATGAAGCCCGGCCGGATGCCGATCATCTTCGCGTAGTCATCCGTTTCGGTGTGCGCAGGGCGTCCGCGCCGCGCAGGAATGGTCTCCACCTTCGACTCCCATTGCCGGTCGTCCCACTGGCCGATGAACCCACCCCAGTCTTCAATGGCGAGCGTGTGTTCGTCGCTGCCCACTTTGAAGGCCGCTTGCTGGTCGCCGTCCACGGCCGCCGCCAGCACGTATACGCGGTTGTAGTCGCCCTTCGGCAGCTCAATCGTCTGCCCGTCGGCCACCACCGCGTCTGCCGCGCCTGTCTTTGCGGGTCCCATATTGAAGGTCACGCCGTTGAAGTGAATCTTCTCCGGCAGCATCTCCGCCGGGAACGTGTCGCCCTTGCCATCCATTCCCGTCGTCACCGCCGCGCCCGCATTGCTCGCCGCGGCCAGGTCATAGGGCAGCGCCACGGGCTCTGACCGCACCGGCGCAACATGCCCCTTGCCCGGCTCCAGCGTGATGGCAAAGGTCCTCGGCTGATACGCCGTGAACGAGGTCACCAGTTCACCGTCGCGCATCGTCGCCGGACCCACCGGCTGCTCCTGTCCGTTCACCTCGCGCGCCGCTTTGATGGGCGAAGCAAAGGTCACGCGCACGTCCGACTCCGGCTTGCCGTCCATCTCCACCATGCGCAGCACCACTTCGTTGCCCTCTTCCGCACGTTTCAGCGCCATGATGCGCACCCGCGGATTGCTGACCTTCACCAGCGAGAACTCGCGGCCCAGAGCGCCCGCGTGTTTCGCGGTCTCGAAGGCGATCAACGGATCGTTCAATCGATAACCCTGCCAGTCCGTCTCGCCTGCGCGCCAGCCGTCCGCATGCCCGGCCAGTCCATAGATGAATTCGTGATGCCCGAGGTCCTGCGTCGCCTGGTCGTGGTAGCCGCCGCGCACGCCCGGTGTGCGAATCAGCGTCAGCCGAATCGTATTGTCGTTCGGCTTGTCCGAACCGTTCTTGCAGTCGGTCAAAATCGTCGTGCCCCACGCGCCGCTCTGGTCCGTCAGGTCAATCCACTGGTGCGACAGCACCTCAAACTTCTTCGGATGTGCGTTCGGCCGCTGGATGGTGCCGATGCCCAGGTTGTAGGTCGCCAGCCGGCTCTCCGCCGACAGCGGAAACACCGCCCTCAGGTTTGACTCGCGCGTGTTCCAGTCAATCTTGTTCGCAATCTCCACGCGCTTTCCCGCGTCACCGGCCGAAAGCATGATCGTCTGCACAAACTTTGAGCCATCGGTCTCGCGCGAAACCTCCAACGCCACGCGCGCCGGCCCATCTTCCACAATGCGTATCGTCGCGGGCCCATGCACATAGGCTTTGGGGGCGGCCTGCTCCTGGTCCCAGTCCATGTTCCACGCCGGCCACTGCGAGGGATTATCGTAAGAGATCGCGAGCCGCATCGGCGACGACAGCAGTTCCTTGTGCAGTTGCTTGTCGTAGACGCTGGAAATGTCGCCATTTTCGTTCACCGTCACGCGGTAGTACGCATTCTCCAGCGAGTGCTCCGCCACGTGCAGCGTGGAGCGCTCCGCAGCACCGCCCGCGTGTACGCTGTAAACCGCGTAGCCCACCGAGGGCGCGTTGGCCACGAACACCACCTTGCCGTCGGAGATCTGGGCCGGCACACCCCTGCCGTCCGGACCCGTCACCGTCACCGCGCTCGGCATGCCGCCCGGAAACTTCACCTTTGCCGCCACCACGTCCTGCCGCGCAATATTCAGCGGATTGAAGACCACCATCGGCGTGCCTGGCGTCTCAGTGTTCATCGCCGCGGCCACCGCCTGCGTCGCATCGCCGAGCACATCGGCGAACTGGTTCATCGCAATCACGTCGTCGTTCCACGCGAACTCATATGCCTTTGGCGTCGCCGTGCCCGCCGCCAGGTCGTGGAAGTGTGCTGCCATCGCCAGCGTCCACGCGTCATTCAGCCGGTTGATCGGATAGGTGCGTCCGCCCAGCCACTGGGCCGCCACCGACGACTTCTCCGCCGCATCCGCCAGCAACTCCTCTTTGCGAATCCAGCGCTTCTGGTAGGCCTGTGAGGTCAGCGAGCCTGCCGAGTGATTCGTCAGCTCCATCTCGCCCGTATACTCGGGCAGCATCGCCTCCTCGGCCGGTGTAATGTCCTTGAACATCTGGTCGGCCGTGGACGAGATCACACGCACCGGACCGTCGCCCACCTGCACCTCGGCGAACTGTTCCTTTTCGCGCCGGCCGAATTCGATGTAGCCCGGCGGCGGCATGCCCACCTTCCCCTTGGTCACAATGGCTTCCAGCCGCTTTACGCTTTCCTCGTCCGGTGCGCCGCCCACGTCGCCCGTTCCAAAGTAGTGGTAGTCGGTGTAGACGCCCGTCACCTTGCCGTTGTTCTCCACGCGCGCCGCCCAGTCGCCCTGGAAGCGGTCCTGTTCCTCATCCTGCTGCGCCTTTTTCAGGCCCTGGATTTCGTTCTGCAGCGCACCATACGCCTGCAGATCCTGCTGCGAAGGGCTCTGGCCGCTCATGAAAGACTTCCGCACGCGGCCCTCCATTTCCTGGAATTTTTGCTCGGCATCCGTCAAAGCCTGATCCGGCGGCGCAGGCGGCAGCGGCTTGCTCAGGTCCGTGTAAATTCCGCCCGAGTAGCTGCCCGGATTCAATCCCGCCAGCACGCTTTCCCCATCCGGGCCCACCCACACGCCCACATTGAACGGTGTGCCTTCCGGCGTCCGCTCAGGATAATCGGGGCCGCCCTGGTTTGCCGACGAGCCCCACGTGAGCTTCTGCGTCGAAAATCCCTTCACGCCCGAGGTGGCAAGAATCGTCGGCAGCGACGCAGGAAACCCAAAGCAGTCCGGCAGCATGTACTCCTCGCTCGCCTTGCCGAACTCCTTGCGGAACCAATCGTTCCCGTAAAGAATCTGCCGGATGATGGCCTCCGCGCTCGGCGCGTTCACGTCGCCCTCTTCCATGGACGAGCCCGCAGGGAACCACTGTCCCGTGGCCACGTAGTGCTTCAGCTTTGCAAAGTCCGCCGGATAGTACTCCTTCATCAGCCGGTAGCGGTTCGCCCCGGAGAAGTTGAAAATGTAATGTGGATACTTTTGGAAGAGCGCGAAGTTCTCCTCCATGGTGTTCTTCAGATACTCGTCGATCACCTGCGGATATTCCCAGCGCCACTCTGTATCCAGGTGCGCGTAGCCCACTACGTAGAGCGTTGGCTGCTTGGTCAAATCAGGCTTCTGGGCCTCCTGTGCCCGGCCCACACCGAGCATGGCTGCAACCAGTGCAACGAGAGAGAACGCAACGGCAATACGACGCGGCATAGTTTTACTCCAAACGTGGGGGTCGGAATCATTGCAGCCCCCGCCGCCCGCCGATGCTCGGCCCGAGCACAAATGCCTTTGCAGGGAATTTTGCGGGAAAGCGGTTACCTTGATCGTTCGCTTCGCCGGGCTATGGTAACGATTCCATTCTCAGCGCCAAAGCCTAAGCCCTCGCTCGGCTCTTGTCAAGACGCGTGCTCGTTTCACGCTTCAGTCCACGCGCCAAAGCCCGTTCTCCAGGTCGCGTTCCGCCTGCCGCACGCTCGAGGGCTTGCCCACGTCGCGCCAGTACGCCGGCTCCGCGTTGAAGGCCGCAATCCGCTGACCCTGCGCCGCCAGCCGCAGATAGGCCGGCACAATCGGGAACGCGCCCTCTTCGCTCAGTTCCGCGAAAATGCGCGGTGAGATCACATGAATCCCGCAGAACGCCCGCGCACGCATCTTGTCTGCGGGCCGCGCCAGCTCCGGCGTGCCGTCGCGCCCGGCCTGCCGCCCGCAAAGCTCTCCCGCGCCATCAAACAGCAGCAGGCGCGAGCTCGCGCGCTCCATGACCGCCAGCGTGGCAAGCGCATCGCGCTCCCTGTGCCGGCGCACCATCTCCGTCAAATCAATCGTGCTGATTACGTCCACGTTGTGCAGCACCAACGGCTCGTCCGGCGCGGCCTGAAAGAAGGCCGCGGCACTCTTCAGGCCGCCGCCAGTGTCCAGAAGCACTTCTTCGCGCGAAATCTCGATGCGCATTCCAAAGTTCTCGCGCGCGCGCAAATACTCCTCAATCTTCTCCGCATGGTGATGCGTATTCACCACCACTTCGCGCACGCTGAATTTCTGCAACCGCCGCAGCGCAATCTCCAGCAGCGTTCGCCCGGCAATCTCCACAAGCGCCTTGGGCCGGTCGTCCGTCAGCGGACGCAGGCGCGTGCCCAGCCCTGCCGCCAGCACCATCGCCCTCATCGGACCAGTGTCTCCGCTTCGCCCATCTTTTCGGCCTCAAGATGCCGAACCACCACGTCCACGCCGCCGCGTCCGCGCAGATGATTCGCCAACTGCTCGGCCAGAAACACTGACCGGTGCTGCCCGCCCGTGCATCCAAACGAGACCATAAGATTCCTGAAGCCGCGCTTCTGATACGCGCTCACGCTCGCGTCCACCAGCGACTGCACGTTCGCCAGAAACTGGTGCACACTCTCATGCCGGTTCAGGTATTCAATCACCGGCGCGTCCCGGCCCGTCAGCGGCTTGAAGCGCTCTTCCCTGCCCGGATTCGGCAGGCTGCGCGCATCAAACACAAACCCTCCACCGTTGCCCGACTCATCCACTGGCGTAGCGCGATGAAACGAAAAGCTGAAGATCCGCACCGTCAGCGTGTCCGCCTCGGCAGAAAGATTGATCAGCTTTTCTGATCCCAGCATGCCTTGGAACGCTTCCATCAGCGCCGGCAGCGCCACCGGCAGCTTTACGTGGTGCGCCAGCCAGCGCAGGTTCTTCAGCGCATAGGGCACGCTCTGCAGAAAGTGCGCCTTGCGCTCATAGAACCCGCGAAACCCATACGCGCCCAGCGCCTGCAGAATGCGCACGTACACGTATGCGTAGTAGTGCTCGAGGAACGCCTCGCGCTTCACCGGTAAATACTTCGCCAAGCACTCGAGGTAATGGTCCAGCAGCTCTTCGCGCAGCGCCGGCGGCAGGTCAGCCTTGCCGTCGAAGAGCAGCGACGCGATGTCATACTGCAGCGCGCCCCTGCGCCCGCCCTGGTAATCCAGAAACCACGGCTCGCCCCCGCGCAGCATCACGTTGCGCGATTGAAAATCGCGATAGAGAAAGTAGTCGTGGTCGGCCGCCAGCAGCAGTTTCGTCAGCCGCGTAAAGTCGTGCTCCAGAGCCTGCTCGTTGAACGGCACGCCCGACAATCGCAGAAAGTAGTACTTGAAATAATTCAAATCCCACGCAATCGACTGCCGGTCAAAGCTCGCGCGCGGATAGCACACCTTGTAATTCAGGTCGCGTCCGGCCTCCACCTGGAAGCGCGGCAGCGCGGCCACAACCTTGCGATAGGCCTCCGCAGTCTCCGGCGCAATCGCTTCGCCGCTGCGATGCCTGCTCAGGAACTCGAAGAGCGTCGTGTCGCCCAAATCCTCTTCAAGGTATGCGCCGTGGCTCAGGTTCTCGCCATAGATCTCCGGCACCGGCAGGCCGTGTCGCCGAAAGTGCCGCGAAAACTCCAGAAACGCGACATTCTCCTCGCGCACCCCGTACAAAATTCCAATCGCACTGCGCTGGCCCGCGCGCAGCCGCACAATCACGCGGCCTGAGCCACCCAGTTGCCCCTGCAGCGGCTTTACTTCCTCCGCCGGCGCGCGGAAATGTCTTTCAAACAACGTTCCTAAAACGTCCATCCATCGCTTCCCGCAACTGCCTTGCGTTGCTAAGCAAAGATATCTACCTGCATGGGTCCACGGCAAGGCAGAGCGGGCAAGGCCGCCCGCCTGCCTTGTTCCGCGTTGCGGTGGTAGGCTTCCTCTGTTGTCCAAACAAAAGGGGATCCCTGTGTCTGCTTCCCTGCATGCCTTTGCCGCAATCGCCGTCCTCACCTCCGCCGCCTGCGTCCTGCCGGTCTTCGGCGCGTCTCCGGCGCCCACCAAGGGGAAAACCGCTGCCCGTTCCGCGCGCATCGAGCCGCCCCCCGGCGACTACAACCCCGTCGCCGACCCCAAGGCCGAAGTCGTCGTCGGCCATGCGCGCTTCACCGTCCTCACGCCGCAACTCATCCGCATGGAGTGGTCCGCCGACGGCCACTTTCAGGATCACGCCTCCTTCGTCTTCCTCAACCGCCGCTTGCCCGTGCCCAAGTTCGAGGTCAACCGCTCTGTGAGCGGTAGCACGGTTGTAATCGATACCTATCTGCAGTCGCCGCGCAGAGACGCGCTTACGCTTACCTACGTACCAACAGGCGACGGCCATTTCACCGCCGACAACCTCTCCATCACCCTCAGCGTCGACGGCAAGCAGGTCACCTGGCATCCGGGCATGCCGAATCCCGAAAACCTGCAGGGCACCACGCGCACCCTTGACGGCGCGCTCGGCTCCAAGACCAAAGAGCCCATCGGCCAGGGACTGATTTCGCGCTCCGGCTGGGTCCTTGTCGATGACTCCACGCGCCCGCTCTTTGACTCGGCCAACTTCAGTTTTACGCAGGGCGAAAAGAGCCCGTGGCCATGGGTGATGGAACGCCCTGCCGACGAGCAAACCGGCGCCTACGACGACTGGTACTTCTTCGGCTACGGCCACGACTACCGCCAGGCCCTCGGCGATTTTGTCAAGGTCGCCGGCCGCATACCGCTGCCGCCGCGCTTCGCCTTCGGCGCGTGGTGGTCCCGCTACTGGGATTACACCGACCAGGGAATTCTCGACATCGTGAAAGGATTCCGCGAGAACGACACGCCCCTCGACGTCTTTGTCATCGACATGGGCTGGCACATCAGCCGCGAGCAGCTCGACGCGCGCGGCGAGGTCGACCAGTCCGGCCAGCGCCTCGGCTGGACCGGCTACACCTGGGATAAGGAGCTTTTCCCTGATCCCACCGCATTCCTCCGCAAGCTGCACGCCGCAGGCCTCAAGACCAGCCTCAATCTACATCCCGCCTCGGGCATTGAGCCATGGGAGGCCGCTTATCCTGCGATGGCACGCGCCATGGGCATCGATCCTGCGACGAAAAAGTACGTGGCCTTCAACCCGACCAACAAGAAGTGGGCCACCAATTACTTCAACCTCGTCCTCCATCCGCTGGAGAAGGAAGGCATCAACTTCTGGTGGCTGGACTGGCAGCAGCAGTTGAAAACCAAACTGCCCGGCGTGAACAATACCTGGTGGCTCAACTACCTCCACTTCACTGATCAGCAGCGCGAAGGCAAGCGTCCGCTGCTCTTCCACCGCTGGGGCGGACTCGGCAATCATCGTTACCAGATCGGCTTCTCCGGAGACACCATCTCCGTCTGGCCCTCGCTCGCCTTCCAGCCATGGTTCACGGCCACCGCCGCCAACGTGGGCTACGCCTACTGGAGCCACGACATCGGCGGCCACATGCCGGGCACGGTCGGTCCGGAGCTCTTCACGCGCTGGGTTCAGTTCGGCGCATTCAGCCCCATCCTGCGCACCCACACCACCAAGAACCCTGACTCCGAGCGCCGCATCTGGGCCTATCCTGAGCCCTATTCCTCCATTCTGCGTTCGGCCTTCCAGCTTCGCATGGCCATGCAGCCCTATATCTACACCGAGGCGCGGCACACTTACGACACCGGCGTAGCCTTCTTCCGCCCGCTCTACTACGACTGGCCGGAGGCCGACGCCGCCTACACCAGCAAGAACGAATACTCCTTCGGCTCGCAGATGATCGTCGATCCCGTTGTGGCCCCGGCCGGCAAAGTCTCCGGCCTCTCTACGGAATCCGTCTGGCTGCCCAAGGGCGAATGGATCGAGTGGCCCACCGGCAAGCACTTCACCGGCCCAGTCACAGCGGAGCGCAGCTTCTCCATCAGTCAGATTCCCGTTTACGTGAAGGCCGGCGCCATCGTACCCATGCAGCCGCCCATGCTCCACACCGGCCAAAAACCCGTCGATCCGCTCATCGTCAACATCTGGCCGCTCGCGCCCGGCACGAGCTCAAGCTACTCCGTCTATGAGGACTCCGGCGTCGCGGTTGAGTACCAGCGCGGCGTCTTCACGCGCCTGCCCATCCGCGCCACACAAAACGGCGACACGCTCAAGGTGGAAATCGGCCCCATCCAGGGCAGCTTCCCCGGCATGCTGCAAGCGCGCGGTTACGAGCTGCGCCTGCCCGCAGACTGGCCGCCCGCTTCGGTCACTGTGAATGGGGCGCCCATTCCTCAAGGCTCCGCCGCAGGCAGTGCCGGATGGTCCTTCGTGGGCAACACACTCACCACGGTCATCCCCGTGCCGCGCCACAGCGTCCACGGCGTCGTCACTGTTGAAGTCCACCGTACCCGTGGCCTCATGGCCCGTCGCGGCGAGCTCGATGGATTTGCCGGCGCAATGACGCGGCTGCGCGAAACTTACGACGACCTCAACAAGACCCTGCCTGTCAGCGCGCCGCCGGACGTGCTGACCCAAGCCATGCAGACTGGCGACCGGATCGGCTACCAGCCCGAGCGCGCCGAACAGGAGATCGCGCACCTTCACCAGCTTCTGCCGCAGGCCCAGGCAGCGGTCCAAAAGGTCGCCGCGGACTTCATCCAGCGCATGGACGCAATGGCCGCGCGCATGCACGCGCAGAGCTGGCAGAAGACCGAACTCGAAACCCAGGAGCAGCAGCGCAGCCAGGCAATGGCCCGCGCCAATGCGCTCATCACTTCCATGAGCGAAGACCTGAAGCAGTAGCGCTCATCGCAAGTAAAGGGACGCGGCTTCGTACCGCGTCCCTTTTTGCAAGTCCGGGAAATCCGCTCCGCGCTAGGTCGTCTTCGCCTTCTGCACGAACGGCGGCGGCTCGTCCGCGCTTGGTCCCCAGCTCGCCGGCACAGCAACATTGAGCAAGCGCAGATAAACGCAGAGCTGCCCGCGATGCTGGTAGATGTGGCTGAACATCACATCGCGCAGGAACTCGCCGCGCGGCTGCTCGAGCACCGTCTTGCCATCCGCCTGCAGCCGCCACACTTCGTGCATCACCGCGTCGCTGAACTTCGGCAACTCGTTGCGCACCGTCGCCACGGTTTCGTCGAAGGCTTTCAGAATCTCCTCGTGGCTGGCCGGCTGCGGAGCCGCGAACGTCTTTGGAGCCGGCGCGGGATTGACCAGTACAAACCCAAGGATGCGACCGGGCACTGCCGCGATGTGAAAGGCAAGCTGGCCCGCGGTCATCGACTTTTCATGCGGCTTCCACGTCAGCTTGTCCTCCGGCAGCCGCTCCAGATACCGGCGGGTGACCGGCGCCTGCTTTTCAAACTCCTTCAGCATCGACTGTGCGATGGATCCCGCTTCGATGGATTCAGCAATTGGCATCGATTCGTCCTCCTCGTCCTGGAATGGTTAAGGTCTTGAAATTGTGATCCTGGGAACTCGCTCCAAAATCCAGCCCGGCGCACGTGCAGTAACAATCAGGATTTCTGTGCGCGCTTTTTCGCCTGCTCCAGAATGTAGTTCCATCCGGTCACCACGCCCTTGCGGTGCGCTTCCTCGATGAGCCCAAGACCGAGATGATGAAACTCAATCACCGTTCCGTCTCCGTCAATCCGCAGCCGGTACTGCACATTGTTTGAGACCGGATAGGACATAAACAGCGGGCCTGAAAGCTCCAGCAACGTGGGCCGGTTGATGGCCTGCACCACGGCCCAGAAATGGCCGTTGCGGTCGCCCAGGTCGCGATACCAGCGTCCACCCGGCCACGCCTCCAGCTTCAACGGCATCGGCGTTCCATCCGGCCGCTCATTGCCCGGTCCAAGCTGCTCCAGCAGCGCGTCAAAGGTCACATTGATGGGCGCATCCACGCGAATCTCCTGCGTCACGCTCAGCTTCAGGTCTTCAATCTCAGAAATTGCGGTCGTCATTCTCTCTCCTTCGCGGTCGAATCGGGGTTGGACTTCGTTTTGGCCTCCGCGCGCTCTTTCACGCGCTTCAATTGGTGGCCCCAGTAGCGCTCAAAGGTCTCCGTCCACTCGTGCAGCGGCCGAATCCCCTCGGCATTTGTCCGGTAGAACTTGTGTCTTCCGTTCCGCCGGACGCGCACCAGGCCCACGTCGCGCAGAACGCGCAGATGCTTGGAGACCGACGGCTGGTCAATCCCCAGCGTCGTCACCAGCGCTCCCACGGGCAGCTCCTGCACCACCAGCAAGGCCAGAATCTCGCGCCGCCGCGGCTCGGCCACGGCGTTGAAGGCATCGGAAGTGGTTGCTGCTCTGGCCATAAAGAAAATATATACCTATATCGGAATATGTCAAGCGGATCTTTCGCCCCCTCCAAGCAAAAAAAATGAAAGCGTTTGCTTCCGCTTGCTGCCCCCATTTACGATGCGGCCCTATGAAGATTCTGCCCCGTTGCCTTGCTCTCCTTTTCCTTGTCGCTCCGCTTGCCCCCGCGCAGACCTCCGCCGCTCCTGCATCTTCTTCTTCGTCGGTCCCGCAGGCCGCGCCCGCAACGGATCCCCTCGCCCCAACCCGCGGCGTCAAATCCGCCGAGCAGATTGACAAGGAGTGGCAGAAATCCGTCGCCAAGTACGACGGCGAGCGCAACCGCTTGCTGGCCGAGGCCAAAAAGCAGGCACACAGCGGTCCCTTCCGCCCAGACTGGGCTACGCTCATCAAATACCAGCAGCCGCAATGGTACAAGGACGCAAAGTTCGGCATCTTCATCCACTGGGGCGTTTACTCCGTCCCGGCCGCCGAAAACGAGTGGTATCCGCGCAACATGTACATTCCCGGCCAGGGCGCATATAAGGATTTCCACGCGCGCTTTGCCCAGGGCGACGCCTCGCGCGGCTATAAAGATTTCATCCCGCTCTTCAAGGCGCAGAACTTTGACCCCGCAGCGTGGGCCAAACTCTTCAAGGAAGCCGGCGCGCGCTACGTAATTCCCGTGGCCGAGCACCACGATGGCTTCTCCATGTACGACTCCGGCCTCTCCGACTGGACGGTGGTGAAGATGGGCCCCAAGCGCGATACCCTCGGCGAACTGGAAAAAGCCGTGCGCGCCGAAGGTCTCCACTTCGGTCTTAGCTCCCACCGCGCTGAGCACGACTTCTTCTTTGCCGGCGGCCGCGCCATTCGCTCCGACGTGAACGATCCCAAATACGCTTCGCTCTACGGCCCCGCGCACCAGTGGTTCCCACCGCCCGGCGACGCACACGGAATGGCAGACGACTGGACCTACGTGAGCCACGCCTACACCAATGACTGGCTCGCCCGCGCCACCGAGCTCGTCGAGAAATACCACCCTGACGTTGTCTACTTTGACTGGTGGATTGGCCAGCCCAGCTTCCGCCCCGCCGTCACTCAGTTCGCGGCTTTCTATTACAACTTCGCCGCCGCCCACGGTTACACCGGCGTCATCGACTTCAAGGACTACTCCCTGAACTGGAAGGCCGGCGTGCGCGACTTCGAGCGCGGCCAGGCCGCCAACATCATTCCCGAGCACTGGCAGACTGACACCTCCATCAGCGACGCCAGTTGGGGTTACATCGAACACGACACCTACAAGTCGTCCTCCTTCCTCGTGCATCAGCTCATTGACATCGTGAGCAAGAACGGCAATCTGCTGCTCAACATTGGCCCGCGGTCAGACGGCACTATCCCCGAGGCGGAGCAAACGCGTCTGCTCGACATGGGCGCATGGCTCAAGGTCAACGGCGATGCCATCTACGACACCACGCCCTGGAAGACCTTCGGCGAAGGCCCCACAAAGGTCGTCGGCGGTGCATTCCATGACACGGACACCAAGCCTTACACCGCCGACGATTTCCGCTTCACCGCCAAGGGCAGCACCGTCTACGCCATCGGCATGGCATGCCCGGCGGACGGCAAAGCCACCATCGAATCCCTCGGCTGGGCGCATGAGGGCGCGTCCATTCCCGTCGGCAACATCGAGCTTCTCGGCTCCTCGCAGAAAGTTACCTGGCAGCAGGATTCCGATGCGCTCCACGTCACGCTGCCCGCCGGCGCAGCCTGCAAATACGCTTACGCGCTCAAAATCACTCCGGCGGCCAAATAGGCGCAGCTCACCGGCTCTGCCGCGCCGCGAATGGCTCCACGCGTGTCATCGTTTATAGTGGGCGCTGGGCAAATCAGCACCTTTCGCCATGCAGCATTCGCCGCGCACACTTGGTCGCCGCGCCTTCCTTCGCACATGCGGAGCCGCCGGGGTCGCATCCGCGCTCCTGCCCGCGCTGGCCCGCCGCGGCTTTGCGCTCGATGCGCCCGATCCCGCGCCCAACCCAGCAGATGACCCGCTTCGTCCCGAGTATCACCTGATGCCGCCGCAAAATTGGATGAACGACCCCAATGGGCCAATCTGGTGGCGCGGCAAATATCACCTCTTCTATCAGCTCAATCCCCGAGCCGCCGTTTGGGGCGACATGCACTGGGGCCACGCCGTCAGCACAGACATGATCCACTGGCATCACGAGCCCATCGCGCTGGCTCCCACGCCCGGCGGAGCCGACAGCGCCGGCTGCTTCAGTGGCTCCGCCGTCGACGACCACGGCGTGCCCACCATTGTTTACACCGGCGTGCGGAAAGCTCCCCCCGATCAGGTCACCCTGCACGACGCGCACAACAACCTGCGCGAGTCGCAGATGCTCGCCACCGCCGAGGACGCCGAACTGCTGCATTGGAAGAAGGACCCCACGCCCGTCATCGCCGCGCCGCCCGCAGGCATGGACGTCACCGGCTTCCGCGATCCCTGCCCCTGGCGCGAGCGCGACGGATGGTATCTCGCCGTCGGCTCCGGCCAGCGCGGCAAGGGCGGCTGCGCGTTGCTTTACCGCTCGCCCGACCTGCGCCACTGGACTTATCTGCACCCGCTCGCGCAGGGCAAACCCACCGGCAGCACCGCGCCCAACCCCGTGGACAGCGGTGACATGTGGGAGTGCCCCGACTTCTTTGAAGTCGATGGCCACCACGTCCTCCTCTACTCCACACAGCGCAAAGTCTTCTGGACCACCGGCAACTACGGCGCGGCCACGCATCGCTACACGCCCTCGCGCACAGGCATCCTTGACTACGGCGCTTACTACGCGCCGAAAAGCTTCCTTGCTCCCGGCCACCGCCGCATCCTCTGGGGCTGGATTCGTGAGACCCGCCCGCCGGCCGAGTACGCCGCTGCGGGTTGGGCCGGCGCAATGTCGCTCCCGCGCGTGCTCGGCGTCAGCGCCGCCGGCCGCCTCACCATGCAGTTCGCGCCCGAAGTTGTCACTCTGCGCCAAGGCCGCATCCGCACCGTGCTCCACGACAACACGGTCCGCCACGCGCTTCCGCACCTGCGCCAGGAGGTGATGCTGCGCGCAACGCCCATGACCTCTTCGGCCACCGTCCGACTGCTCGTCGCCGGCTCGCCCGTCTGGTCGCTCAAGCTCGACTTCGCCGCCAAACGCGCCCAGTGCGGCGACCACGAATTTGCTCTGCCCGCCATGAATCCCGCCGAGCCAGCGCTGCGCCTCTTCCTCGACGCATCGGTCATTGAAGCCATCGCCGGCGGCATGCAGGCCATCACTTCGCGCTGTTATCAGCTCAAGCCCGATGCCACCACGCTCGAAGTTTCCGCTGAAGGCAAAGGCGGCACCGAATTCACGCGCTGGCCCCTGCGCCCCATCTCGCCCAACCGGATGACCACTTGAGCGCGGCGCATCTTCCACTTCGCTTTCGTTCATCGTTTGCGAAATTTTTCGCACCATTTCTTGCGCCTGCTGAAGTCGATCACAAATCCTCCGCGTGCCGTCCTGTCCCCGTCCGCTATAGTGCTTGCAAAGGCACTCCGCCTGCCAAAGGACCCCGTCATGCATCTTGATCGCCGTCTCTTCCTCACCGCCTGCACCCGCGCCGGCATTGCCTCGCCGCTGCTCCCCGGCATTCTTTACACTCTGGCCGCGCAGGCCCAGGATTCCGCCGCCACCGATCAATCCAAGCCGCCCGTCATCACTCCGGAAATGATTGACCAGGCCAGCCTCCTCGCCGGCGTGGGCCCGTTCACTGCCGAGCAGAAGAAGATGATGATCGACGGCCTCGTTGACCAGAACGGCTCCATCAAGGCCATCCGTAAACTCGACCTGCCAAACTCCGTCGCGCCCGCCTTCGTCTTCCATCCCCTGCCCGCGGCCAAAGAGAAGCAGCCCTGCGTCACCATCGACCACGACGCCTTTGCCGGCTGGAGCCCCAATCCCTCCGCCGTTGCCCCCGCGCGCATGGAAGACCTTGCCTTCGCAAACATTCGTACGCTCGCCAGCCTGCTGCAGGCCCGCAAAATCACCTCGCTCGCACTCACGCAGATGTATCTCGCGCGCCTCAAGCGCTACGATCCGACGCTCCACTTCGTCATCAACCTCACTGAGGAGCGAGCCCTCGCGCATGCCAAGGCCGCCGACGCGGAAATCGCCGCCGGCAATTACCGCGGCCCGCTCCACGGCATTCCCTGGGGCGCAAAGGACCTGCTCGCCGCGAAGGGCTATCCCACCACATGGGGCGCGGGCGGCTTTGAGCATCAAATGATCGACGAAGACGCCACTGTGGTCCAGCGGCTGGACGCCGCCGGTGCGGTGCTCGTCGCCAAGCTCACCCTCGGCGCGCTGGCCATGGGCGACGTGTGGTTCGGCGGCCGCACGCGCAATCCATGGAACCCCGCGCAGGGCTCCAGCGGCTCCTCTGCCGGGCCTGCCTCCGCTGTTTCCGCCGGTTGCGTCGGATTCGCAATCGGGTCAGAGACGCTCGGCTCCATATCCTCGCCCTCCACGCGCTGCGGCGTCACCGGCCTGCGCCCGACGTTTGGTTTCGTCCCGCGCACCGGCGCAATGGCTCTGAGCTGGACGATGGACAAGCTCGGCCCCATCGCCCGCTCCGCCGAAGACTGCGCCCTCGTGCTCAACGCCATCTACGGACCCGACGGCAAGGACACCTCCGTCGCCGCAGAACCCTTCCACTGGGGCTCCATTGACTGGCGCTCGCTGCGCATCGGCTATCTCAAATCCGCCTTCGATTCAATCAGCCCCTTCAAGTCCCAGCCCGCGCCCGCGGAGGAAACCGCCGCGCAGAAATCCGACCGCGAAAAGCGCGAGGCCCAGCGCCGCCAGTTCCATGCGCGCCGCGTCTACGACCAGCGATACGACCTGGCCGCCCTGGCCAGGCTGCGCCAAATGGGCGTCACGCTCATCCCGGTCGAGCTGCCGAAGCTGCATTACGGTGCCATGACGCCGCTGCTCAACGCCGAGGCCGCCGCGGCCTTCGACCAGCTCACGCTCACCGGCCGCGACCGCCTGCTCACCGCGCAGGGCCCCGAGGACTGGCCCAACATCTTTCGCATCGCGCGCTTTTACCCGGCCGTCGATTACATCCAGGCCAATCGCGCCCGCACCCAGGTCGTCCAGCAACTTTCCGAGCTCTTCCGCCACGTGGACATCATCGTCACGCCCACCATGGACACACAGCTCGTCGCCACCAACCTCTCCGGCCATCCCGCGCTCATTGTCCCCAACGGCCTGCGCGGCGCCGACGCGCCCAAGCCACCGAAGGTGGACACCGGCGACTACGACAACATCGGCGGCCCGGGCACGCCCGTCTCCATCACGTTTCTCGCCGGCCATTACCAGGACGCAAAGCTCGCCGCCTTCGGCCACTCTTACCAGCAGGCAGCCGGCTTCCTCAACCTCCACCCCAACCTTGACTGAGCGTCACTCGCTTGCGCAAAGTATCCGCCACGCGGTCCGCGCATCGCCGCAGCAGTCGTGGCCGATCTCCGCCTTTTGCGTTGCCCCGCTCATGCGCACGGGTTGATTGCGCGCCTTGTCCTCAAGCCATAGCGCGGCCAGCCGCTCAATCGTGAGCACGTCCTCCTGTTCCACGGCGTCCATCCCAAGATTGGTCAACACCTCGAAGTCCCCCACGCTCATCCCCTCAGGCAACGCCCATTTCCCGTCGGCGTTGCGCACCGGCGCCACCAGCGGATTCATGCGCACCACGCGGCTATCCACCGGCCGGGGCAAATCCGGCGCACCACCCGTGAGCACATGGGCCAGAAAGCTCGCCGCGTCCGGCGGATCATCCAGAATCGACCCCGCCAGCTTCTTCACGTCGTGCAGCACACCGGGTTCTTCCACGGCCGCATACAGATATGCGGGCTCCGCGCCCGCAGGCCCCTGCGGCAGCGCCACCGAGCCCGTTCCCAGCGCCAGAGCAACAATCGATTGCGGCGCATTGCCCAGCACCACCGCCTCCGCCACACCCGCCAGCACGGGGTTATTGCATCCGCTCACTCCGCCATCCCAGTAGCGCATGCCCTGTTCGCTCGCGAACTCCGCCGGCTTGTCGAAGTAAAGCACCGGCGCGTTTGTGGACGCGTGCATCGCCTCCACCACCTTCACCTCGGCCGCGTCGCCGTCGCCCCAGGCCGGTCCGCTGGCTGGCGCAGAGCGAAAGAACCGCCCGCGCTGCCTGTCATAGTCAAAGCTGGTAATCAGCAGGTGCACCGGGCGGCCTGTTCGCTCGTTCACAATCTCCGCGGCCGCATCGGCCAGCAGCAATCCTCCGCGCAGCGGAAAGGCCGCCGTCAGCCCCTCCAGCTTGGCCTCGGTTTTGTACTTCGGCGTTGGAATTTTGCCTATGTGGAGCCACTTCTCCACAAAAATGCTCTTGCGCGCCTCCTCGCTCAGGAAGAACGCCAGCAAATCGGCCAGCGTCATGTTCTCCACCAGCCCGCCCAGCACGATGCTGCCGCCCGAGTTCGCCGCCACCAGGTCGTACTGCGAGAGCACCGCGTGCCCCGTCGCCTCCGCGCCGTGCAGCCGCATCAGCGCCTTCACCTGGATCAACGCCCAGGACCCTCCGCCATCCAGGGACAACACGCGATATCTCGTCATCACGACTCCTTGCTCCGCTCTTTATCTTCGCGCTTGCTCGCACACCTTCACTCACCAAACCGCATTTGCGCCCGCAAATCCTTCGCCATTTCGCGCCCTTCGCCTGCAATGCTTTAGCATCGCCTCATGGCGCTGGTCGATGTCAACCAGGTTTCCAAATCCTATCCCCGCCGCGCGGGCCTGCGCACCGAGTGGAGCACCGTCGTCGATCGCGTCTCCTTTTCCATTGAGCCCGGCGAGACCCTCGGCCTGGTCGGCGAGTCCGGCTCCGGCAAATCCACGCTTGCACGCATCATCCTCGGCCTCATTCCGCCCACGCAGGGCACAGTCCTCGTCGACGGCATCAATCTGGCCCAAGCTTCCAAATCCGAAATGCGCCGCATCCGCCGCCAGATGCAGCCCGTCTTTCAGGATCCCTTTGCTGCCCTGAACCCGCGCATGAAGGTTCTCGATATCGTCACCGAACCCTGGCTCATCCACGGTTTCGACGACTCTGGCGCGCGGGTCACCAGTCGCCGCGCCGCTCTCCGCGCTCGCGCCGCCGAGTTGCTCGCCTCCGTCGGCCTCGATGATTCCGCTCTCATGCGCCATCCGCACGAATTCTCCGGCGGTCAGCGCCAGCGCATCAACATCGCCCGCGCGCTCGCCCTTCGCCCGCGCCTTCTCATCCTCGATGAACCTGTCTCCGCGCTCGACGTGAGCGTCGGCGCGCAGATCGTCAATCTTCTTCGCCGGCTCCAGCGCGACCACGGCCTCACCTACCTCTTCATCTCCCATTCCATGCCGCTGGTCCGCTATCTTGCCACGCGCATCGCCGTCCTTGAGCGCGGGCGCCTCGTCGAAACCGGCGAATCCGAATCCCTCTGCGCCAACCCGCAACAACCTTATACCCGGCAGTTGCTGGCCGCCACGCCGGAGCTGCCCACCAGCGCAACCTGAACCGTTGCCGCACGCATTCCAACCCAAAATCTTCCTCGGGAATCCCGCGCCCGCCCGTTACAGTGGGGTATACCCGCCCATTTTCTTCCTGCGCTGCGCCTCGCGTGGCTTCTCGTCGCCCGCCGCGTGCAGTGGACCTTCTGCCTGGAGATGGCCGTGCTCGCCGGTTTCGGCGGCTACATCGGCGCGCACTTCGGCCGCCGCGTCAATCAGAACATCATGTGCTGGACGATTACGGCCATCGGCTTCCTCACCGCCGGCTACTTTTTTCTCCTGAATGCCGTCAGCCATCCCTGACCGGCGGAAACCTGCGTCGTTCGCCCTCGTCCCTCAGCCCGCCAGCATTCCCGCCAGCAGCGCCGTCCGCGGGGCAAGGTGCTCCAGCACAATCGACTCATGGCTCGCGTGCGCGCCCTCCCCCACCGCGCCCATCCCGTCCAGCGTGGCCACTCCCAGCGCTGAGGTAAAATTCCCGTCCGACGCGCCTCCCGTCGCCGCCTCTTCCAGCGCAAATCCCAGCTCCGCCGCCAGCCCGCGCGCTTTTTTATACAGCGCCACCGTCCCGCGCGTCCGCTCCATCGGCGGCCGGTTGATGCCGCCCGTCACCGTAAGCGCGCAGCGCCGGTCCTGCGCCTTCAGCCCCGTGAACCGCCGCTCCATCCGCGCTCCATCGGCCTTGCGCGCAATCCGCACGTCCACTTCGGCCCAGGCGCTGGCCGGAATCACGTTCGTCTTCGATCCGCCGCCCACCAGCCCCACGCTCACCGTCAGTCCGCGCTTCAGGTCCGTCCATCCGCTCACCGTCTCCACCACGCGCGCCAGCTCCAGCACCGCGCTCGCGCCCTTGCTAAAGTCCACGCCGGCGTGCGCCGCCACGCCCGCAATCTCCACGCGCCAGTCTCCCGTCCCCTTGCGCGCCGTTTTGCAGGCCAGCCCCTGCGCCGGCTCCAGCACAAACACCGCCTCGCACTCGAGCGCCAGCTTCTCCGTAATCGGCCGCGACACTGGGCTGCCCACTTCCTCATCGCTGTTCAGCATCAGGATGACTTCCCGCTCCAGCAATTCGGCCTCCGTCAGCATCTCCACCGCCGTCAGCGCCATCGCCACGCCGGCCTTCATGTCCAGCGTGCCCGGACCCCACAACCAGCCGTCGCGTACGCGGCACGGCATTTTTTTCAGCGTCCCCAGCGGCCACACCGTGTCCACATGGCCAAGCAGCAGCACCCTGCCCTTGGCGGCCTTGCTCCTCGGCCCGAAGCGCGCTTCCACCACGTCGCCAAAGGCCTTCTGCCGATGCACCTTCACTCGCCCGCCCAGTGCACGCGCCCGCTCCGCCGCCAGCGCCGCGCAGGCATCCACCGCCGCCTTCTCGTCGGTGGGACTCTCGGCCTCCACCAGCCGCCGTGTCAGCTCCAGCAGTGCGCCCTGCTTGCGCCGGGCCCCGGCCAGCAGCGCGCGCATCGGTACGGGAACCTCACTTGAAACGGCCATTTTTCGTCCTTTCCGTCGCTCCCCGGTCGGCACGGGGGCTCTCTGATTCTACGAGGTTTACGCCATCCACTTGCCGGCGTTTCCGCGTCCGCACGGCCGAATGTGCGCTCATAGTGTGGCAAAAATGCCACATAGACTTTTTCTACTTCCCGTCTAATCTATCGCTTGTCTATCGCTTGCAGGAGCAGCTCATCGCAGGGAAGCACATTTTGGCTCCATCCGCGCATATGGAACAGACCATCGCCGAGACCCTCGAGTTCACCGGGGTCGGCCTTCATTCCGGCGCACCGGTCACCATGCGGCTGCTCCCCGCGCCCGCCGGCTCCGGCATCGTCTTCCGCCGCACTGATCTCGACAACTTTGAAATCCCCGCCAATGGCCGCAACGTGGCCAAAGTCAGTTACGCCACCAGCCTCATGCGCCAGGGCGTGCTCATCTCCACCACGGAGCATCTGCTTTCCGCGCTCATCGGTCTCGGGATTGACAATCTCATCGTCGAGCTCGACAACCTTGAGCTTCCCATCCTCGACGGCAGCGCCCTGCCTTACGTCGAAGCCGTGGAGCGCGCCGGCATCCGCACCCAGAGGCGCCGCCGCGAAACCATCCGCGTCCTGCAGCCCGTGGAAGTCCGCGAAGGCGACAAGTTCATCGGCGTTTACCCCGGCTCCGGCTACCGCATTGACTACACCATCGACTTCCCCGCACCCATCGGCCGCCAGCAGACCAGCATCGATCTCGCCGCCGAAACCTACGGCGCATTCATCGCCCCCGCGCGCACCTTCGGTTACATGGCCGACGAGCGCCGCCTCCGCGACATGGGCCTTATCCGCGGCGCGGGCCCGCAGAACGCCATCATCCTCGGCCCTAACGGCCCGGAAAACGGCCCGCTCCGCTTCCCCGACGAATATGTGCGTCACAAAGTTCTCGACCTCATCGGCGATCTCGCGCTGGCCGGCCGCCGTATCGAAGGCCACGTGGTGGCCGAGCGTGCCGGCCACGCCATGCACACCGCGCTTGTCTCGCGCCTCTTGAAGGATCGCGCCGCATGGGAGCTGGCACGCATTCCCGTTCCCGCCGCAGCCCCCGCCACGGCCAGGGAGCAGCCCTCGCCGCGCGCGCCGCTGCGCAAGCCTGCGCTCCTCGGCGCCTGATTCGCAACTCTCCTCACACAAACTGGATACACATCGGCGTCGCGACCTGCACGCTCTTGCCTTCGTTTGCCAGCAGGCCCGTCTCCGGGTTCCGCGCAAAAACGCTCAGCAGGCTCGAATCCTGGTTCGCCACCAGTATCCAGTGCTCCGTCGGGTCCAGCGTAAAGTTCCTCGGCGTCTTGCCGCCGCAGCTTGACCGCACCATCGGCGTCAGCGCGCCCGTCTCGGGAGCAGCCTTGAAGCTGTAAAGAAAGTTGTCGTCGCGATTGGCAAAGTAGACGAACCGTCCGTCGCGCGCAATCACCGTGTCGCAGCCGCGCGTCGGCCCGTGGTACCCCTCCGGCAGCAGATGAATCCGCGTAATCAGCGAGAAATGCCCGTTCCGCTTGTGCCAATGCAGCACGTCCACCGTGGACACAATTTCATTCATGCAATACGCCGTGTGCCCGTTTGGGTGAAAGTGCAGCGTGCGCGCGCCTGACCCCGGCGCGCCGTGGTAGGCGCCCGCATGGGTCAGCTCCGCCGTCTCGGTGTCCAGGTGGTAGATGTGAATTCGGTCGCCGCCCAGGTCATTCACATACGCGAACCGGTTGTCCGGTGAAAACGAGCAGAAGTGCGCGTGCGCGGTCCGCTGCCGATTGCGGTTGGGCCCGTGCTTGGTATAGTGCTCGCTCCACACCAGATCGCTCAGCTTGCCGTCCGTCACTTGAAAGCTTGACGCGCTGCCGCCGCCGTAATCTGCCGAGAGCATCACCTGCCCTGTCTTGTCCACCGCCACGTTGCAGGTCCCCTTGCTCGCCGAGTTGCGCGTCGAAAGCGGAAACAGGTCGCCGTCCACCACGCGAAAGCTTGCCACTTCACCCGTTGGCTTGCCGTTGAAGCGGTCCACTTCGCACGCAGCAAACAGATACTTGCGGTCCGGTGAAAACGTGATCCAGTCCACCATGTCAATCTTCGCCGCCACGCCTGCCGCGGTCAGAGTTCCCGTTTTGCCGTCCCAGTCGTAAGCCAGAATCCCGTCCGGCGAGTTCGATGCGATCAGCACGCGCTGCGTCTTCGGCGCGGCCCATCCGCGAAGCGCGGGGGTGGCAAGTGTGGCGGCGGAAGCGGACTTGAGGAAGGCGCGGCGAGAGAGATTCATCATGGCACTAGAGATTGTCGCCGATTTCACGCGCCCCGCGCCACTCACTCGAGCTTGAAGTCCACCTGCACCGTCGTCTCCACCTCCACCGGCTTGCCATTCAGGATGTAGGGCTTATAAGCCCACGTCTTCACCGCATCCAGCGCCGCCTGCCGCAGCATCAACGGTCCGCTCACCACGTGCAGATCCTCAATCGCTCCCGTCGTTGAAATCGTCGCCTGCAGCACCACCGTTCCTTGCTGGTGCATCGTTTGCGCAATCGGCGGATACACCGGCAGCGTCTTGCGCACCAGCAACCCTTCCACCAATCGGGACGAAACCCGCATCGCGCCGCGTGGCACGGGCCGCACCACTGTCATCATCGCGCCTCGCCGAAAGACACCGTTCGCATCGCCCGGCATATTTGCTCCCTCGCCCAGCCGCGTCAAATCCGAAGTGCTCCCCGGCTCCGGGTCCTGCACCATCAGGATGCGCGACGGAATCAGTCGCGGCGGTTGCATTTCGCGCCTCATCGTCACCGCCGATGAGTGTTCGCTCGGCGCCGGCTCCCGCGCGGTCACGCGCACCGGTTGCGGCTGCTCCGGAATCGTCAGCGGCATCCATCGAAGCTCTCTCTGCAGCGCCTCAGGGTGCAGCAGCGGGAACAGAACCAGTGCCGCCAGCACTCCTCCATTCAGCGCGAACGTTGCCAGCATCCAGTTCAGGCTCCGCGTGTGGATCCTCCCCATACTCTCGAACGTCGCATCCTCAAACATGCCCGCCTCCCTTCCAGCGTTACTGGGTCGCCGCACGCGCACGGGGCCGTCGCCGCCCCGCGCACCTCGCCGCGGGCGCGCCATTTAAGGCCCTGCGCGCATTCCGGTCGCAACCACTCTGTTCCAATAGACACCGCAGCTCTTCCCACTGTTCCCGCCTCCGCCTTCGATTCCCCGCGTCGGATTCCACGCGCCATCGCAACCTCGCGTGCGATACACTCCAAGGCGACCACGGTCCATACCACCGGGAGTCCCCAAACAATGAAATTGCTTCGCTTGTTTCCACTTGCATTTGCCGCAATCGCCATCGCCCAGCCTCAACCCCAAACCCAACCTGCAACCGCATCCACATCCGCCGCCGCAGCCGCAGCAACGCCGGACTCCGCGGCAACCCTGCGCTACATCCACGCCGCATGGGCCACGCTCACGCGCTCCATGACCGACTGCCACTCCTTCGGCGACACCAAGATTTCCACGCAACCCGTCCTTTACATGCCCGCGGAAGTGCCCGCGCCGCCCGAAGTCATCGCGCTTGAGCAGAAATGCCACGTGCGCGTCCTCTCGCTGCCGCGCCGCCTTGAAAAAATCGGCGAGCTCGACCCCCGCCAGCTTTCCGCGCAGGGACTGCTCTTCCTTCCGCGCCCCTACGTCGTGCCCGGCGGCCGCTTCAATGAGATGTATGGCTGGGACAGCTACTTCATCGTCCTCGGCCTCGAGGCCGACCATCACGCGGCGCGGGCCAAGGACATGGTCGACAACTTCTACTTCGAGATTGAGCACTACGGCGGTGTTCTCAACGCAAATCGAACTTACTACCTCACGCGCTCGCAGCCGCCCTTTCTCACGTCCATGATTCGCGCCGTCTACGAGAATCCGCGCAGCTTTCCCTCCACGCCGGAAGGCCGCGAAGACGCGCGCGCATGGCTGGAAAAAGGCTACGAGCTTGCCCAGAGGGATTACTCCACCTGGACCCGGCCCGAGCATCGCGCCGGCGTCACCGGCCTCGCACGCTTCTACGATTACGGCAGCGGTCCCGTGCCCGAGATGGCCGACGATGCAACCTATTACATCGATGTCCTCCACTGGCTCGTTGACCACCCCCGCAGCGGCGGCGCATCGTATCTCATCAAGGGCCCCGAACATCCCAGCGCCGCCCAGGCCGAGAGCCTGCGCGAGACCAGTTGCGACGTGAACATCAGCGTGGTCTGCATGCGCGCCTGGTATCGCGGCTATCGCCTCACGCGCGACTTCTACAAAGGCGACCGCGCCATGCGCGAGTCCGGCTTCGATCCCAGCTTCCGCTGGGGACCCTTTGACGGCGCAACGCATCACTACGCGCCCGTCGACCTCAACTGTCTGCTTTATCGCTACGAGCGCGACCTCGAACACTTCGCACTGCTGCTGGGCAAACCCTCTGATGCAAAAAAGTGGGAACGTCGCGCGCAGCGTCGCGACAACGCCATCCAGCGTTACCTGTGGCAGCCCAAAAACGGCGTCTTCGGCGACTACGACTTTGTCCGCCACAAACCGTCCACCTATGCCTACATCACATCGCTCTATCCGCTCTGGGCCGGCGTCGCCACGCGCAGTGAAGCACGCAGAATGGTCGAGAAGCTCAACCTCTTTGAGCGTCCCGGCGGCCTCTCCATGAGCAACTTTCACAGCGGCATGCAGTGGGACGAGCCCTTCGGATGGGCGCCCACCAACTGGATCGGTGTCTCAGGCCTCGACGATGCCGGCTTCCGCGCCGACGCCAAGCGCCTCGCGCGCAAATGGAACACCACCGTCGACACCGGCTTCGCCCACGACGGCACCATCCGCGAAAAATACAACGTCGTCGCCGGCAACGCCAACGTCCACGTCAGCGCCGGTTACACCACCAATGAAATCGGCTTCGGCTGGACCAACGCCGTTTACCTGAAAATGCGCCAGATTCTCAAGGAACCCTCGCAGCTGTCCGCTCCGTAAGCGTGCGGCGCAACACAACACCCAAGCAAATGGGGCGCTTCCCTTGCAGGAATGCGCCCCTCTGATTCTTTCGATTTCCATCGGCTTCGAACCGGCCCTTCGCGTCGCAAAACTCCGCGCCTACGCGCCTGCCTCCAGGCCGCTCTCGAAAAAATCCTTCAGTCCCGCGCGCTCCGCGTGCGCCGCCATCTCCGCCTGGATCGCCAGCGCCAGCGCCAGCGCCTCGCGGCCCTGCTTTGCCGTCACGCTCGGCTCCCGCCGCGTCCGCACCGCATCCAGAAACGACGCAATCTCCAGCCGCAGAGGCTCGCCCGGCGTCACCGGCAACTTGGCAAACTTCAATCCCGGCCCCGGCCCGCTCGATGCAGACTCATCGCTCGCGCCAGCACCTGCCGTCGCCAGTTGCGCCAGCAACGCCGCATCAACACGCCCCCCGGCAATCGCCGCCGCAATCTCCGCCGGAGCGCCGCCCTCCAGCCGAATCACCAGCAGATCCTGCCGCGCATAATCAATCGACACATACTGCCGCGGCTCAAAGAACCGCAGCTTGCGCACGCGCTCCGTGGAAACACGCGACGCCGTAAAGTTCGCCACGCAACCTGACTCGAACTCCACCCGCACATTCGCAATGTCCACCCGCGGCGACAGAATCGGCAGCCCCACCGCGCGCACTTCGCGCACCGCCGAATGCGCAAACGTCAGCACAATGTCCAGATCGTGGATCATCAGGTCCAGCACCACGTCCACGTCCAGCGCTCGCGGCGTAAAGACGGAAAGCCGGTGCGCCTCAAAGAACATCGGCCGCCGCAATTTGGGCTGGACTGCCAGCACCGCCGGATTAAAGCGCTCCAGATGCCCCGGCTGCAGAATCCGCTGCTTCTTTTCCGCCAGCGCCCCCAGCGCATCAGCTTCGGCCAGCGTGGCCGCCAGCGGCTTTTCCACCAGCAGGTCCAGCCCTGCGTCCAGCAGTTCTGTAGCCACCGCGGCGTGATGCACCGTGGGCACGGCCACCGACGCCGCGTCCAGCCGCAGATCCGCGGCCAGCATCTTTTCCACGCTCGCAAAAACCGGAATCCCGTATTTCTCTTCCGCCGCTGCCGCGCGCCCGGCATCCGGCTCCGCCGCTGCCGCCAGCGTCACGCCTTCGCCTGCGGCTTCCAGCTCGCGATAGACGCGCAGATGATTGCGCCCGAAGGCTCCCGCCCCAGCCACCGCAACTCGCAGCATGGTCTCGCCCGCCGTGGCCTTAGGCCCCTTCGCCCTTCACGGCCTTCAGGCAGCGCCCGTAGAGCTCCAGCAGCTCCCGCACATGCTCCTCCGGCTTCGGGGCAGAAGCGCCGCTAAATCCAGTCGAGGGCGCCGCCGGCCTTCCCACGCCCGCCACTCCCGCGACAAATTTCAGCAGGTCCAGCGCAATATCCTCGTTCCGGCGGACGCCGAGCACCGCATTGTTCATCGAATCCATGTGCAAATCGTCTCCAAAAGGGATGCTACCAGAAACCCTCCGCCGCTCGTCTCACCCGCTGCCCGCGACCCGCTTCTTCGCGATACTCTGAAGCGGATGCACACTGCTTACATTGGCCTCGGAGCCAACCTACCCGGACCCGGCGGCACGCCTCAGGCCACCTTCGCCGCCGCGCTTGAATCGCTCGCCTCGCTCGGACCCATCTCTGCGCGCTCCTCGCTTTACTCCACTGCGCCCGTTGGCATTCCTGACCAGCCACGCTTCGTCAACGCCGTCATCGCCCTGCGCACCGGCCTCGCGCCGCGCACCCTGCTTCTGCACCTCCTCGCCATCGAGTCGCACAACGGCCGCAACCGCGCCCAATCCACCCCCAACGGCCCCCGCACCCTCGATCTCGATCTGCTCCTGCTCGGCGATCTCTGCCTCAGCGAATCCGGCCTCGAATTGCCTCATCCCCGCCTCGCCGAACGCGCCTTCGTCCTTGTGCCCCTCGCGGAGATTGCTCCCACTCTTGTCGATCCCCGCAGCCGCCGCACCATCGCCCAGCTACTCGACGACCTGCTCCGGCAATTCCCCGCCGGGGCCGACGCCGTCACCCGCATCGAATCCGAACTCTGGTCCCCGCTCGCTACAATCGTCTCGTGAGCCTTCGCTTCGACGTCCTCCACACCACCGCCGCCGCCGGCCGCCGCGGCCGCATGCACCTGCCTCATCAGGCCGTCGAAACTCCCGTCTTCATGCCCGTCGGCACCGCCGGCTCCGTCAAGGCCGTCCCGCAAGACACGCTCGAATTCCTCGGTGCCGAAATCATCCTCGGCAACACTTACCACCTCTACCTGCGCCCCGGTCACGAAGCCATTCGCCGCATGGGCGGCCTGCATCGCTTCATCAGTTGGCCGCGCGCCCTGCTCACGGACTCCGGCGGCTACCAGGTCTTCTCCCTCAGCAGCCTGCGCAAGGTCTCCGACGAGGGCGTCACCTTCCGCTCCCACCTCGACGGGAGTTCGCACTCTTTCACTCCTGAACATTCCATGGACGTGCAAATTGCCCTCGGCGCGGACATCGCCATGGCCTTCGATGAGTGCACCGAGTACCCCGCCGACCGCGACCGCGCCCGCGAAAGTCTGCGCCTCACCATGGCCTGGGCCCGCCGTTCGCTCACCCACTTCCGCGCGCATCAGCACCTGGTCCCGTGGCACAGCGAACTAGAAGGAAAAAGCCAAAGCCTCCTCGGCATCATTCAAGGCGGCACTTATGTCGACTTGCGCCGCGAATCCGCCGAGCGCCTCGTCGAAATGAACTTTGACGGGTACGCCATCGGCGGCCTCAGCGTCGGCGAGCCTCGCAACCTCACGCAGGAGATGATCGCCGAAGTCCTGCCGCTGCTCCCCGCCGACAAACCGCGCTACCTCATGGGCGTCGGCTACCCTGACGAGATTGAGCAGTACGCGCGCATGGGCGTGGACATGATGGACTGCGTGCTGCCCACCCGCGCCGCCCGCCATGGCCTGCTCTTCACCAGCCAGGGCCGCATGAACATCAAGAACAAACAATATGCAGAGGATCAGAACGCGCCCGACCCCGCCTGCGACTGCATGGTCTGCAACCGCTACTCCCGCGCCTACCTGCGCCACCTGATGCACTGCGGTGAGCCGCTTGCCGCCACCCTCAACTCCATCCACAACCTCGCCTACTACCTCGGCGTCATGCAACGCCTCCGCGCCTGCCTGCAGGCCGAGTCATCCGCATCGTAGTCTCTCCGGCGAATCTTCCGTACGGGCTCGCGCACCGCTTGGCAAGGCAATCTCTTTCCGTTGATCGTTTTCCCACGAAAGGAAAATCTCACCTATGCGCAAAACGAAACTTCCTCACCTCTGGTTCGCCGTTGCGGTTCTCGCTCTCTCCGCCGTTGCATCCGTCCGCGCTCAGAATCCGCCGCCGCGAACGTCCACACCCAAGGGCTATGCCATCGCGGAAATCAACGTCACCAACCCGGTCGCCTACAAAAAGTACCTGGCCGCCGTCACACCGATTGTCGCGCAGTTTGGAGGCAGGTATCTCGTCCGCGCCGGCAAGATCGTGCCGATCGAAGGCCACGCCCCCACAGGCCGCTTCATTGTCATCGAGTTCCCCAGCCTGGCAATCGCGGAGCATTTTGAATCCTCCCCGCAATACAAGGCCATCGCGCCTCTGAGGCAGCATGCGGCCCGCACCCGCCTGTTCCTGGTCGAGGGTGCCCCGATGTAGAGCATGCGCAAACGGGCGAGCAAACCTCAGTGCCCGCCCTCACTCCCCCATCGCATCGCCCAGCAGCATTTTCAGCGCCTGCACATATTCGCTTAGCGCCGCGCGGCCCGCCTCCGTCATGCGGTAAAGCGTCTGCGGCTTGCGCTGCACAAAGCGCTTGGTCACCGTCACGTAGCCGGCCTCCTCGAGCTTTGCCAACTGCGCGCCCAGGTTCCCGTCCGTTGACCCCGTCTTCGCGCGCAGCCACGTGAACTCCGCCTCCTCCGCGCCAGAGAGCAGCGAAAGCACCGCCAGCCGCAGCTTGCCGTGAATCACCGGATTCAATTCCGGCAGCTCAGGCATGCGCCACTTCTCCGCGCGCCCGCCGCGCCTCGCGCATCATCGTGTAGACGCCGAAGACAATCTGGCACACAAACACCGCCGCCAGAAAGATCATCGAAGCCTGCCCCGCCGTGCCAAAGCAGGCCACCGCAGCCGCCGCCCACCACACCACCGCGCAGCCCAACTGCATCTTCCATCGAAGAATCAGCGCCGACCCCGCGTTCGCAGCGCCCAGCATCGCCGCCACCAGCGCCACAAAACTGTGCACTTCCAGCCGCCCGCTGAATCCCAGCGCCGGAAACACCACCAGCATTGAGATCCCAATCCCCGCCCACACTGAGGTCACCGCGCGGCCCAGCAGCGTTCCCGTCTTCCTTCGGCCGCGCCGCAACCCGATTACCAGCGTCAGAGCCGCGGCTGCAAACATCGTCACCGGCCAGGCCACATCGCTGTGCGTCCCGCTCAGCAGCGACCCCCCTAGCTGTCCCGCTCCCCAGCTTGACCAGGCAATCGCCACAAGATAGGCCACGCCCCACAGCACAAACACCCATCCCCAGCTTTCGGTCGACCGCCGCCCTTCGGCGATCATCGTCTCAATCAGCGCAAACCGCTCTTTCAGGTCCTGCCCACTCATCTCTTCCCGCATGGTTTCTCTCCCTTTCATTGCGCGTGCTTCAGCAGCATCTCCACGGTTGGGAACGTCGGCCGTCCCGGCACCGTTACATTCGTCTCTTCCTTCCATTGCCCATCGCTCGTCAGGTGCATCGCATTCTCAATGCGCACGGGACCTGCCTGAAATCTCCAGGAAAACCCGTCCTTCTCTGCCGTCAGCGGCACATCCACATAGTGCCCCGCGTTGTACGCGCGAATCCGGTACCCCTGCGTCGCATCGTCCCAGGCAATCGTCGCCAGCGCCTCAAACTCCGCTTTGCCCGCCGTGTCCGTGCTCTTGCCCTCGATCAGCAGCACCAGCCCATCCAGCTTGTACTCCACGCTTTCGGTTTGCGTCATGTGCAGCGCCGGTCCCGGCCCCTCGTGCACCGTAATCGGCCCCGACCACTTCCCCGCCAGAAACGCCAGCTTCTGCATCGCCACTTTCTGTGCCGCCACATTCGCTGGCCCCGGTCCCTGCGCCGCGGCCATTCCCGCGCACGCCGCCAGCGCCGCCGCCGCCGCACCCAACCAAATCACCCTCTGCATCCCCCTCATCGCCATACTCCCTCTCGAATTCGTTTCTTTCTTCGTCTTCATGTAGAGTACTCTATTTTATAGAGTGAAAAAAGTCAAGAGAATTTTGCGCCTGCGCCAGGCTCAAACGGGAATCGCCCCATCCGGCCCGCGCACGCGTGCGCATTTCCCAACTTGTGCGCCTGTTTCGATTCGGAACAGTGCTCACGCAGCGCTTCCGACGCATCTTTGCCTCGCAGCCTGGCCGCGCGTCTTCGCCCCACATTCTCGCTGCGTGTTCTCGCCGCGCTACTTCCCCAGTTCCTTCACAAAGAAATCCGCCATCATGTGGTTGGCTTCAATCGCTTCCGGCAGGTTCTGGTCATACCAGAAGGCGTGCGGCAGCCCGTCAAACAGCACCATGCGCACGTCCACGCCCCCGTGCAGAAATGCCCGCTCCAGGTTCGCCGTTCCGCTCAGCAGCATGTCCCGGCTGCTGGTCACGAACAGCGTCGGCGGCAGCTCGCGCAGGTCCGCATACACCGGCGACAGCACCGGATCCCGCGGGTTCGTCGTCCCCACATACTCCGTATCGTGCGCACCCGGCGTCGGCGGGTCCAGATGCCCCGACAATCCGTTCAGCGCATACATCGCCTCCGAATCCCCCGTCCGCTCAAAATCCCCCATTCCGCTGAAGATGCCCAGCGCCGCCGGCATCGGCAGCCCTTCCTTCTTCAGCTCCACGGCCACCTCGCCGGTCAGAATCGCGCCCGCCGAGGTCCCGTAAATCACGATGTGCTCCGGCTTGTACTTCTTCAGGAGCGCCTTGTACACCGCCACGGAGTCCTCCACCGCCGCGGGAAACGTGTGCTCCGGCGCCAGCCGGTAAAGCACCGCCACCACGCGTATCTTCGTGTATCCGGCAATCGGAATCGTCTCCGTGTACGACCCCGAATCCGAGTTGAAGCCGCCGCCGTGCAGATTCAGCAGCACCTTGTCTTCGTTCGCCTTCGGCATTCCCTCCGGCGTCACAATCCGCACCGGCACGCCGGCAATCTGCGTATTCACCAGCGTATTCGGGCACAGCTTGCTCCACGCCGCCGCCGCGCGCACCGCCCACGCATCCGTGCCCGCACGCCTCTGGGCCAGCGTCTCCGGTGGCCCCGCATCCGGATTCCTCCTGCTCAGGAACGCCCGCGCCTGGGGGCTCAGGTCTTCCGGAATCGGCACCAACCGCGTCACGTGCGCCGTTCCCTGGGCGTCAATGTAGCTCGTGTCCCCGGTCGGCGCTTCAGCCGCCGTCGTTGGCTTCGGCGCACTCTGTAGCGCCGCGGCTCCGGCCGCCATCGCCGCCACACACACCCAAACACTCATCCGCATTCCCATCCTCATCGCCACCGCTCCTTTTCCGTGCCCCCGGGCTTCTGCGCCTCCGGCTCCACGACCACCCCGCGCCCCATTCCCCAAAAGCCCCTCCACCATATCAAAGCCCGCGCAAGGTCCGTCCTTTTCCTGCTGCGCCCGCGCCCGCGCTGCGTTACAGTGGGAGTCCTATGTACAACCGTCCCTCCTCCCAGGTTCGCAATTTCATCGGCGGCCGCTGGCTCGCCACCACAAGCTCCGCCGGCATTGAGCTCGTGAACCCCGCCACCGGAGAGCTCCTCGGCAACGCGCCCTCCGGCTCCGCTGACGAGGTGGATGCCGCGGTCCGCGCCGCGCGCGCGGCCTTTCCCGCCTGGCGCGCCACTCCTCCCGGCGACCGCATCCAGTTCCTCTTCAAGCTGAAAAATATCCTCGAAGACCACTTCGAAGATCTCGCCGGACTCATCACCATCGAGAACGGCAAGACCCTCGCCGAATCCCGCGCCGAGCTCCGCCGCGGCATTGAAAACGTCGAGGTCGCCTGCGGAATCCCCATCCTGATGCAGGGCTACACGCTCGAGGACGTCGCCCCCGGCATCGACGAGAGCATGGTGCGCCAGCCCCTCGGCGTCTGCGCCGTCATCACGCCCTTCAACTTCCCGCTGATGATTCCCCTCTGGTTCCTGCCTTACGCCATCGCCTGCGGCAACACCGTCGTCCTCAAGCCCAGTGACCGCGTTCCCTTCTCCGCCGCGCTGCTTGTTGACCTGCTGCAGGAAACCGGCCTTCCCGCCGGCGTTGTCAACCTCGTCAACGGCGGCAAGCCCGCGGTCGATGCCCTGCTTGACCACCCCCTCGTCCGCGCCGTCAGCTTCGTCGGCTCCTCGCCCGTCGCACGGTACGTCTACGCCCGCGGCTCATCTTCCGGCAAGCGCGTGCAGTGCCAGGGAGGCGCGAAAAACCACGTCGTCGTCCTGCCCGACGCCGACCCGGAAACCACCACGCGCATCATTGCCGACTCCGCTTTCGGATGCGCCGGCCAGCGCTGCCTTGCCGTCAGCGTCACCGTCGCCGTCGGTGAGGCCAAGGCCTGGTTCAGCGACTCCATCGCCGCCGCGGCCTCCGCGCTCAAGGTCGGCGACGGCCTCGATCCCACTTCGCAGATGGGCCCTGTGATCACCGCCGCCAGCCGCGACCGCATCGTCTCGCTCATCGGCCAGGGCGCGCGCGAGGGCGCAAAGCCGATGGTCGATGGCCGCCCGCTCGCCGGCTTGCCTCACGGCTCCTTCGTCGGCCCCACGGTCCTGGACGGCCTGCCCGCCGACAGCCCGCTGCTTGAAACCGAAATCTTCGGCCCCGTACTCTCCGTCGTCCACGCGGACTCAGTTGAGCAGGCCATCGCGCAAATCGACCGCTCCCCCTTCGGCAACGCCAGCTCCATCTTCACCGCCTCCGGCGCGGAGGCGCGCAAGTTCCGCAGCATGGTCTCCACCGGCAACGTCGGCATCAACATCGGCGTCCCCGCGCCCATGGCCTACTTCCCCTTCTCCGGCTGGAAGGGCAGCTTCTTCGGCGTCATGCACGCCCAGGGCCGCGACGCGATCGAGTTCTACACCGACAAGAAAGTTATCGTCGAGCGCTGGCCCCGCGAGTGGTCCCGCAAATTTTAGGACTCAACACTCCTCATCCACGCAAAAAAACGAGGGAGCGCATGCTTCGCGCTCCCTCAACGTGTTGCCCTGCGGTCAACCGTGCGGCAGCACCAGAAGCCCGCTTTCCAGCAGCGTTTCGGTGCACCGGTCCAGCGCCTGCGGAAACTTGTATCCCACCGCGCGAACGCTCATGCCCATCAGCGCCGCCGTCTCCGCGTGCGTATACTCCTGCAGCACAATCCGGCTCAGCAGATGCCGGTCCAGCACGCTCAGCTTCTCCAGGCATCGCTCCACGTCCAGCACGAAGATGACCGCGTCCTCGAACGTCCTTACCGGCCGGCTCGATACCCATCCCCGCCCCACCGGATCGCCCAGAATCGAAGGCGCCCGGCCCACCTGAATCGAAGCGTACAAATAACGCCTCAGCATGTTTTCCGTGTGCTTGCGATAGAAGGCCAGGCTTGCCGCCGGCGCTTCCGCCGCCCTTGTCTTCTCCTCCTTCGGCCTTGCTCCGGAATGTTCCTGGTTCCTCCTCTCAGGTTCGTCCCATCCATGCCGCAGGCTGGCTTCCCCGTAGACCACCGGCAATTGCAGGGCGGCGCTCACTGGGCACCTCCCGCGGCTTCGGCCACTCCCCAAATCTGTTTGATGGGTTTCCTGCTTCGGCGTCCTCGCAGCTTTCGCGTTTCCGGTTCGGGGAAGTCTTTCAGTTTGACCTCACACTCCCTGCAGTACACCCCCCCGTTTGTCTGGGCGCGGTACCACAAGCAGCCGCACCCCTCGCAAATCTTCAATTGCACGCGCAACTCCATGGTGACCTTTCCAAAGCAAAGCCTTCTCCCGCCGCCCGCAGCTTCCCTGTCGCATGCGGCGGGGCTTGGAGCGCAAACGCAGCCTGCTCGGGCTTCTTCGGTCCCGATGGTACGTTGCTGCCTTTCCGCCCAGGTCCTTGGTCATCTCTTTGCCTCGTCCCGCCCGAGTCGTGCCCCTGTTGCTCATGGCCGTCCGGAGTTCTCCACTGTCGTGTTGCTGCATTGTTTGCATCACCCCGGCTCCTGGCACACGCTCGATCTGGACTGCTTTCGCGCGCAGATTCTGGAAGTCTCCCCACAGACTCGCTTCCCCGCGGTCGTGCACTTGCTCGCGGCTGTGAATTCCTCGGTCTCGTCCCCCTACGCGGTACGCACCGCTGGTTACGGAGGTGGGAGTCTCTCCCACCCTCGTAGGGTTGCGCCGTACCTGCGTATCTCCGAGAATTCCCACAAGGCTGTGCGAGATTTAGTAAAGCTAATCTAGGGTTCCGTTTCTTTACAGTCAACTCCTCCGCCCTATTTCGCTCGCCGGCGCGCATTGGGTTCCGGAGGTTTCCGCAAGAATGACCGCAAATTCCGCCAGATCACTTTGCTCAAAGAAAAGGCGCGCCTCGCCCTCCCATTTCTCATGGCGGATTTTCCACGCATGAATTTAACCCAGATGCATGAACGACTACGCCTGGAGGTCCTCCGGAGGATACAGCGCGGCTCGCTCAGTGTCTCCCTTCTCGCCCGCCAAACCGGCTTTGGACAGTCCCATCTCTCCAATTTCCTCCATTGCCGCCGGCAGCTCTCGCTGGACGCCATGGACCGAGTCCTCTCCGCCCAGCAGCTCGTGGCTTCCGACTTGCTTCCCTCGCCCCGGCGCAACGCCAACCATGATCTTTTCGGTGAGGAAACTGGTGCGGTCCCCGTCGTCTCCCACAGCGTTGCTCTCTTTGAGCCCTGCATCCGCGCCGCCTCGGTCCAGTCGCTCCTTCATTTGCCGGCCGGTGTCTTCCGCACCGCCCGCGCCCGCACCTCCGTCTCCCGGCGCACCTGGCAGCGCTTCGTCGCCATCCGCATCTCGTCGGCAGACGCGCAGCCCATGGAGCCCATCCTCATGCCCGAGGCGCTGCTCGTCATTGACCGCCATTACAGCTCGCTCGCCCAGTACCGGCCGCACAGACCCACTCTCTACGCCGTCCGCAACGGCCCGCACCTGGCCCTGCGCTTCGTCGACTTCCTCTCCGGCCGCCTCGTTCTCCGCCCCAGCAACGCCAACTTCGCCGCCGAGCTTCTCGAAACCGCGCCCGGCGAATCCCCCAACGACCTCATCACCGGCCGCGTCGCACTCATCCTCAACGAAATCTAGGGCCTAGAACTGTGCCACCGCATCGGCGGGGTTGGAGAACCGCGTAAACCGGGAAATGAAGTTCAGATGCACCGTGTCCGTGGGCCCATTGCGCTGCTTGGCGACGATAATCTCCGACTTCGCCCGCTCCTCGTCGGTCATCTCCTCGCTGCGGTTGTAATAGGAATCCCGATGGATGAACGCCACCACGTCCGCATCCTGCTCAATCGAGCCGGACTCGCGCAGGTCGCTCAGCAGCGGACGCTTGTCCTCGCCGCGCCGCTCGCTGGCGCGCGAAAGCTGCGACAGCGCCACCACCGGCACGTTCAGCTCCTTGGCCAGCGCCTTCAGCCCGCGGCTGATGGCCGAAACCTCCTGCGTCCGGTTCTCATAGCGCTTGCCGCCCGCCGAGGGCAGCGTCGCCGACATCAACTGCAGATAATCCACCACAACCAGGTCCAGCCCGCCCGCATTCTGTTTCAGCCGCCGCGCCTTGGCCCGCATCTCCGCCAGTGAAATCCCAGCCGTGTCGTCGATAAACAGCCGCGTCTCCACCAGTTGCGCCAGCGCGCTCTGCAGCTTCTCCTGCTCCTCACGCGAAATAAAACCCGTTTGCAAATGCCGTTGGTCCACCCAGGCCTGCGAGGCCAGCATCCTGCGCAGCAGCGACTCCTTGCTCATTTCCAGGCTGAAGACCGCCACCACCGCCTGATGATTCACCGCCGCGTTCTGCGCCATGTTGATGGCCAGCGCCGTCTTGCCCATGGAAGGGCGCGCCGCCACAATAATCAATTCGCCCTTCTGCAATCCGCTCGTCAGCCGGTCCAGCTCCGTAAAATCCGTCGCCAGTCCCGTCACCTCCCGGCTCTGCTTGAAGAGGTTGTCAATGGACCCGAAGGAGTTGGCCACAATCTGGTCCAGGCTCTGGAACCCCTGGGTCAGCCCCTTCTCGCTCACTTCCAGCAGCTGCGTCTCCGCTGCCCCCAGCACCTCCAGCGCCGGCTCGCTCTGGTCCGCCGCCCGCGCAATGGCAGCCGAGCAGATCGCCATCAGCCGCCGCAGCAGGCTCTTGTCCTTCACAATGCGGATGTATTCTTCAATCACGGGCCGCAGCGGCAGTCCCTCGGTCAAGGACGCCAGATAGGCCACGCCGCCCACCGTCTCAATCTCCTTGTTGCGGGCCAGCGCCTCGGCCAGCGTCACAATGTCCACCGCCCGCTGCTCGCTCACCAGCTCGCTCATCCGCTGGAAGATCCGCTGGTGCGAGTCCAGCGAGAAATCGTCGGCCTCCAGCTTCTCCGCCGCCTCGGCGTGCGCCGCGTTGTCCAGCAGAATCGCGCCCAGAATCGTCCGCTCGGCGTCCAGGTTCGCGGGCAGACCGTTGTCCAGGGTAAGGTTCGGAATCGTCGCCATACCTTCGAGTGTAGGCCCGTTTCCCGCCCCGCGCCCGCTGTGAATTTGTGCCCCCAAATGTGCGAAAGCCGGAGGCTTTTCGCCCCCGGCTTCCCGTTGTCCGCGCGCACTCCGGCTCTGCCCTACTGCTGAATCACCATGGCGGAGGTGCTGCCGACCGTCACGTTCGAGTCCTTCCAGAACGGAATATAAAGGGGCACTTGATACAACACCTGCACCCGCACTTCATTGCCTGGCTTGTTGCAGGGGGCCGTG
>DATLRP010000027.1:0-132227 GCA_035534635.1 Occallatibacter sp.
CACACTCCAGCCTGAAAGCCCAAACGCCCGATCAGGTATACTTCAACCGCCTGCCAGAATCCATGGCAGCCTAAAAGCAAAAACAAGAACTTCCACTTAAGGAAAAAGCAAAAACTGTCCGAACTACCGAGACCACCTCAGAGACAACGTCATCCAATATCTCCAGTACCGCGACGAAGATGCGCTTGGGCCAGACACGGAAACAATGCTGAAGCAGCTGTGGAAAGAGAAATAGGGGTAGCGTAAGTCGCACGTCTTAACAAGAAAACGACACGATACTTGAAGGTCCTGCAAGTTGCCGGCTTTCTCAACGACGGGCCTGGCGCGCGCCCAAAGAATGCTTAGGCACTTGCTCGACTCTTGAACACGTGAACGAACCGGCACTTCGACGTGGAATTTATGGCGGTCCCCGGCCAGGTCTTTGTGACATTGATTCACCTGGGAACGACTCGAACCTTTGTACGCTGAAGGAGGGATCTATGGAGTTCGTTATAGCCTTGGTTTTTCTTGCTGTAATCGGCGGGCTCCTATACATGGCATATAGATTTCAGGCCTCTGAGGAGCGAAAAGTCGCTGCCATGGCTCCCGAGGAACGAGCCACATACCAACAGAAACGCGCGGAGTATTGGCGCAATAGGGAGAATCAACGCGCAGCGTCAGAGCACGGCCCGATTAGTCCCCAGTTCGTCTGTCCTCATTGCCAAACAAGAGGCAAGGTTAGAACCAAGCCCATAGAGAAAAAGGCCGGCATTTCTGGCGGCAAAGCGACCGCCGCTCTCTGGACGGGCGGGGTCTCGACGCTTGCCACAGGGCTCTCTCGAAAAGAGAAGCTGACTCAGGCGCATTGTGAAAACTGCAATTCAACTTGGGCGTTCTGACCCTGCCCCCTCAACCGTCCTCTTCAATTGTCCGCACGCCGCATAAATATCCCGCCCCCGCGGCCTCCGCACATACACCGGCACGCCTTCGGCCACCAGCGTCCGCTTGAATGCCTCCATCGCATCCGGCTGCGGCATCGCATACGCAATCCCCGGCCCCGGATTCCACGCAATCAGGTTCACCTTCGCCGGCAGCCCCGTCCGCCGCACCAGCCGTGCCACCTCCCGCGCATGCTCCGGCCTGTCCGTCACCCCGCCCAGCAGCACATACTCAAACGTCACCCGCTCTCGCGGCCGCAACCGCACCTTTTGCACCGCCTCCATCACCGCCGAGAGCGGCCATTTCCGGTTGATCGGCATGATCTCGCTGCGCACCTCGTCGTTCGGCGCGTTCAGGCTGATCGCCAGCTTCGGCCGCACCTCCGCCGGCTCCTCGGCCAGCCGCTCAATGCCCGGCACAATCCCTGAAGTCGACACCGTCATCCGCTGCGGGCTCAGTCCCACTTCCTCCACCAGCAGCCGCACCGCCGCCATCCACGCCTCGTAGTTCAACAGCGGCTCGCCCATGCCCATGAACACCAGGTTCACCCGATCCTTGCCCACTTCCACGCCCTGCCGGTCCAGCACCGCCACCACCTGCCCGGCAATCTCGCCCGCCGTCAGGTTCCGCTGCAGCCCCAGCTTCGCCGTCAGGCAAAACTGGCAACCCACCGCGCAACCCACCTGGCTCGACACGCAGATTGTCGCCCGCTCCCAACCCTTCTCCTCCGACCCGCTGCCGTCGCCCGCCTCGCCGCTGTCGCCCTCCGGCATCCACACCGTCTCCACCGTCTCCGTCCCGGAAGTGGTGGACCTGCCTCCGGGGACCCCGGCCAATCCGTCACCTCTCGCCCTTTCCACCAGGTAGCGCTCCGTCCCATCCTGCGACACAAAGGCCTGCACAATCCGTGCCCGTCCCACTTCCCACCCCTCCGCCTCCAGCCGCCGACGCAGCGCCAGGGGCAGAGTCGTCACCCCCGCCAATTCCGTAACCCATTGCCGATAAAGCGCTTCCGCCAGTTGTCGACCCCGCCAGCCCGGCTCCCCCATCTCCGTCATCCGTGCCGTCAGCGTCCCCGCGTCCAGCCCAAACAGCGCCCGCGGGCTTCCCCCGGCCTGCCGGTTCGTGTCTAATCGTAGGAGTTGGTTGGGTGATTGGGTCACGGCTGGGCCCAGAATAGAGCATTTCCCGGTCCCTTGCAGCCGCGCCCCGCCTTCCCAATTCCGAATCCTGGTTTCCTTAGGCCGCCGCTCCTGCGCGAGCCCGGCCAGCCCTAATCGGCATCCAACAAGACAGGTCGCCTTCAAATCCATGACAATCAACTCCACCGAACGCAATCTCCGCCGCACCGTCCTCCCCAACGGCCTCACCGTTCTCACTGAGCGGATGGAGCACATGCGTTCCGTCGCCATGGGCGTCTGGGTCAAGTCCGGCTCCCGCTGCGAGCCCGCTGAAATCAACGGCATCTCCCACTTCGTCGAGCACATGGTCTTCAAGGGCACGCGCTCCCGCTCCGCGCAACTCATCGCCCGCCAAATGGACTCAATCGGCGGCAATCTTGACGCCTTCACCGGCAAGGAGACCATCTGCTTCAACGTCAAGTCCCTCGCCGACCACGTGCCCATCGCTCTCGACGTTCTCGCCGACCTTGTCCTCAATCCCGTCTTCGCCTCGCCGGACATCGAGCGCGAGCGCGGCGTCATCCTCGAGGAAATCAAGATTGACGAGGACAATCCCGACGTCCTTGTCCACGAGCTCTTCACCCAGAACTTCTGGAAGGACCATCCCCTCGGCAAGCCCATCCTCGGCACCTCAACCACAGTAGGCCGGCTTGACCAGCGCGCCCTCATCGACTACCACGGCGGCCGCTTCCTCGGCGGTAACATGGTCTTCTCCGCCGCCGGCAATCTCGATCACGACAGCTTCGTCCAAATGGTCGCCGAAAAGTTCGCGCCCCTCGCTGCCGGCCAGGCCTCTGAAGAACAGCACGTGCCGCTCGCCAGCGCCCGCGTCATTCTGCGCAACAAGAAAGCCCTCGAGCAGGTCCAGATCTGCCTCGGCGTTCCCGCCCCCCCCATCACGGACGACAACCGCTACACCACCCTCCTGCTCAACACCGTCCTCGGCGGCGGCATGAGCTCGCGCCTCTTCCAGACCATCCGCGAAGAGCGCGGCATTGCCTACGCCATCTACTCTGACCTCAGCCCCTACCGCGACACAGGCACCCTCTGCGTCTACGCCGGAACCTCTGTCGCAAAGGCTCTTGAAACCGTCGACCTCATCCTCGCCGAATTCGCCCGCCTGAAGGAGACGCCCCTTTCCGACGACGAGCTCACCCGCGCCAAGGATCAGCTCAAGGGCAACATCCTCATGGGCCTTGAAAGCTCAAACTCGCGCATGGCCAACCTCGCCCGCCAGGAGATGTACTTCCAGCAGTTCTTTTCGGTCGATGAAATCATCGCGCGTCTTGAGCAGGTCACCGCCGCCGAAGTCCAGTCCATGGCTCAGCGCCTCTTTGACCCCGCGCGCATCGCCGTCACCCTCCTCGGCCGCCTCGACGGCATCAAGCTCAACCGCAAGCGCCTCGTCTGCTGAGCGTTCCCTTTCCCTTCCGCGTCTAACCGGTGTAGCATTTTCTTAGGGTGGACACTTCGCACCGGCCCACCATGTTCCTCAGGCATTGGAGATCCATGAAGCGTTCGGTTCCTTCCTTTCGCACTCCTCGCCGCATCCGCCGGACCATCGCTGAAGCCCGCCTCAACGGCTCCGCCTTGCCCAATGGCTCCGCCCGGCCCAATGGCTTCACGTTGCCCAATGGCTTCACGTTGATGGAGCTGCTCATTGTCATCTCCATCATCCTCATTCTCATGCTCGTCGCCATCCCCACCGCCGGCAAAATCCGCCGCCACGCCAATGAGGTCTCGGCCATCAAGTCCCTCCAGACCATTCAGGAGGCCGAGCTCATGTACTCTGACACATATTCCACCCGTGGTTTCACCTGCAGCATCCCGTCTCTCGGCGGCGATCCCAAAACCGGCCCCTCCACGCCCGAAGCCGCGGGCCTCATCAGCGGCGATCTCGCCACCGGCGTCAAATCCGGCTACGTCTTCAACATCACCAACTGCATTAAGGTCAACAACAACAACACGGTGCGCGTCACCGGTTACACCGCCACCGCCGTTCCCGAAACGACCGGCAAAACCGGTGACCGCGGCTTCTGCCTCGAGTCAGGCGGCTCGCTGATGTCCGACCCCAACGGCGGCACCAACTGCACCCAGACGGCGCAATGACCGCCCGTACCCTCCCCCGCCGCGGCCTGCTGCTCACAGCCGCGCTGCTTGCCCTTCCCGCTCTCGCGCAACCCTCCCCGTCCGCCAAGCCCCTCACCGCGCAGCAGCTCGCCCAGCGCGTCGACGGCCACTACAACCATCTTCACTCTCTCCGCGCCGGCTTCACGCAGAGCTACCAGGGCCTCGGCATGAGCCGCACTGAATCCGGCACCCTTCTGCTCCGCAAGCCCGGACGCATGCGCTGGGATTACACCTCGCCCGCCGGCAAAATCTTCCTCCTCGACGGCAAATACGCCTGGTCGTACACCCCCGGCGACCCTCAGGTCACACGCATCCCCGTCGGCAACCTCGACGACCTCCGCACCCCTCTTCGTTTTCTCCTCGGACACACGCAGATCGAACGCGAAATCCAACATCTCCGCAGCGCGCCCGCGCCAAGCGGCGAATACACACTCTCCGGCCAGCCCAAAGGCCAGCAGCGCTCCATCCGTCTGCTCGCCCTCACCGTCACCGCCCAGGGTGTCATCACAGGAATTCAAATTGACCAGACCGACGGCTCGGTCACCCGCTTCACCTTCACCGGCGAACTCCCCGACGCGCCCGCTCCGCCCGCCGATTTCCGCTTCACGCCCCCGCCCGGCATCCCAGTCGTCAACCAGCAGTCTCCCGCCTGAGCCGCATCCTTTCAGTTCGGCTTCGCCCGCTTCCGGCGCTCAGCCGGCGTTCACTCGTACCGCAGCGCCTCAATCGGATCCAGGTTCGCCGCCCGCATCGCCGGAATCATTCCGCTCACCAGCCCCGTCACCGCCAGAATGCCCGTCGCCACCACCAGCGACGTCGGCGAAATCCGCAGATAGATATCCGCATCCTTCGCGTGCAGCGCAATCTCGCTGTAGAACGGAATCCGTCCCACCAGCACGCTCACCAGGTAAGCCAGTCCAATCCCGCCCATTCCCCCAATGCCGGTAATCACCAGCGCTTCCGACAAAAACTGCAGAATAATGTGGTGCCGCTGCGCGCCCAGCGCCTTCTCCACACCAATCTCCCGCGTCCGCTGCTGCACGCTCACCAGCATGATGTTCATCAGCCCGATCCCCGCAATCCCCAGTGTCAGCGCGCCCACCAGCGACAGCAGCACCTGCAGCGCCAGCGACAGAATCTCGAACTGGTGCAACTGCGTCATCAGGTTCGCCACGAAGATCGCGTTGTGGTCCGACGGCAGAAAATGGTGCGCCGCGGCCAGCGTATCCCGCATCTGCTGTTCCACCATCTCGTAGTTCCCGCGATAGCTCACCCATATCCCATCCAGGTATTGCGTGCTCTTCAGGTCGCTCATCGTACTGAACGGAACATAAATCTGCCGGTTCCTGTCGTTCTGCTCGCCCTCCTGCATCTTCGGCTGCAGCACGCCCACAATCGTGTAGAGCACTCCGTTCAGCCGAATCTGCTGCCCGAGCGCCCACTGCCCTGAGAACAGTTTCGTCTTCGCTTCCGAGCCAATCACGCACACGTGCGCCCGCTGCTGCTCCTCCTGCCCATTGTAGAACCGTCCCTCCGCCACATCCAGCTTCCAGATGTCCTGGAACGAGGGCCACACGCCGTTCACGTGCCACGTGTAGGTGTGCAGATCGTCCTGCACCGTCGCATCCATGTCCACGGTCGGCGAAACGTGCTCGATTCCCGGAATGCTCTCCGTCAGCCGGTCCACGTCGTCCATCGTGAACCGCACCAGCGCGCCCGCCTTCGCGCCGCCCGCCTGCTCGCTCGTCCGCCCCGGAAACACGCCAATCACATTCGTGCCCCACTGGGCGAAAATCGCTTGTATCGCGCGGCTGAACCCCGCGCCGTAGGCCAGCAGCAGCACCACCGTGGCAATCCCCCACGCCATGCCGATCATCGTGATTGCCGTTCGCCGCCGGTGGAAGACCATCGCCTCCCAGGCCTGCCCCCAGATGTCCTTGAACATGCCCGCCCTCCGGTTCTTCCCTCGGTTACTCGCGCCGCAGCGCTTCAATCGGGTCCATCGCCGCCGCCTTGCTCGCCGGATACAATCCCGCCACCACGCCGCACACCACCAGCGAACTCAGCGCCACCGCCACTGACCACGGCACCAGCCGCGGCGGATCGAATCCCGGCATCTTGTCCGTCAGCAGCAACTGCAGCACTCCCATGAACCCCGCCGACACCCCAATCCCAATCACTCCGCTCAACCCCGTCAGCAGCAGTCCTTCCCAGAAGAACTGCGTCAGAATGCTCTTCTTCGTCGCGCCCAGCGCCTTCAGCAGCCCAATCTCGCTCGTCCGCTCCGTCACGCTCACCAGCATGATGTTGATAATCCCCACCGCGCCCAGACCCAGCGTCACCAGCCCCACTCCGCCCAGGAATACATCCATTGCCGAGAAGATCGCGTCAATCATCTTCTCTTCCTGGATCGTGTTGAACTCGTCATAGGCGTCCTTCATGCTCGAGTCAAAGCCATGGTCCTGCGCAATCACCCGGTGCGCCGCACGGTCCGCCGCCCCAATTTCGCCCCGCGTCGTCGGCTGGTACTGGATCGACGTCAGCGCGTCCTGCGGAATATTGTCCCCCTTCAGCGGATACAACTCCTGCATCGTCGTTACCGGGATATACACCACCTGGTCATCGAAATCGTTGCTCCGCCGATTGATCTTCTCAACGCTGCCAACCACCGTGAACGCCGTTCCATTGATCAGGATCGTTTCGCCCAGCATCCGACGCCCGTTGAACAGCAGGGTCGCGGTCTTCGACCCCAGCACCGCCATTCTCCGATGGTTCGCGATATCCCCCGCGTCCAGGAACCGCCCCGTCGCAAGCGGGATGTACCGCACATCCGCATAATTCGGCAGCACGCCCGTCACGCGGTTCGACGTGTTCGACCATTGGCTCACTTCATACAGGTCAAACCGGCTCAGCTCCACCGTCACCGCGCGAAACTGCGGCATCGCAGCCATCCTATCCGCGTCCCTCATGGTCAGTTGATAGGGCCGCATCCCCGTGTGCTGGTTCGCCACCGCCGGAATCGTCCCGTTCCACATCATCACCAGGTCATTGCCCAGTTTTGAAAGCTGCTTGTGCTGCCCGCTGCGGAATCCCTCGCCCAGCCCCACCAGCACCAGAAGCGAGCCCACGCCCCACGCAATCCCGAACATCGTCAGAAAGCTGCGCGTCTTGTTCGCCAGAATGGCGCGCACCACCTGCCCGAGCGTGTCGCCGAATGTCTGCATGGCAAATTCCGCGCCCCCGGCGCGCTTACTCCTCCATACGCGCCCGCGCCCCTCGCGGTTCCCTCCGGCGCTGCTCCAGCTCGCGCCGCCGGCCTGCTCACTTTGTGTAGACGTAGAACCCGCGCCCCGACTTCCGCCCCAGCCAGCCCGCATCCACCATCTTCACCAGCAGCGGGCACGGCCTGTACTTCGGATCGCCATACCCCTCCTGCAGAACCCGCAGAATGTCCACGCACACATCCAGCCCGATAAAATCCGCCAGCGTCAGCGGCCCCATCGGGTGCGCCATCCCCAGCTTGAAGACCTCATCCACCGCCTCGGCCGTCGCCACGCCTTCCATCACCGCAAACGCCGCTTCGTTAATCAGCGGCATCAGCACGCGGTTCGACACAAATCCCGGCGCATCATTCACCGCCACCGGAGTCTTGCCCAGCCGCCGCGCCAGCGCATGTACCGCATCGTTGGTCTCATCGCTCGTCGCCAGCCCGCGCACCACCTCCACCAGCGCCATCACCGGCACCGGGTTAAAGAAGTGCATCCCAATCACCCGCTCCGGCCGCTTCGTCAGCGCACCCAAACGCGTAATCGAAATCGAACTCGTATTGCTCGCCAGAATCGCTTCCGGCTCCAGAATCCCGTCCAGCGCCTCGAAGATCTCCGCCTTCAGCGCAAACTGTTCCGGCGCGGCCTCCACCACCATCTGCGCGGCCTTCAGCGCATCGCGCCCCACCGTCGGCTGGATGCGCTTGAGCGCCGGCTCAATCTCCGTCTCCGCCAGCTTGCCCTTCGCCGCCTCGCGTCCCAGGTTGGTGCGAATCTGTCCCAGCGCGCGCTCCAGAAACCGCTGCTCCACGTCGCACAGCAGCACCTTCAGCCCCGCACGCGCAAACACGTGCGCAATGCCGGAGCCCATCGTCCCCGCGCCCACCACCCCCACTGTCTGGATTTCACTCATGCATCTCCCCACTCACCGCGCAAGTGGGAGTCTAGCAGGAAGCCGCGCCTCAGTCCCCGCTCTCCGCCGCCGCAGGCTCCAGGTGCATCCGCTGCGTCAGCGTCAAAATCAAATGCGCCCCCACATCCAGGTGCGTCTGTGGATGGCTCACTAGCAGGTGCGTCGTCACCACGCCCGCGCCCACCGCGCCGCCTGCCAGCGCGCCCACAGGCCCACCCAGAAACGCGCCGGCCACTGCGCCCGCGCCCACCGCTCCGCCGTATTCAATTCCGTCCCGGCGCAGCCGCGACCCCGGACGAATCTCGCCTTCTGTCCCCACCGTCGTGTTCGAGTCCGGCGCATCCACCACCATCGCGTGCAGCGCAAATGTCGACCCGTTCGGCAGCACCACCTTCTCCGGCCGCAGCACCAGCCTTCCGTGGCCCGCAAAGCCGCCCATCGACGCCTCCGCCACCTGCCCGTCAATCTCCGATCCCGCCGGAATCAAAATCTGCCCGTCCGCCACCACGTCCGTCGCCACGCGGCTGCGGAACGGTTCGCCCGCCTGGCTCAGCGCGCTCGACAAATCATTCAGCAGTTGCACGCGAATCTCCGTGCCTGCAATCAGCACACCGGGCCCCGCCGGCGCCACGTGCACAATGTCCGTTTCCGGATCCGCCGCATACTCCCGCTGCTCCAGCCTCGGCTCGCTCTGCGCCGGCATCGCCTGCGCGGGCATCTTCACAATCCCCGCATCCGTCCCATCGCCCGGCTGCCACATCCCGTTGCTCGTCGCCATCGTCGCAGGCTGGGCCTGCATCGGCATTGTCGCCGCAGCCGTCGTCTTCGCCGTCACGGCCGTCTGCGCCTGCACCGGATGCCCCGCCGGCGGCTTCGCCGGCTGATCCATCGTCACCACAATCGTGTCGTCCGGCGGCGGTGTGGACACGCCCTGGTACTCATTCGACTGGCTCGTCTGCTGCGCGCCTGCCGCACACGCCGCCGCGGCCAAAACTGCCGTAAGAAATAAGCTCCGGTTCATCCCAACTCTCCTTCTCGCAAGCCGGTTTCCCCTCTTCTTTAGACCGCGCCCGCGGCGAAAGGTTCCGGCCGCGCCCGCGCCATTTCCCGCGCCGGCCTCGCCTTCTTCCATGCTATCCACTCTGTTTGACGCCCGCGCGGCCCCGCATGTTGCCCGTTCCTTCCCCGCCAAGAATCAACTCTTGCACCCCGTTTCCGCTCATGCCGCGCAACCCCGGCAAATTAAGCCCACTTGTGACCGCGCACACACCGTCCCACGAACCCCCGGTTTGTTAGAATCCCTCTGGAACCACACGTTTTTTGCGTGCTGGACGGAGTAGGAATGCAGCACCCGCACGGGCTTCTGGAAACCATTCGCAGCGCTGCCGGAGAAGCCCTCGCCGTCGACCGCCGTCCCAAACTGAATGACCGGCTGCTCCACCGTATTGTGAGGACTGATATGACTGAAATTGTTGCCATCCGCGCCCGTGAAGTGCTCGATTCGCGCGGCAATCCCACCGTGGAAGCCGACGTAATTCTTGAAAGCGGCGCGCTCGGCCGCGCCATCGTACCCTCCGGCGCTTCCACCGGCGAACATGAAGCTGTCGAGCTCCGCGACGGCGATAAATCCCACTTCCTCGGCAAGGGCGTCCTTCAGGCCGTCGCCAACGTTGAAACCGCCATCGCCCCCGAGCTCGAAGGCATGGACGCCAGCAACCAGCGCCTCATTGACCAGACCATGATCGCCCTCGACGGCACCGCCAACAAAAGCCGGCTCGGCGCAAACGCCATCCTCGCCGTCTCCATGGCCGCCACCCGCGCCGTCGCGCAGACTCTTGAAATCCCTCTCTACCGCTACCTCGGCGGCATCAATGCCTGCGTGCTCCCCACCCCCATGCTCAACGTGCTCAACGGCGGCGCCCATGCTGACAGCAACGTGGATTTTCAGGAATTCATGATCATGCCCGTCGGCGCAGAGCGATTCTCCGATGCCCTGCGCTGGGCTTCTGAGACCTTCCACACCCTCAAAAGCGTGCTCAAAAAGAAGGGCTACAACACCGCCGTCGGCGACGAAGGCGGCTTCGCGCCCTCGCTCAAATCCAACAGCGAGGCCATCGAGCTCATCCTCGAAGCCATTGAGCAGGCCGGCTACAAGCCCGGCGAGCAGATCGCCATCGCACTCGACCCCGCCTCCAGCGAGTTCTACGACAAGGATAAGAAGAAGTACGTCTTCAAGAAGAGCGACAAGCGCGAGCTCACCAGCGAGGAGATGGTCGCCTTCTACGACAACTGGACCCGCCAGTATCCCATCGTCTCGCTCGAAGACGGCCTCGCCGAGGACGACTGGGAAGGCTGGCGCATCCTCACCGACAAGCTCGGCGGCCGCATCCAGCTCGTCGGCGACGACATCTTCGTCACCAACGTCAAGCGCCTCCAGCGCGGCATCGAGGAAGGCGTCGGCAATTCCATTCTCATCAAGGTCAACCAAATCGGCACCATCACTGAAACCCTCGACGCCATCGAGCTCGGCCGCCGCTATGGGTACACCTCGGTCATGTCCCACCGCTCCGGCGAGTCTGAGGACACCTTCATCGCCGACCTCGCCGTCGCCACCGGCGTCGGACAAATCAAGACCGGCTCGGTCAGCCGCACCGACCGCATCGCCAAGTACAACCAGCTTCTCCGCATCGAAGAAGAGCTCGGCGCAGGCGCCGTCTTCCTCGGCCTTGAAGCCCTCAACTACAACGACTAGCTTCGGCTCGTTCTGGTGGGCGGGAATCGCGCACCTCGCGCACATCCCGCCCGCCTGATTTCTTCATTCGCTCATTCACTCCCCTCATCAACTCAGCCCTTCAAGGAAACCGCATCGTGCCCACCAAGCGTCCTCTCGTTCTCACCATCCTCGACGGATGGGGCTACCGCGCTGAAACCGCCAACAACGCCATCGCGCTCGCCCGCAAGCCCGCCTATGACAAGCTTCTCCGCGAGTTCCCCAACACCCTCATCCGCGCATCCGAGCACTTCGTCGGCCTGCCTGACGGCCAGATGGGCAACAGCGAAGTCGGCCACCTCAACATCGGTGCGGGCCGCATCGTGCAAATGGACATCACCCGCATCGACGCGCTCATCGCCGCCGGCGAATTCAGCAAAGTGCCCGCCATCGCCCATGCCATGCAGCGCGCCCGCGAGGCCGGCCGCCAGCTTCATCTCTTCGGCCTTCTCTCCGACGGCGGCGTCCACTCCCACCAGGAGCATCTCTACGCCCTGCTCCGCGCCGCGCGCGAGTACGGCGTCGAGCGCGTCTTCGTCCACGCCTTCCTCGACGGCCGCGACACCCTGCCCACCTCCGGCGCGGGCTACATCGCCGCCCTCGAGCAGAAAATGCGCGAGTACGGCGTCGGCAAAATCGCCTCCGTCAGCGGACGCTATTACGCCATGGACCGCGACAAGCGCTGGGAGCGCGAACGCAAGGCCTTTGACGCCATGGTCCTCGGCAAGGCCGAAGGCGGCGCGCATACCTCTGCCGTCGCGCGCATCAAGCAGAGCTACAACTCCGGCATCACTGACGAATTCCTCATCCCCTTCGTCGTCGTCGACGCCGCCGACCACCCCGTCGGCCTCATCCGCGACGAGGACGTCTGCATCAACATCAACTTCCGCGCCGACCGCGCCCGCCAGATTACCCGCGTCCTCGCCCGCGAAAGCGGCCTCAACAAGCAGGGCGGCCGCGACCTCGACGGATGGGAATCCCTCGACGAAACCATCCCCCGCAGCGAGATTCCCAAAGGCCTCCACTACCTCTGCATGACGCAGTACGACAAAAAATTCGCGCTGCCGCTCATCACCCTTCCCGAGTCGATGGACAACATCCTCGCCAACATCCTCACCCAGCACCAGCTCCGCAACCTCCGCGTCGCGGAAACCGAAAAATTCGCCCACGTCACCTACTTCTTCAACGGCGGCATCGAAGCCCCGTTCCCCGGAGAAGACCGCACCCTCATCCCCTCGCTCAAGGTCGCCACTTACGATCTCGCGCCGGAAATGCGCGCCGAGGCCATCGGCGACACCATCGTCAAAGCCGTCGAAGACACCGCCTTTGACCTCGTCGTCGCCAACTTCGCCAATGCCGACATGGTCGGCCACTCTGGCCAGCTCCAGCCCACCATCAAGGCCGTCGAGGCCGTCGATGCCCAACTCGACCGCATTTACAAAGCCATCCGCGAAAGAAACGGAAGCTGGCTCATCACCGCCGATCACGGCAACGCCGAGCTCATGGTCGACCCCGCCACCGGCGGCCCCCACACCGCCCACACCACCAACCCCGTCCCCTTCATTTACGTCGCCGAGGACGCCCCGCACTTCCGCCTGCGCAAGGACGGCGCACTCCGCGACATCTCGCCCACCCTCCTCAACCTTCTCCACCTCGGCCTGCCCAAGGAGATGACCGGCGGCGACCTCCGCACTCCCATAGCCTCCTAGCTCTGCTTCTTCATCACGCAAAAAGGCCCTCCCCTCGGGGAAGGCCTTTGTCTCTGCTTGATTTTCTTTACCGCAACCGGAACATCTTGATCGCCGCCGGCAGCCGCTTTTCCAGCAGCTTCGCCCGCTCGGCCGCAATCCCGCTCAGATACTTCGGCGCAGGCGTCGCCGTCATCACCAGCACCAGCGCAACCAGCGAGAACACCAGCCCTGCCACGCCCGCCGACATCAGCATGTGATACATGTCGTAGATGTCCAGCCCCAGCACATTGAACGCCACGTGCTCCAGCGGACGGATGTGGTGCACCACGGCAAGCGCGAACAGAAAGAACAGCACTGCCAGAAACGTCAGAACCGCCAGCGACCCATCCAGCGTGCGATGAAACTTTTGCCGCCCTCGGCACCGCGCGCACTCGTCCAGGTGGTGCTCGTAGTCTTTGCGCATTTCGGGATAAATCCCCGAAATGTCATAGCGCCAGCTTGCCAGAATCGCGCCTACAACTCGGTCGGTACATGCGGTTCTTGCCATATCAGGTTAGACTCACTTTGCCTTCGGACGTGCACATTCGCCGGTTCTCAGCGTGGCTCTCATAGCAACAGAAAACTTTCAACTGGTTCGATGCCTTTCGGCCTTCCCCTGTTGCAGTTTTCCCGGGGACTCGTGCCCCCAGGACGCTCCGTTGCCGTTTCCCTGGTTCAGAGTGATGCCTGTCTTACTAGTGTAACCGACTTGCAGTCAAATGCCTCAAAATACGTGCATCAAAAGGCAATAGGCGTCAGCGGCGCATGTTGTTCGGCAAGCAACAGCCGGTTCGCCAGCAGGCTCGCCCGCCCGCTCAGCGCCCGCTCCGCCGCCACCCGCGCCAGCTCCGGAAGATTATTGCTTTCAGATAAATGCCCAAGAATCACATACGCGGCCTGCCCGTCGTACTCCGCCTCCAGAAACTCCCCCGCCGCCTCGTTCGACAAGTGTCCCACACGAGATAATACCCGCTGCTTCACGCTCCACGGATACGGCCCATCCTTCAGCATCTCCAGGTCGTGGTTGCTCTCCAGCAGCAGCAGATCCAGCCCCTTCAACTGCGCCTTCACATTCGGCGGCACATACCCCAGATCCGTCGCCACCGCCATCCGCACCCCCTCGGCCTCCAGCACAAACCCCACCGGGTCCACCGCGTCGTGCGGAATCGTGAACGGGCTCACTGCAATGTCGCCAATCCGGAACGGCTGCCCCGCCTCAAAGTACTTCACCGCCGGCAGCCACGTCGGGTCCTTCTCCGTCCCGGTCCGATCCGTTGCACCATGCGCCTCTTCCGCCGTCTCTGCTCCGGCCTCCAGCGCCACCAGCACCCCGGCTTCTTCGGCGGCGCCCTCCGCTGCCTCCGCTTCGGGCTCAACCGCGCACGCTTCGGCCTGACGTGCCTCTTCCTGCTGCCGGCACTCCTCCAGCCACTGTTTGTAGCTCATCTGCCGCTGCGGCGTCAGCCAACGCATCCACGCCCGGTGCGTGCCCTCGGTAAAATAAACCGGAATTCCCAGCTTCCGCGCCGTCACTGCCAGCCCGTTCACGTGGTCCTGGTGCTCATGCGTAATCACAATCGCGTCCAGCGCCGCCGGGTCCTCGTCCGCCAGCCGCATCCGCCGGAAAAGCTCCCGGCAGCTAAGCCCCGCGTCCACCAGGATCCGCGTCTTCCCCCCGGTCACAACCGTGCTGTTCCCCTTCGACCCTGACGCGAGCACCGTGAACTGAACCATGCTCTTGAGCATAGCGCGATCCGCCGCCGCGCCGTCCTCCCAAAAAGGGAAATCTCCCCCAGGTTCCGATTCACTCAATAGAGGAGTTGCGCAGCACGCCCCCCACCTTGTTAGATGAAGTAGAATTCAGCGCACCCAGACCGTCGGCTTGGCTCCGTCCTGTAGTCCCATGCCTCGGCCCCTCGCGGTCCGCGCAATGCATCATTTACCCAGATCGCCCAAAGGAATCGGAACGCATGAAGATTCTTGGTCTCGCAGTTTCCAGCATCATCGGCCTTTTCATCAGCGCTTACCTGCTTCCCGGCGCCGCCGGAGCCTACGTCTCCATCCTCGTCGCCTACCACCTCTTCCTCGCCTTCCTCATTTATCTGGCCGACCGCGAAAAGGGCCTTGCCCTCTCCATCCCCTTCACCGCCGCCATGCACGTGGCCGTCCTCGGCCTTCTCGTCGGCATCGCTTACCTCCGCCAGAACCATTTTCCACTCTTCGGCTTCATCAGCTTCTTTGCCACCGCCCTCGCGCCCATCGAGTCCCACTTCCTCTACTCCGGCTCGGGAATCGTCATCCTCCGCCCCGACGCGACCGCCAACCTGCCGCCCCTCCCCGACGATTACGAGCCCACTCACGAAGACCAAGAAGCCTTCAAGGAATACCTCCGCCAGAAGGAACGCCCCTTCCGCAAACACGGCCTCTCCATTGATGACGAATTCCGGCTCTGGCTCGCCTGGCGCGTCAATCGCCAGGCCTGAGAACGCCGGTCCCGCACGCGACGGTCTGAAGAAGGTCTCCTTCAGCCGCGCGCGCCATTACACCTTGCCGTTTCCATTTGCCGGAATTTCTATGCCGTTCCCGTTTGCCGGAATCTCAATCGTCACCAGCGTCCCGCGCCCCGGCCGACTCTCCACCTCAAACCGCGCCTGGTTGCCGTAGAGCACCTCCAGCCGCTCCTGCACATTCTTCATCCCAATCCCCGCCCCCGTCCGCTGCAACTCTCCAGCCGGCCGCGGCCCCATCCCCACCCCGTCGTCGGCCACCTCAATCCGCACCCGGTCCCCTTCCATCCGGCTCCGCACCGTCACCGTTCCCCCCTGGATGCGCGGTTCCAGCCCGTGCTTGATGCTGTTTTCAATCAGCGGCTGCAGCAGAATGCTCGGCACCAGCACGCCCAGCGTCCGCGGATCAATCTCCTTCTCCACCCGAAGCTTCTCCGGCCCGAACCGCACCACCTCAATGGCCAGATAATCGTCCGTAAAGCTCAATTCCTCGCTCAGCGGCACATAGGTGTCGTGGTCCTTCAGCAGAGCCCGCAGAATATTCGCCAGCTTCACCGTCATCTCTCGAGCCATCTCCGGCTGCACCCGCACCAGTGACGCAATCGAGTTCAGCGTGTTGAACAGGAAATGCGGATTGATCTGCCGTTGCAGCGCGTCCAGCCGAGCCTCCAGCAGCAGCCGCTTCTGCTCCTCCAGCTTCATCTCGATGCGCAGCGCATTCCACACCTTCAGCGCAATCCCCACCACAATCGGCGCCGTCAGCCACACCAGCACCTGCAGCCAAACCGTCGGCGTCAGCAGTGCAAACAGCCGGCGAGGAAACTCGTGCGCAATCCAGTCCCTGCACACCTCCGCCGCCACAATCAGCCCCAGCATCAGGAACTGTCGGTCCACGCGCGGCTGGCTCAGGTTCCTCCGTACCCAGCGATACAAGCTCAGGTCGATGAACGGCGTGAACGACCAGATCTCCTCCGGCTCCACAAACCTCCGCACAAGCCCCGCGCCCAAACCCACCGCCACATTGAACGGCAGTGCCAGGTACTCGTGGTGCAGCATCGCCGGGCCTGAAAGCACCACCCCGCCCAGCATCGCCCATCCCGGCCCCAGCAGCAGCCCCAGCAGAATGATCGTTTCAAACGAAATATCGGCGGCCAGAAAGTTGTGTACGACAATGCGCAACCAAACGCCCAGTGTGAGCGGCACCAGAATAAACGCCAGCACCGCCACCGTCTGGCGCCGGCTCCGGTGCTCGGCAAAAAACAGCCGCCGGAAGGTCGTCCCACGAGCCAGCACGCTGGCAACGCTGGCCACCACCCCCAGCTTCACCAGCAGCGTAATCAGAATCAGCTTGTCGCTCACGCCTTCACTCTACAGCGTGGCTGCCCGGCACATCCAGATTCCTTCATCGCCTGCCCGCGTCCCGACCCCCTTAAAATGAATCCATGGGTTTCCACTCCGTCACCAAGGTCGCCGAGGCTGACTTCCCCACCCGCTGGGGACCCTTCCGCATCCTCGGCTTTGAGGGCCTGCCCGCCCAGCCGCCTCCCGGCTGCGCGCCCGGCGACGAAGCCCCCTCGCAACCTGAAGGCCTCGTCGCCCTCGTCATGGGCGACATCCACTCCGCCGCGCCCCTGGTCCGCATCCACTCCCAGTGCCTCACCGGCGACGTCTTCGGCTCCCTCCGCTGCGACTGCCGCCTCCAGCTCGAGCTCGCGCTCTCCCGAATCGCCGCCGAGGGCGTCGGCATCCTCCTCTATGAGCAGCAGGAGGGCCGCGGCATCGGCCTCATGGCCAAGCTCCGCGCCTACGAGCTCCAGGACCAGGGCCTGGACACCGTCGAAGCCAACGTCGAGCTCGGTTTCGCCGCCGACTGCCGCGCCTACGAGCTCCCCGCCGAAGTCCTCAAGCTCCTCGGCGTCTCCCGCGTCCGCCTCATCACCAACAATCCTCAGAAAGTCGCCGCGCTTGAGGCCGCCGGCATCGCCGTCACTGAGCGCGTCTCCGCCGAGGTCGAGCCGCACGAATCCTTTGAGCGCTACCTCCGCACCAAGCAGGAAAAAATGGGCCACATCCTCGAAAGCCCCGGCGAAATCGACACCCTGCCTTAACAAGGCATAGCAAAACTCGAAGTCGGTAAGGCTTTGTAACAGGGCGCGACTTCAGTCGTGCCGCAGACGCAGTGAAGAATACGAGGGCTTCAGCCCATGACGCTATGTGCCCCATCCATTCCGCGCTCTCTGCGGAATGGGTGGGCAGCGCAGACCGCACGCCACACGCCCGCTTTGTAACAGGGCACGACTTCAGTCGTGCCGTAAAGCAGAGAAATACACCACGGCTTTAGCCCCTGAGGGACGCTCTTCGCAAGATTTCAAAGCCGTCAGCCGCCGCGGCCGCACCCTTGGCCCTACACCCGCCGCGCCTTCAGCACCTTCGCCGTCGTCACCACCTGCCCCACATGCCGCTGCGTATGGTCCGCCACATGCACCAGCGCTCCGCCAATCGACGTCGGCAACTGCTTCCGCCCCACCCCGCGAAAAGTCTCGAACTGCGCCGTCGCCAGCACCTTCACCCGCTCCGCCGCGTTCGCAAAACTCGCTTCCACCTCGGCCAGCAATTCCGCCAGCGTCTCCAGCTCACGTCCGGCGCCCCCGCCCTGCTCAGCCTTCAGCGCCGCCAACTGCTCCGCCGTCAACTGCCCGCCCTCGGCATAGGTCAAAATCCGGTCCGTCGACCGCGCCAGGTGCCGCAGATGAAACGCCAGCGCCGGCAACCCATGCGGCTCCGCATGCACCTCGGCATCCGTCAGCCCTGCCGTACCCTTCGTCAGATCTTCCAGCGCAAGCTCCAGCGCATGCAGTACCGCGCGGCCCACCGCCGGAACATCCCCATGCGTCCCCCGTAGCCAGGGTTCCACATTCTTCGCCTGTATAGGGGGAGTACTCATGAAATAGTCTCCTTTGTCTATTGACTCAGTATTTGAATCAAATCACTGTCGGGATATACCTTCCCTCGCCCGTCAGCGGTCGGATAACTATAAAGAAAATTTTCGAAAACCCACCTTGCGCCCACTTGCCTCAATACTGCCACCTCGTTCCCTGCCGCAATCTTTGCCTCGCATCGCCCGCTGGAAACGCGTACATGGCCCACGATGTATTTGCCTTGAGGGTCCTGGCTGCTTAGGAAAGGATCGAAGTCCAGATTCGCAATTCCGTGGACCTGTCTCGATTGCTTCTCATCCTTCCGGATAAGAGTCGTCAGCTGGCGGCTCAGCACCGGCGGCTTCAACTTCAACACATCATCGCTTGTGGGCAGTTTGCGGGTATCGAAGTTGAGATCTTCTGCCTTATCTGCAAACCGATTCCAATACCAGTCGTAGAATTTCTGCACAAACACCTTGCACGACTGCTCTTCGCTTGAATGTGGCTGCGCGGATGCACGTTCGGCGAAACACAAAAGCGCCGCCACGAACAAAATCCAGACCAGGCTGCGCCACCTCATTGGCTGCACTAAGAGGGCCCCCCTCAGCCCGCGCTCTTCACCCGCACCACCGTGATCTTCGCGAACCCCTCTTCAAACACCGGCGGCTTCAGCTTCTCGGCCATCTTCCGCATCACGTCCTCGCTCACCATCCGGTCCCGCGAGCGGTTCCGCTCCAGGCACACCTCCAGCGGCACATCGAAAAACACCGCCTGCACCTCATAGCCAAAGCTCTTCGCCATCTTGATCCACTGCCGCCGCTCGTGTACCGAAAGATTTGTCGCGTCCACATAGTTCCACGGCATCTTCGCAATCAGCCGCGCCCGCAAAAGGGACCGCAGCGTGGAAAACACCAGCCCCTGGAACCGCTGCTCCTCCACGTCGTCGAACAAGATCCCGCGCAGCATGTCGCTTGAAAGCGGCGTCACGCCCCGCCGCCGGAACCACGTCGTCTTGCCCGAACCCGGCAGCCCGATCGCCAGCACCACATACCCCTTCGGCGCCTGCTGCTGCCCCGGCTCCGCCTCCGGCGGCGGCGTCGACGGCAGTTCCGGCTGCGTCTCCATCTCCAGCCGGCCCGCATTCTCGGGCTCGTTCCAGTCCCGCCGGCTCGCCTGCTGCCGCGCCGGTTTTGCGTCATGAGTCCGCGCCTCGTGACTGCGCGTCTCGCGCGCCTGCGGCTCCGGCGTCCGGCCCTCTTGCCCGTGCGCCTCGCGCGCGTGCGTTTGCTGCCGGTGCGTCTCGTGTCCGCGCGCCTGCAACTCGCCCGCATCGCCGCCGTGCGGCTCCTGCGCTTGCCCCTGCGGCTCGTCCAGATACGACGGCATCAGCGGCCGCGGTTGATTCACCGGAATCTCCTGCCCAATTTTGCCCGTGGATTCCGAGGTATTCGGTCCTCGTCTTGAACGTCGTCTCATTCTGCTTTCCAAACCTGCGTTTCCTTACCGGGATACCACACTCCCGCCGCACGCTGCAAATCCCGCATTTTCTTCCGTTCCCCGGGCCCGCACGCGCCCCCGTCGCCCATCCTGTGCACTGCGTCACATCGCCCCGTCCCCGCACCACGCTCCACAATGGAAGGGTCGGCAGTCCGGCCCAGTCCGAGCCTCGCCGCGGCACTTCTGCGGCGGTTTTCCGCTTCGTCGGCCCCCGTCCGGGATGGTACGATCAAGAGTTTGGTAGATGCGCCGCGCAGCGCGCTCTTCAACCGCCCGAATTCGATCCCATCAACCACGAATTTCAACCCAGCTTTCAATCACTCATCACGCTCATCAAGGAGAAGATTCACATGGCAGTTAAGGTTGGCATCAACGGCTTCGGCCGCATCGGCCGCAACGTCCTGCGTGCCGCGCTTGGCAATCCCGAGATTGATTTCGTTGCCGTGAACGACTTGACCAGTCCCGCGACCCTCGCCCACCTGCTCAAGCACGACTCGATCCTGGGCAACCTGAAAAACGAGATCGTCGCAGGAGACGACTTCATCTCCGTCGACGGAAAAAAGATCAAGGTCTGGGCCGAGCGCGACCCCGCCAAGCTTCCCTGGGCGGATGTCGGCGCGCAAATCGTCGTCGAATCCACCGGCCACTTTACTGACGCCACCAGGGCCAAGGCCCACCTCGGCGCCACCGTCAAGAAGGTCATCATCTCCGCGCCCGCCTCCAACGAGGACCTCACCATCGTCCTCGGCGTCAATCAGGACAAGTACGACCCCGCCAAACACAACGTCATTTCCAACGCCAGCTGCACCACCAACTGCCTCGCCCCCGTCGTCAAGGTGCTCATCCAGCAGTTCGGCATCGTCAGCGGCATCATGACCACCATTCACAGCTACACCAATGACCAGGTCATCCTCGACTTCCCCCACAAGGATCTCCGCCGCGCCCGCGCCGCCGCCCTCAACATGATCCCCAGCTCCACCGGCGCAGCCAAGGCCCTCAAGCTCGTCATCCCTGAGGTCGCAGGCAAGCTCGACGGCTTCGCCATCCGCGTCCCCACCCCCAACGTCTCGGTCGTCGATCTCACCTTCGTCTCCGAGAAGCCCGTCACCGTCGACGCCATCAACGCCGCCATGAAGACAGCTTCTGAAGGCGCGCTCAAGGGCATCCTCGGTTACGAAACCCACGAGCTCGTCTCCAGCGACTTCAAGGGAGACAGGCGCAGCTCCATCTTTGACTCGCTCCTCACCAAAGTCGTCGGCAACTCCGCCAAGGTCATCAGTTGGTACGACAACGAGTGGGGCTACTCCAACCGCATCGTCGACCTCATCGGCTTCCTCGCCTCCAAGGGCCTTTAACCAGCCACACTCCTCGGGTGCCCCATCCTTTCCGCGTTCGTTGCGGAAGGGGTGGGAGCCGGCCTGCTCCGTTTGGATCACCATGCGACAGAACATCAGCGGCGATTCTCCCTTCGAGCCCATCATCGGCTTCTCCCGCGCCGTCCGTGTCGGGCACTCCGTGCATTTGGCCGGCACAGGTCCAGTGGGAGCGGAACAGGAAGACGCCGCCGGGCAAACCCGCCGCATCTTCGAAATTGCCGGGGAGGCCCTTGCAAAAGCCGGCGCATCCTTTGACCATGTCGTCCGCACCCGCATGTTCCTCACCCACGTCCAAGACTGGGAAGCTGTGGGCCGCGTGCATGGGGAGTTCCTCCGTACCGTCCGCCCCGCCGCCACCATGGTCGTCGTAGCCGCGCTCCTCAACCCCGACTGGCGCATCGAAATCGAGTTCGACGCCGTTGTTCCTCAAAAAGGTGAGGGGCCGGGCCCCGAAGTCGATCCGCTGCTTGACCGGCTGCTTGACCCGCTGCTTGACCCGCATTTCTTTGACGATTACGAACCTGAACCCTGACCCCCGATCTCTGAAGGAAGACACCATGCCCAAGCTCTCCATCCGCGACATCGAACTGGCCAACAAGCACGTCTTCATCCGCGTTGACTTCAACGTGCCCCTCTCCGACGACGGCTCCACCATCACCGACGACACGCGCATCGTCGCCACTCTGCCCACGCTCGAGTACGCGCTGCGCCATCACGCCAAGGTCATCCTCGCCTCGCACCTCGGCCGTCCCAAGGGCATGCCCAGTCCCAAATACTCCCTCCGCCCCATCGTCGATCGCCTCCGCCAGTTACTCGACAAGCATCTCGGCGAAAGCATCAACGTCGCCTTCGCGCCTGACTGCGTCGGAGAAATCGCCGAAGAAATGGCCCGCCAGCTTGAGTCCGGCCAGGTCCTTTTGCTGGAAAACCTCCGCTTCCACGCCGAAGAGGAAGCCAACGATCCCGCCTTCTCTCAGGCCCTCGCCTCGCTCGCTGAAATCTACGTCAATGACGCCTTCGGCTCCGCCCATCGCGCCCACGCCTCCACTGAGGGCATCACCCACTTCCTCAAGCCCGCCGTCGCCGGCCTCCTCATGGAAAACGAAATTACCTACCTCGGCAAGGCGCTCGAATCGCCCGAGAAGCCCTTCGTCGCCATCCTCGGCGGCTCCAAAATCTCCGGCAAAATCGACGTCATCAACAACCTCCTCGACAAGGTTGACACCCTGGTCATCGTCGGCGGCATGGCTTACACCTTCCAGCGCGCCCTCGGCGTCACCACCGGCAAATCCCTCGTCGAAGAAGACAAGATCGACGTCGCCAAAAAAGCCCTCGCCAAGGCCAAAGCCAAAGCCGTCCGCCTCATCCTGCCCGTCGACAACATCCTCGCCGACTCCTTCGCCCCTGACGCCAAAACCCAGACCTGGGACACCCGCAAAAATTTCCCCGCTGATTGGCAGGGCCTCGACATCGGCCCACAATCCGTCGCTGAAATCGAAGAGGTCGTCTCCACCGCGCGCACCATCGTCTGGAACGGCCCCGCCGGCGTCTTCGAGTTTCCCCGCTTCGCCGTCGGCACCAACGCCATCGCACGCGCCGTCGCCGCCAACCGCGCCGCCATCTCCATCATCGGCGGCGGTGACTCGGTCTCCGCCATTCACCAGGCCGGCGTCGCCGATCAGATCACCCACATCTCCACCGGCGGCGGCGCAAGCCTCGAATTCCTCGAAGGCAAAAAACTCCCCGGCGTTGAAGCCCTCACCAACAAATAAGGCCAGAGCCGCAGCCAACCCGCCGGTGTGCCCCATCAATCTGCATGAACATGGGCGCCCCAGATCCCGCCTCTGGGACCTGGGAAAGCACGAACCTCAACCCGCCGATGCGGCTGCCCCATCCTTTCCGCGTCCTCCACGAAAAGGACGGGCGCGCACACCGCCCGCACATTTGTCCGCTTTGTAACAGGGCACGACTTCAGTCGTGCCGTAACGCCGCGCAAAGAATCCGGGGCTTCAGCATCTGCCTCACTCCACATCGCCCACAGGACACTGTCATCTTGAGCGAAGGTCGCGCAGCGACCGAAGTCGAAAGATCTGCGGTTGCCTTTCTAGGCCCTCCGCACGCCCACACTCCCGCTTCGCAACAGAGCCCGACTTCAGTCGTGCCGAAATCCATCCCCCAACCAAAGATTTGTCATCCTGAGCGGAGCACGCCTGGGGCCCCACGAGCAGCATGCTGCGAGTGGGGTAAGCGGAGCGAAGGACCTGCATTTGCTTTTCGGCCGCTCGCCCCAGATCCCGCTTCTCACACCTCGGACAGCTCCACCCAGCAGCGGTAAGATACATCTGCGTCCCACACACGCCCGCGCTCCACAGGAGAAGACCACTTGCCCCACAACTCGCGCATTCTTTCCAGGGACGAGGACTACCCTCCCTTCGACCAACTCGCGCAGCTCCTTCGCTCCCAGCACCCGGGCTTCCGTCTCACCATTGAAGAAGGCGCCGAGGAAGAATGGGAGACCCTCCTGCTCTCCAGCGACGATGAAGTCGAGGTCGCGATCATCGAGCGCAATCCTGTCTTCGATGGTTCCCTCGGCCAGGACCAGATCGCCGACTTCCTCGAGGACCTGCAAGATTGCAAGCCGGAAACCGGCGTTCAGTGGCTCACCGATTACCTCGATCAAGTCAAAACCGTCTACGCATTCCAGCAGTTGCAAGGTGCGGAAACCGTCGAAGGCTCCAACGCCCTGCACGCCCTGCGCTCCCAACTCTGGGAACGCGGCGATGCCATCCTCCAGGCCGACAACGAGGGCTTCACCAACGAGGACGGCTACCACATCGTCTGGCAGTTTTCTGACTCCGTCTCCGGCCGGTGGAATATGGGCGTCCTGCAGGACGACACCTGGTACCACTTCGAAATGGATCTCGGCGACCCCGATCATCGCGCCGCCTTCATGAACGGCGAAATCCCAGACGACCTCTCCGCCATTCGCGCCTCAGACCCTCAAAATTAGTGCGGCATTCCTCCTCCTCCGTCTTGCCACAGACCGGCCTCGGAGGGAGCAGGAGCCTTCAGGCCCCTGAAAACCAGCCGACAAAAGCGAGGGCTTCAGCCCCGGAAGAATCACACCTGATCCCTGTCAACCCCTCGCACCTCACCCCGCCCGCAACCCCCTCATTTCACCCTCCCAAAACCCCGCGCCACTTTGCCGAATATTTCCCCGCCCCGGCGCATACTCATTCCATGACCTTCACCCAGCCTCTGCCTTCTACTCCCTATTCCCTCGGCCCGGGGGCCTACCCCCCACCCCCCCTATTTATATTTGCAGTTTTCCACAGGAATTTTGCCGACAATTAGCAGGTTCAATTCGCCTCGTCTTCGCCCCACAGCGCAACTGACTGTCTAACTCACTGACTTGCTGTTGGCTGTGCGCTGTCAGCTAAAATCAGCGTGAGGAACCCTGACGTCATGTCTCGAAAGAAGCTCATCGCCGCCAACTGGAAGATGTACAAGATTCCCGCCGAAGCCGCGGCCTTCGTCGATGCCTTTTTGCCCTTCGTCGCCGGCCACACCCGCGACGAAATCGCCATTTTTCCATCGCCCGTTCTGCTGCCTACGGTCACCGCCGCATGCAATGCCTCCAACGTCGCCGTCGGCTGCCAGAACATGCACTTCGCTGAGGAAGGCGCCTACACCGGCGAAACTTCCGTCGGCCAGCTCATCGCCGTCGGCGGCACGCATACCCTCATCGGCCACTCTGAGCGCCGCCAGTACTTCGCCGAGACCGACGAGATCGTCAACAAGAAGCTCCACACTGCCCTCAAACACGGAATCGCCCCCATCGTCTGCATCGGAGAAGTCCTCGCCGAGCGCGAAGCCGGCCAGACCGCCAACGTTCTCCACACCCAGATCACCGGCGCATTCTTGGGCATCACGCCCGCCGCAGCCGCGCCCATCGTCATCGCTTACGAGCCCGTCTGGGCCATCGGCACGGGCAAAACCGCCACTCCCGAAATGGCCGTCGAAGCCCACCAGATCATCCGCGCGGAAGTCGCAAAACTCCTCGGCGCTCCAGTCGCCCAGGCCATGCGCATCCTTTACGGCGGCAGCGTCAAGCCGGAGAACGCCACCGCCCTCTGCGGCCAGCCGGAAATCGACGGCGCGCTCGTCGGCGGAGCCAGCCTCAAGCCCGAATCCTTCTCCGCCATCGTCCACTACTAACCTGCATCCGCAAACACGCAGGGCCGGAAGCCTCGCTTCCGGCCCGCATCATTTCCGCAGACGCTAAATCTTCGCCCGCAGCTCGCCGCCTTCCATCACGGCCTCAAACACCTCGGCCTTCATCTCCGTGTCGTGCCGCTCCGCGCCCGTCCGCACGTCGAATGCATACTCATGCCAAGGGCACACCACGCATCCGTCCTCCATCCTGCCTTCGCCCAGCGGCCCGCCCTCGTGCGGGCATTCGCCGTTCAGCACGTGAATCGTTCCGCCCACATTCGCCACGCAGAACGCCCGCCCCGCCGCCATCACTTCCTTCACGTCGCCCGGCTTCGGCACATCCGCCTGCCCGCAAATCCGCACAAACTCGCTCATCCTTGTCCCCTTCCGCGGCGCATCATGTTTCACCCGCCGCAATCCGTGCCATTAGCATAAAAGAGCGCGCCCACTCGCGGACGCGCTCGCATCACTCACGCGCATGTCCAAGTCCAAGCCCCCTCGCCAACCCGCCCGCACAGCCAACGCCCAGCCGTCTGCCCAGCCGCCAACGGTTGCGCCCCTCTGGCTAATCACCGTGCTCGGCTCGGTCGTCGTCGGCGGCCTCGTCTTCACCTGGATCGCCCTGTGCTTCGTCTTCTGGCAAGGCAATTGGCAGCTCCTTTACCACCCCACGTCCAAGATCACCCGCACTCCCGCCGTCGTCGGCCTCGCATTCAACTCCGTCGGCCTCGCCACCACTGAGGCCGGCGTCCCGCGCCTCTCCGGCTGGTGGATTCCCGCCGCGCCCGGCGCGCCCGGCGCCCGCTACACCGCGCTCTATCTCCACGGCGCAACCGGCAATCTCAGCAACACCCTCGACGATCTCCAGCGCCTCCACGCCGCCGGCCTCACCGTCCTCGCCATCGACTACCGCGGCTACGGCCAGAGCAGATTCGTCCACCCCAGCCAGGACCGCTGGCGGCAGGACGCCGAATGGGCCCTCCAGTACCTCACCGGCACGCGCCACGCAGCCCCCGGCTCCATCCTTCTCGTCGGCCAGGGCCTCGGCGCGGACCTCGCACTCGAAATCGCCGCCGCCCATCCCAATCTCGCCGGCGTGGTTCTTCAGCAGCCTCGGCACGACCCCACTGCCGCCATCTTCCACGACCCCCGCGCCTTCCTCGTCCCCGCGCATTGGCTCGTCAGTGACCGCTGGGACCTCGACACGCCAGCCGCCCGCATGCGCATCCCTTCGCTCTGGTTTGAACAGAAATTTCCGCCAGGCCCGCTCGCACTGCCCGACAGCCCCGCGACTTTCCAAAAGATCGCTGGCCCAAAAGCCTTCGTCTGGTTTGTCCCTTCATCCAATCAGGACAAGGGCTTCGTCCGCATCCTCGATGGATGGCTTCGCGACCTGCCCAATCAAGGCCACAACTTCCCCGCCTGTCAGCTAAGTAGTGGAATGAAGTGCTGAATCACAATCAAATCGAATCTGAATCATCTAACTCTTAACTTATCGCGGAATATCCCTGTGAATCGCTTTCACCTGGTAGCCCGCCTTCTTCAGCCTTTTCTTCATCTCTTCCACCATCATCACGCTCCGGTGCTGCCCGCCTGTGCATCCGAACGCCACCGTCAGGTAACTCTTCCCTTCCTCCACATATCTCGGAAGTAAGTAAAGCATCAGGTCGGTAACTCTACCCAGAAACTCCTCTGTCTGCCGGAATCCCCGCACATAGGCCGCCACCTTCGGGTCCTTGCCTGTCTTCTTGCGAAACTCCGGCACAAAATGCGGATTGGGCAGGAACCGCACGTCGAACACCATATCCGCATCCAGCGGAACCCCATTCTTGAACCCGAAGCTCACGCAGGAAACCAGAAGCCGCCGCGCCTTTTCCCCTTGCCCAAACCGCGACAGAATATGCGCGCGCAGCTCATGCACGTTGAAGTTTGACGTATCCACCAGCATATCGGCCACATTGCGAATCGGGTCCAGAAGCTGCCGCTCCTCCACGATCGACCGCTCTACCGTCTCCGACTTCCGCAGCGGATGCGGCCGCCGTGTCTCCGAGTAGCGCCGCACCAGCACCGCATCTTGCGCATCCAGAAACACCACGCGTGTTGGCAGCAGCTGCCGCACCTGCTTCAGAATCTCCGGCAGCCGGTCCAGCGTCGGCCCCTCGCGCACGTCCACCACAATCGCCGCGTGCTGGAACTCTCCTGACCGTCCTACGAGCCCGGCAAACTCCGGCAGCAGCTCCAGCGGCAAGTTGTCCACGGCATGGTAGCCCAGGTCCTCAAAGGCCTTCAGGGCCGAGGCCTTCCCTGAGCCGGAAATTCCGGTCACGATCACCAGCTCCTTGCCCGGAGCCTGCGGAGGTTTTCCTTTTTTGGCAGCCGTACGGCTTGAATTCCCCCGGCGCGCCAGTTTTCGAGGCGTCATGGCCACATCCTACACCGGTCTGCGGCGTGATCGGCCACTTCCGCCTGGCCCGCACTCCGGATTCACCGAGACCCGCGCCGCCCTCGACCGTCCTCCGCGCAGCCTCCAATTTTCAAGGAACCTCCACCAGTTCCATCTGCCCGTCCTTGCGCCGGTGCAGCACAAACAGCTCGCCCGCCGGATTGCGAAAGATCAGCAGGTCCCGGTCGCGGAACTCCGCATCCTTCACGGCCTCCTCAATCGACATCGGTTTCATGCTCACCGCTTCGCCGCTCCTCTGCACATGCGGCTCCATCACGGCCGCATTGGCCGGGAACGAGTGCACAGGGATCGCCGTCGTGACCTTCGTGCGCGCTGTCTTCCCATTGCGCGCCGTCAGCTCCGGCTCTGCAGCGCGTGTCTTCGGCCGCCTCACCGGGGGATCCGTCAGCACCTTCTCTTCCTTCGGCAGCCGCTTCCTCTGGTAGTGCCGGTCCCTGTACCGCTGCGCCTGCAGCTCCGCATGGGCCAGCGCCTTGCGCAGGGCTGACTCCAGCGTATTCGCCTTACCGGCCGCCACAATCGTCTGCTGCCGCGCCGTCACCGTCAGTTCCGCAATGTGCAAATGCCGCTGCGCGCGAAACGTCAGACTGGCTCGCGCGGTCTTGCCCAGAATCCGGGCGATTCGTTCCATGCCCTCCTCGGCCTGCTCACGCAGCGCCTTGGGAACACTCACTTGACGGACGGTGTACTCCACTTCCATGGTCAGCCTCCGCTCTTCGTTCTTCCCGCCCGCTCTCCGGGCGGCAGAACGGTGGTTTCACATCGAATGACGGACAAAGCCCTCTCCGGCCGCCTCTCCCAGCTCCTTCCCGCCGCCTACGCCGCGCGCAGCGCCTCCCCGCACATCGTGCGGCGCACACACATCGCCACCTCTCCGCACCGCGGTTCGGCTGCACAGGCTTTCGACGGATGAAATGGGAGGAAGATTGCGCGGTTGGGCTGCGCGGCAAAGCATGGGTTCGATTATAGTCACGAACCGCGCTCGCTGAACAAGACGCCAGGCCGATTCCTGCACGCGGGTGAGCCCGCCGGGAAAATATCTCTCCGCGATCCCGCGGCCTTTCCGGCTCGCTGCCGCCCCGTTTGGGCCGCCTGCCTCATTGCGTCTGGATTGCCGAAGGCGGCCCTTCCGCACGCCCCCGGCTCGTTCCAGACCAGCGATGGCTCGTTGCTTCCACTCAGCCTACCCTGCCTTCTTCGCCGCAATCGCCAGCGTCAGCCGTGTCCCTGCCAGAAGCTTCATATTGTCATTCTTCTTTGACACGAATACCCCGGAGTTCTTCGCTCCGATCCTGCTGTGCAGGTCAACTCCTGAGAGTACGCCGATCTCGTCCACCTGCAGCGTTTTGCCGCTCCACACGCTCGCCGATTCCGTGCCTGCGTCAATGTCGAATCCGCTCTCCGGCTGCGACACGTCCATGATCGTCGCCTGAATCGGAATCGTCTTTCCATCCTTCAGCCTGGCCTCGGTAAAGCGCAGCGCCAGCCGCGAGGCCCCGTGCGCCTTCGTCCGGTCCGTCGTCACGGTGCCGATCAGCGTGGTGCCGTTCGCCAGCTCCGGCCCGTTCTTCAAGTGCACCGCCTCCTTCAGCTGCGCTTCGAACTGATTCCCCTGGCTGTCCTTGCGGGCATCCAGGCTGTGCTCCAGCGCCGCTTCCGCTGAGATCATCTGCGCCGCCTCGCGCCTCGCCGCGCGAGTGACGGTTTTCACTCCGGCCGACGGGGCATTCATGCCCGCCGCCCGCGCCGGTTGTGGACTGAGAAGAGTGCATGCCGCAACCGCAATCGACAAAGATACTGCAACACCACATCTGTTCATGCGAAGAAACTCCTCGGGTCTTAAGAATGAGTTCGCCCCCGCGTTCCCCGCGTACCAGAGGCATTTCGTCCACTGGTTTAGACGCGCCCTGCGCCGCATTGGTTATCTCTGCCGCGCATGCGCTGCCCGCACCCGCACCTGTGGCACACGTGCAGCAACGCTCCGCCCTTCTCTTGGACGAGCCTCCCATGCAAATTGAAAAGATGAATGGATTGCCTAGCCGTCGCGCCGGCGTCGCTGATGCGTCGAGGGAATATTCATGTCTTCGCGATACTTGGCCACCGTCCGCCGAGTCAATTGGATGCCCTGCGACTGCAGCAGCGCCGCAATCTGGTCGTCGGTCAGCGGCCGCTTCGAATCCTCGTCTTCAATCAGCTTGCGCACCTTGCGTTTCAGCACCGGCAGCGGCGTATCCGCGCCTTCCGGACCGTTCACGCCCTCTGAGAAGAAAAACCTCAGCTCTATCACGCCCCGCGGCGTCAGCGCATACTTGTTCGCCACCGCGCGGCTCACCGTGGAAGGATGCACGCCGATCTCCTCGGCCACTTCCTTGATCATCATCGGCCGCAGCGACTCAATGCCATGCTCCAGAAAATCCAGCTGCCGCCGCACAATCACGTCGCACGTGCGCAGAATCGTAGTCCGCCGCTGGGCGATGTTGCGCAGCAGCTGCATCGCTGAGCGGAACCGCTCCTTCACATACTCCTTCACTTCCTTGTCCGTGCCGTCGGCCACCAGCATTCTCCGGTAGCGCTGGCTCAGTCGCAGGCTGGGCAGGTCTTCTTCATTCATCGTCACCACCCACTCCTCGCCGCCCCGCTTGGCAAACACCACGTCCGGCTCAATCAGCCGCGTCTGCTCGCGGTTGTAAAGCCGCCCCGGCCGCGGGTCCAGCGTGCGAATGAACTCCACGCCTGTCTGCGCCTCTTCCATCGTCACCTGCGCCGCCTTCGCCAGGTCCTTCAGGTCCCGCTTCTGCACCAGCGGCAGGTGCCGGTCCACTATCAGCGCCGCCACCTCCATGCTCCGCCGCCGCTCTTCTAATTGTTCCTCGGCCGCCGCGCGAAAACTCCGGTGAACATCCTCCTCGGCCTCCGCTTCCTTCCGCGCGTACACCTGCCCGTACTCAGCCTGCTGCGCCGCGATCTGGTTCAGCAGGCACTCCCGCAGGTCTCGCGCCGCCACTCCCACGGGGTCCATCTGCTGCACCAGCTCGATCGCCCTCTGCAGCAGCTCCCTCGCCGCGTCCTCGTCCCCGCCACGCATCCATGGAGACTGCCGCAGCGCCTCCGCCAGCCCCTCCTCGTCCGCCGCAAGATACCCGTCTTCGTCCAGGTTTCCGATCACGAACTCCGCCGCCTCGGCCAGGTCCGCGTCCAGTTTCAGCGCGCCCAGTTGCCACCCCAGGTGGTCGGCCAGCGTTGTCGGCTGCGAAAGAAAATTCTCAAACGACGGCCGGTCGCTCTCCTCGTACTCCGGCTGGGTCTTGTACCCCGGGTCGAGATAATCCTGAAAGTACGACCCGAAATCGATCTCGTTGAACGAGTCCTTGGGTGCCGCCACCGGTTCCGCCGCGCTGGCCTCCAGGTGCACCAGCCGCTCTTCCCGCTCCTGGCGCTCCTGCTGGCCCGCAACCTCGTCCAGCATCGGAACCGACTCGTCGATCTCCTCCAGCACCGGGTTCTCCACCAACTCGGCGTCGATCATCTCCTTCAGCTCGAGCTTGTTGAGCGCAAGAACGCTCACCATCTGCATCAGACCCGGCGTAAGGATCTGGCGTTGCGCGACCTTCAAATTCAATTTGGGCTGCAACAGCGCCATAGAGTCGTCTCAATCTCCGCCAGGGTTCTGGTTTAAGTGTAGTCGCAGGAGAAAAATTCTCCAGTCCTTGCCAACCGTGCCGAAAGCCCATTCCCGCTTCGGTCCGGACGGCTTCTTACCAGTCTAGGTCCGGTTTGCCTTCGTGCAACCCCGACCTTTGAGGGATTGACCCCACTAAAGTGCCTTCGCGGGTTCCCGTCGGGCCCCGCGCACCTCTCAGCCCAGCGAAAATCCCTCTCCCAGATAGATCCTCCGCACCTCCACATCATTGCCCAGCTCGTGCGGGGTCCCCGTCCGGAAGATCTTTCCCTCGGCGATAATATAAGCCCGATCCGTCACGCTCAGCGTCTCGCGAACGTTGTGGTCGGTAATTAAAATCCCGATTCCGCTCGACTTCAAATCGAAGATAATCTTCTGCAAATCCAGCACCGCAATCGGGTCGATCCCGCTGAACGGCTCGTCCAGCAGAATGAACTTCGGCTGGATGCACAGCGACCGCGCAATCTCCACCCTCCGCCGCTCGCCGCCAGAGAGCGCGTAGCCCCGCGTCGTGCGAATGTGCGTCAGGTTCAGTTGATTGATGAGCCGGTCGGCACGCGAGCGCCGCTCGCGGTTGTCCAGCGGCTGCGCCTCCAGTACCGCAAGAATGTTCTCCTCCACCGTCAGCTTGCGAAACACTGACGGCTCCTGCGGCAGATAGCTGATGCCGAAATTCCGCGCCCGCAGATACATGGGCACGCGCGTGATGTCGGTCTCGTCCACCAGCACCCGCCCCGTTTCCGGCGGAACCAGACCCACGATCATGTAGAAACTCGTCGTCTTTCCGGCGCCGTTCGGCCCCAGCAGCCCCACCACTTCACCGCGGGAGATGCGCAGGTTCACTCCGCGCACCACCTGCCGGCCCTTGTAGGCTTTGCCGATTCCTTCGGCGATCAGTGTCTCCATCCGTCCTTCTTGCGCCCTTCAGTCGTGCTTTGCATGTCGCCGCGGCGCTGTCGTCTCCGTCGTCGTCTTGCGCCCGCCGCCTTCGATTCTGACGCTATCATCGCGGCTGTTGAAAATCAAAGCCGCCCCCGTCACGCTCCCATGCGCCGGATCCGTCAGCCGCGGCGGCGCGGCCTGCGTTCCCGTCAGCACATATTCCCCCGTGCTCCCCGTGTACACCAGCTTCTCGCCCGTTCCCTCGCGTCCCTGCGCGGAGATCGTCACATGCCCGGTCGCCGTCATCGTTTCCACCTGCGCCGCCCCGCCGCTCGCGCCCGCGTGTTTGCCCGGCGGCAGCAGCTCCATTTCCACCTTCGCGGCCCTCGTCGTTCCGTCGGCCGTCTCGGCCAGCACCACGCCCGCCGGCCCTCCCCCCATCACAACCCTGCGCGTCCGCGCCGAATACTCCAGCTCCCCGCCCCGAATCCGAATCACTGACCCCTTCGCCTGCCCCTTTGGTTGCCCCGTCTGCGGCACTGCTGCCCCCGCCGCGCCCACCAGCACCACGCGCACATTCTCCTTGCTTCCCGCGCCCTGCGCCCGCAGCGTCTGCCCCTTCCGGTCCAGCACAATCACCGGCGCGGCAATCGAATTCGCATCCTGCCACAGCCGCGCCTTGCCGCGAAACGTCGCCTCGCCTGTCTTCTGGTTCAGTTCCGCCTCGGCCGCCACCACGTGCGTCGGTCCATCGCCCCCCAGGTCGAGTCCTCCCGCACCGTCCCCGTTCCCGGCCGTCTTCCCGCCCAGCCACGTCGCCTTCACGTCGCCCCGCGCCAGCGCCTCGCCCGTCTCCTGCGACACATCGATCCTCTTGGCCGCAAGCTGCAGCGCGCCGTCCGTCACGCGCGGACTTCCAGCCCCCTGATTTCCAGCACCCGGACTCCCAAGGAGATGCAGCCACTCGCCCTCTCCCTCATACACCGCACGCTCGGCCGTTGCCCGCAGCGGCGCCACCACTGCGCCCCCCGGCTTCGCCTTCGGCTGATCCACCAGCACCACGTGCCCTTCCACCACGACTGACGCAATCTGCGCCGTGCCTCCGCGCCCCGTCCGCGCCCTCCCGCTCCGCGCCGGCATAAACTCCGCCGTCAGCCGGTCTCCCCGCGTCGTCTGCCGTGTCCCGTTCGCCGTCGTCTCCTCAATCTCCGCATTCCCCACGCCCACAACTCCGGTCAGCGCCGAATCCTTCCCGAAACTCGCCTTCACCTCCGCCGCGCTCATCCGCGACGGCATGCTCGCGCCTGCTTCGCTCTGGCTTTCGCCCGTCATCACCACGCCACCCGTCCCGTCAATCGACGCAAGCTCCTCCTGCCCATGCCCCGCGGAGTGAAAAGCCAAATCCGCCACCGGCGACGTCCACTCCCGCTCGGTCCGCAACCACCCCGTGCGCGTCTGCGTCTGCTCCTCGCTTTCCATCCGCACGCCTCGCTCCAGGTGCGCACTCCGCAGCGTGCCATCCCCGCCAAAGGCCAGGTCCATCGCCGGCGAACTCCCCTGCACCTTTCGTCCATGTGCATCCGAACCGAAGGTCACGCCGCCTTCCAGATGCCCCGTGCGCGGCTGGTTGTGCGCGTCGAACTCCAACACGCCTCGCGGCGCGGCCAATCTCCCGCCCGTTCCCGTTGTCAGCGCGATTCCATTCGCCGCCCGCAACCTCTCCGCGGACCCGTCCGCGCGAAACTCCACCGTCGCCGTTTCCGCACGCACCTCTCCGCCTTTGTCTCCGTCCTGGTAGGTCGCATCCGCCCCCCGCAGCCGGCACACCTTCGCGTCCCGGTCGAACTCCGCATGCTGTGCCGTCAGTCGCACCGGCGTGCCGCCCCGCTCCGTGTTCAGCACCACGTCGCTGCCCAGCGCCATCTGCCCGTCGTCGGAGTCGAACACCGCGCCCACCGCGCTGCCGTTCGCCTGCGCCATTGTGAACTGCACCCGCTTGTCCGTCCGCGCCACGCCGCTGTTCCGGTCAAACACCAGCCCACTCGTCTTCACATGAATTGAACCCCGCCCAGCATGCCGCGCCGCCTCGGCCTGCCCTTCATTCTTCCCGCTCGCGTTCGCCCCCGTCCCCGTCTTGGCCTTCAGCGCAATCGCCGGCGCCATTCCCGGACGCATCAGCGTAATCTCCACCGGCCCGTTCGCCTTCGCAATCCCCGCGTGGTCGTCGTACTCGAACTCGTTGCCCACAATCCGGTCCACGCGCGTCCCATCTTTGCCGTAGAGCTCGATCTCCACGTCGTGCAGCAGCGCGTTGCCCGCCTTCAGCTGCACCACCTTCGAAGCATGAATCTTGAACAGCGTATGCCCGCCCCGCGCCTGCGTATACGTCACGCCGCTGAAGTCCTGCTGGATATTCACCCCCAGCCGCTTCGGCAGGTCCTTCGTGCTCAGCGGATTTCTCCACTTCCCGATTCCCACGAACACCACCAGCGTACCCACCAGCAGAATTCCCGCCGCCAGCACCATCGTACGCAGCCGTTCAATGGTCAGCCGCACGCCTCAGTTCCCCTTGCTCAGCCGCGCCGCCAGCCGCTCCGCCAGGCTCTCCCCCAGCTCGCTCCACAGCAGCCGCGCCGTCGCGCCTGAGGCCTTCTCCACCGCCGTCGTCAGCTCCACCAGTTGCCGCACATTCTCTTCCACGTGCCGCGCGCCCACCTGGTCCAAGTCCGCCCCTTCCTCAAGGAACGGCCCATCCGCGCCGAAGTCCACGCGAATGTGTCCGTCCTGCTCATAGGCCCCTTCGTCAAACAGCGGCCCGAAGGCCGTCACCCGCACCAGCCGCTCCTCCCGCGCCCAGCGCGCGGCCGCACCGGGGTCCCCGCGAACAGGTCCTAGTTCGTGGGGTGGAGTCTCGGACGCCGTCTCCAGCGTCCACAGGCTCCATCCAATTTGGAATTCGTAGGCGTAGTCCTCGTGCAGCAGCTCCATCGCATCCGCCACCGCCTGCGCCGGCTCCGCGCCGCGCTGCCCGCGCCCATACACGCGCTGAAAAACCGGCGACTCGCTCCAGCTCACCGGCCACACCGTCGCCGCATACACCCGCGCCTCGCCGCCGTGCGCCGCAAAGGTCCCCAGCACCGCCGCCGCCTTCGCTCCCAGCTCGGCCAGCCGCAGGTTCGGGTACCACAAGCTCAAATAGAGCGCGTCAGACATCTGCTTAGATTGTAGACGCGCTTCGGCCCCTGTCGATGCGCCCGAAGGCCCGTCCGAAATCCTCTGCGGAACCGCCGTCCCTCAGGCCGTCACCATCTCGCTGAAATCCGCGATGTTTCGGAAACCATCCAGCACTTCCTGAATCAATGCCAAATGGGCTCCGCGTATCCTCTCATCCGGGTCCAGTACCATCACCTTGTCGAAGAACCCATCCACAACAGGTCGCAATGTCGCAATTTCAGCAAGCGCCTCGGAATAGTGTCTCCGCTGGCTTAACGCATCGACCTTCGGCTTCAACTCCACCGCGTTCTGCCAAAGCTTCTGCGCCTCGGCAGCCAGCGGAACCGCGGTCGGTGTGCCCACGGCAAATCCCTTCTCCTCGGCCTGCCGCAGAATGTTCTTCATCCGCTTGAAGGCCGCCGAAATCGCCGCAAAATCCTCTGACCCTCGCACCGCCGTCAGCGCCTCGGCCCGCGCAATCGCATCCCGCACGTCGTCCGCGCCCGCCGCCAGCACCGCATTCACCACGTCATACGCAAACCCGCGCACATCCTTCAGATAAAAGTGCAGCCGCTCGCGCAGAAACGCCGCAACCGATACCAGCGTCTCATCAGTATCGGGGTCTCTCATCAGGGATTGAGTGACGAGACCAACGGTTCGCACATTTCCGGTATATGCCAGCAGCACATCTCGAAGCGACAGAGGCAATTCGGACTCCGCTAGAATTTTCACAATCGCATTCGCCGCGCGCCGCAGCGCAAACGGATCCTTTGACCCCGTCGGCGCCATGCCAATCCCGAACATCGCCGTAATCGTCTGAATCCTGTCCGCCAGCCCCAGCAACTGCCCTTCCACTGAAACCGGAATCTCATCTTCCATCCCCGCCGGCTTGTACTGCTCATAGATCGCCAGAGCCAGGCGCTCGCCCAGCCCCTGCGCCCCCGCGTACAAGCCGCCAATCACGCCCTGCAGCTCCGTAAATTCCTTCACCAGCTCCGCCGTCAGGTCCGTCTTCGCCAGTTCAACGGCCTTCAGCAGCGCCGCCTCATCAAAGCTCGCGCCGGCAGCCTTCACCACCGCCGCCAACTCCCGCGCCACCTTCAGATTTTCCTGCGTCTTCCAGTAATAGCTCCCCAGCTCCTTCTGGAACGTCACGTTCTTCAGGCTCTCCACCCGCGCCGCCAGCGGAATCTTCTGGTCCACATCCCAAAAGAACCGCGCATCCTTGAACCGCGCCCGCAGCACCCGCGCATTCCCGTGCCGGATCATCGCCGCGCCCGCTTCGTCCGCCTCCGTGTTCAGCACCGCCAGAAAATATGGTGCCAGCTTGCCCTTTTCATCCTCCACGGCAAAGTACTTCTGGTGGTCGCGCATCACAGTCACCAGCACCTCTTCCGGCAGCGCCAGGTACTCGGACTCAAACTCGCCCAGAATCACCGTCGGCCACTCCGTCAGGTGCACCACCGTCTCCACCAGCGGCTCATCCTCGCGCCAGCGCGCGCCAGCCACCTTCCGCGTCGCCGCGTCCAGCGCCTTGCGAATCCGCTGCCGCCGCTCCGCAACATCCACCACCACAAATGCCTTGCGCAGAGTTTCGGAATAGCTCTTCGCCGCCTCCATCACCACCGGCGCATCCCCATGCAGCACGCGATGCCCGCGGCTCACGTGCCCCGCCGCAATCCCCGCAATCTCCACCGGAACCACCGCCCTGTCCAGCAGCGCCACCACCCATCGCACCGGCCGCACAAACCGCTCCGGCTTACCACCACGCCAATACATATTCTTGGCCCAATAAATTCCCAGCACTTCCTTCGGCAGCTCCGCCGCCAGCAGCTCCGCCGCCGCCCGGCCCGTGCGCTTCACCGTCGCGCCCACATACTCGCCCTTGGCCGTCTCTACCTTTTCGAGCGCCGCCACCGCCACGCCCGCCTTCTTCGCAAAGGCCTCCGCCGCAGCCGTCGGAGCACCATCCTTAAAGGCCACCTTCCACGACGGCCCGGTCAGCTTCTCTTCTGTGTCCGCCTGGCGCTCCAGCACGCCTTCCACCACCACCGCCAGCCGCCGAGGCGTCGAATACGTCGTCGCCTTCGCCTCGGCCGTCAGCAGCCGTTCGCGCGTCAGCAGCTCCTGCACGCGCCGGCCAAGCTCCGCCTCAGCCCCGGCAATCATGCGCGCCGGAACCTCTTCCAGCCCGATCTCCAACAAAAAATCAGCCATTTCGCATAGTTCTTTCTTTTGAAGCCCAGCCTCTAGCTGCTCGCTCGTAGCTTTCCGATTCCGGGACGGCTTGAACCTTTCGATCCGCCGAAACCCGAGCTAACGGCTAAAGGCTAGGAGCTAAAAGCTGCTGTCGCTCGTACGCCTTCGCCACGCCCACCGTCAGCGCGCGAATCCGCCCCATCACGCCCACGCGCTCCGTCACGCTGATCGCCCCGCGCGCATCCAGAATGTTGAACAGGTTCGAGCACTTCAGCGCCAGTTCATAGGTCGCCAGCAGCGGAAACCGCCGCTTCTCCTCCCCGCTCGCCGCCTCGTCCGCCATCAGCGCATCCGCACGGCTCAGCAGCGCCTTTGCTTCAGCCTCAAACAGGTTGAAGTGCTCCCACAGCTTCTCCACGTCCGCAGCCTCAAAGTTATACACGCTGAACTGCAGTTCCTCGGCCAGCCGAACCTCGCCGTAGGTCACCGCCGCGCCCGTCTCCGGGTCCCGCGCCCACACAATGTCGTAGATCGAATCCACGTCCTGCAGAAATGCGGCAATCCGCTCCATGCCATACGTCAGCTCGGCGCACATCGGGTCCAGATCCATCCCGCCGCACTGCTGGAAGTAAGTGAACTGCGTAATCTCCAGCCCGTCCAGCATCACCTGCCAGCCCACGCCCCACGCGCCGCCCGCCGGCCACTCCCAGTTGTCTTCCTCAAACTTCAGGTCATGCTTCTTCAGGTCAATCCCAATCGCCTCCAGCGATTCCAGATAGACCTCCTGCACATTCACCGGCGGCGGCTTCAGGATCAGCTGGAACTGGGTGTGCTTGAACAGCCGGTTCGGGTTCTCGCCATACCGCCCGTCCGCTGGCCTCCGCGAGGGTTGCGCATACCCCACGCGATAGGGCTTTGGCCCCAGCACGCGCAGAAACGTCTCCGGCGCCATCGTCCCCGCGCCCACTTCCACGTCATAGGGCTGCTGCAGCACGCAGCCCCGCTCGGCCCAGAAGGCCTGCAGCCGAAACAGCAATTCCTGAAAGGTAAGGGCAGCGGCCCTCAAAGAAGGCGTAGCTCGAGCAACAGGCACAGGCAAATCTCTCTCAATGGGACTCTCAGCAGACCAACCACCATTTTATCAGCCGACTACGAGTCTGCAGGGCTTCGTGTAGAGGTATCCTTCCAAGTCTTCCAAACCCAGAATGCAATTATGCCTTCACCGACAAGAATCATGAATACGAGCACATAGCTCGGCCAGTGGTGGCGATAGCGCTCGTAGAGCTTCCAATAGGAATCCGCATCCTGGTGGACTGACGTCTGCGCTGCTGTGAAGGCATCCATAGCCGCGGGATCAGAGTAATTGAGCGTGGGAGCATTCGGGTCCGTTGCGTCCTTGAAATCAAGAGTCCGAGTCCGAGTATCGAAGACGAATTTCCGCACCTTGTAAGTCTTGAGGTCAAGCAATGTGCCGGAGAAATACGGATCCGAGAACCGCAAGTCGATCAAAGACCGAACGTAGCCAGGTCCGACGGTGGGAACATCGGTCTGAAAAGCAGGCGCAACGAAATAGCCATCGTAGGTGTTATGGCTGCCGACGATGTATCCATTGGGAAGGGTGACGTAGGGATCGCCACTAAGGCCGCAGTCCTGATGGGCGAGCCCGTTCGAAATCTGCACGTGAATCAGAAGAGCCGCTGCAAGCCAGAACAGGCCCAGGAACGGAGCACATGCGCTCACCGCGGTCAGGCGGTGTCCCTTCAGCCCGGAATTCCGACTTCTTCGTCTTGCCGCGAAATAGAGAACGACCGACAAGATGCAGGCCAAGACAAGCGCGCAAACGCTTCCCATAGCGATTACGGTAAGGACCCATAGACCGGCCATGCATGGATTGTAAGGCCGCCTGCCAAGCGAGAATCTAGCTCCTTCGTAAACACAGGAAGCTTATCAACTGAGTCATTCCCCTCACCCTCACAGCCTTCCCAGCGCCTCTGCCGTCTTCAGCTTGCGTTCCATATGCCGCTCCAGCGCCTCGAGCGCGAACCGCCGCAAATCCTGCCCGCGCCGCCGCGGCCACGGCTCGCCCGCAAACGCCGCCGCCGGCTGCCGCAACATCTGCTGCGCCAGTTGCCAGCTCTCGCCGCTCATCTCGCTCGCGTTCGCTCCACGATGCACCGCGCAGAACAATCCATCCCCGTGCCCGCTGAACCATATCTCGCCCGCCTCCAGCCTTTCGCCGCACGCCGTGCAGTGCCCCACATCCGGCAGCAGGCCCATCAGCCGCGTCATCCACAGCGCAAAATAGGTCAGCGGCATCCACGGCTGCTCCACCGTCGTCTGCTCCAGCACCGACACAACGAGCCGAAACACGGTCTCCTGCGGATCGTGCTCCGGCAGCGCCTCATCCAGCACCTCGGCATAGAGGCTCAGCACCGCCATCCGCACCGCGTCCACCGGCGCGCTCAACGGCGACCGCACAATCTCCAGCTGATCCAGCCGCACCAGTTCCTGTCCCGGCCGCTCCGCAAACCACGCCCGGGCCAGCGTCATCGGCTCCAGCGCTCCGCCAAAGCGCCTGCGGCTCTTCAGGGCAGCCTTGGCCACACCGCGCACCCGCCCGTACTCGCGCGTGAACAGGCTCACAATCAGGTCGGATTCATGCACCGGCCAGGTGCGCAGCACCACCGCCTCTGACGTCAGAACGCTCATCGCCTTCCATCCGCGCTAGGTCTCAACGCACAAACGCGCACCCCGCCCAAGCGGAATGCGCGTCTGCATGCAAAACAAATTCGGCTTAGCGGCCGAAGTGCGTCGAATTCTTCTCTGTGAATTGCGCCCACTTCTCCGGCAGATCATCGACGGCAAAAATCGCCGAAACCGGACACGCCGGAACGCACGCGCCGCAGTCGATGCACTCGACCGGATCAATGAACAACTGGTCGGCCTCAGCGAAACCGGCCTCGTCCTTCTTGGGGTGGATGCAATCGACCGGACACGCGTCCACACAGGCGCTGTCCTTGGTGCCGATACAGGGTTCTGCGATTACGTAGGCCATCTCTTAAATCTCCGCGCAGGTGAAGTCTCGACGCTGATAGTAGCATACGACCCGGATGCCTGACTCTTCCGCCGCCCCGCCGCGTTTTGCCATGCGGGAAACGCCCGCGCTACCTCCCGGCAGCCTTTCCCGCAGCTTGCTCCGCAGCCCGCGCGGCTCTTTGCTCGGCAAACTCCCGCGCTGAAGGAATCGGCGTCAGCTCCCGCCCCGCGAACATATCCTCGAACAGTCCCACCAGCTCCCCATGAATCCGCCCATTCGAGGCCAGCACTTCGCGGCTGTCCAGCCGGAATCGCCTCCCGAAAAAATCCGTTACCTTGCCGCCCGCCTCTTCCACAAGCAAAAATCCCGCCGCCGTGTCCCAAGGATTCAGGTTGAACTCCCAAAACGCTTCCAGCCGTCCCGCCGCCACATACGCCAGGTCCAGCGCCGCCGAACCCGCCCGCCGAACCCCGTGCGACCGCAGCGTGAACTCCTGGTAAAAGTGAATATTCGGGCTCGCGTGCCGCTTCCGGCTCGGAAACCCCGTCGCCACCAGCGACTCCGCCAGCATTTCCGTCCGCGAAACCGAAATCTTCTTCCCGTTTAGCTCCGCGCCCCGCCCCCGCTCGGCGCAAAACAGCTCATCCCGCATGGGGTCGTAGATCACCCCGGCCACCATCTCGCCGTCCTCGTCCGCCATTAGCCCCGCCGGCCGCCGCTCCAGCCCCAGTGACACGCAGAACTGCGGAAATCCATGCGCAAAATTCGTCGTCCCGTCCAGCGGGTCCACATACCAGCGATACTCCCGCTCCAATCCCTCGCGCGTTCCCTCTTCGCCGTAAACCCCGTGCCCGGCAAACCGCTCCCCCAGCCGCATCCGAATCAGTTTCTCCACCGTCCGGTCGGCCACCGTCACCAGGTCCACGTCGCCCTTGTACTCGGTCTCCACACCTGCCGCGAAAAACTCCCGCAGTCGCGCTCCCGCCTCGCGCGCAATCTCCGTCGCCGCCGGAACCCACTTCCACTCCGCGTGCGATTCGCTCACAGTCCCGCCTCACTCGCAGCGGTGCCCGCGCTCCGCCGCATGCCGCGCTTGCGGCCCGCTTCGGTAATCGTGTGGATCTGGTGTTTGTAGATAAAAAGGTTCGGCTTGCCCGCGCGCGTCAGCCGCACCATCCCGTCGTCGAAATACTCAATCCAGCCGCGCACTCTTTCCCCGTCGCGCAGCTTCACAATCACCTGCACCTGCCGCTCGCTCAGCGAGCGCAGATAGAGCGCTTCCTGGCCGGTTTCGCCCGGCGGGGGAGTCTTCGACTTGCGGCGTGTCGTCAGGGGAGGGGTCATTCTCCCATTGTAGAGGCTTCAGCGTTCCACTGCTCCGCGTCTGTTGTTCCTCAATTGCTCTTCTCGGGCGTGTCGGAGTAGTACCCCGTGCGGTAGAAAAGATGGAACTCGCCCGGCGCGGCACGCGGAATCGTCACCGTCAGCCGATGAAAATTCACGCCCTTCAACTGGTTCCGCGGATAATACGCCAGCAGATACTGCGTCCTCAGGTCTTCGCTCACTCGCTCGAAGGCCCGCTCTAGCCCGCCCTGGTCCACATAAAAGCTCTTCCCGCCCGTCTGCTCGGCCAGCGTAATCATCGCGTGCTCGCCGCCCGTATCGCGGCCCGCGCTGGCCTTCACGGGTACATCAATAATCGAATAAATCATCACCTCGTTGCGCAGCGCCGCCTCCAGCGCCTGCGCATACGTCGTATTCTCCGCCGTGTCTCCGCCGTCTGACACAAGCACAAGAATCTTCCGCCCATCCTTCGTGCCCAGCTTCTGCGACGCCAGATAAATCGCGTCATAAAGCGCCGTCGAATCTCCGCCCCGCAGCCGCTTCAGTCCGCGCTCAATCACCGCTTGCTTGTTCGTGAACGGCGTCAGCTCCACCACGTCAGTTGCAAACTCAATCAGGCTCATCCGGTCCTGCGGCCGCAGCAGCGCCTCCACAAATTGCTTCGCCGCTTCTTCATCCAGCTCCCTGTCCTTGAACACGCTTCCGCTCGTGTCAATCGCCAGCGTGATGTTCAGCGGCAACCCTGACTGCCGTTCGAATACCTTGATCTTCTGCGGTCGCCCATCCTCGCTCACCTCAAAATCATTCTTCGTCAGCCCGCCCACAATCGCGCCGTTCCGGTCCGTCACATTCACCAGCACGTTCACCAGCTTCACGTCCACCTTCAGCGTCGTCTGCGCCGCCGAGCTTGCCACTCCGCACAACGCCAAACTCAACCCCAGCAGCCACGCCGCACTTCGCGCCCCCCTGCGCTCATTCGGCATCGCCCGCCTCCACGCCCAGCGCCTCCGGAAACGGCTCACCGTCAGCCCACACCGCCCCGTCGGCAAAAGTCTCCTTCTTCCAGATCGGCACCGTCTTCTTGAGCGTGTCAATCACCCACCGGCTGGCCTCGTACGCCTGCGCCCGGTGCGCACTCGCCACCACAATCAGCACACTCGTCTCGCCAATTTCCAGCCGGCCCAGCCGGTGCACAATCGTCACGTGCCGTGCGCCGAAGCGCACCCGCGCCTCTTCGGCCAGTCGCGCCATCTGCTGCAGCGCCATCTCTTCATAAGCTTCGTAATCCAGAAAGAGCGTCCGCCGTCCGCGCGAGTGGTTCCGCACAATTCCGTCAAACACCACCACCGCCCCGTCCTCGCCAGCCTTCACCGCCGCCACCAGTGCCGCCGCGTCAATCGCCTCGCGCGTCAGCCGCGTCTCGCCCACCCCATCGCCAGTTGCCGAGCCAGTTCCTCCGCTCACCGGCGGCAGCAATCCCACCTCGTCGCCTTCCTTCAGCCGCGTCTCCGCCGTCGCGAATTCCGCATTCACGCTCACCGCAATCCCGCGCAGCAGCGGCGCGCCTTCAGCCCGCTGCACACGCTCCAGCAGCGCGCCCACCGTCGCGCCCTCCGGCAGCTCCACGGTCCGCTCACCGCCGCCAAGGGAATCCTTCAGCATGCCAAAGGCAAGTACTCGCACTCGCATCCTGGTTTCCAGCATACTGCCTGCTCGTTAGACGCGCCGCCCGCCGTTCCGTGCACACCCGCCCGGCTTCGCCCGCCCCGCAAAAACAAGAAAGGCCGGCAGCTTTGCCGGCCCTCTCATGCTCGTGGTTGCTGGCTTCACGCGTGCGCGCCCGCCGGTTCTTCTTCGGCTTCCTTCGGCGCATCCGTGCGCGCCTTCATCAGCGGCAGCGCCACATCCAGCGCATCCCGAATGCACTTGGCGTAATGCACCGTCACGCCTTCCATCATCTCCGGCGTCAGGTCTTCCTCCACGTCCTGCCGATTGTCCGCCGGCAGAATGATGGTTTCCACGCCTGCCCGCCGCGCGGCCAGAAACTTCTCCTTGATTCCGCCCACCGGCAGCACATTGCCGCTCAGCGTAATCTCGCCCGTCATCGCCGTCCGCGGCCGCAAAGGCGTGTCGGTCAGCAGCGAGGCCAGCACCGTCGCCATCGTCACCCCCGCCGAGGGTCCATCCTTCGGGATCGCCCCCGCCGGCACGTGGATGTGCAGATCAAGATCCTTGTTGAAGTCCTCAGTCAGCCCCAGCAGCGACGCATTCGACCGCGTCCAGGTCAGCGCGGCCTGCATCGACTCCTGCATCACCTCGCCAATCTGGCCCGTCATCGTAAAGCCGCCCTTGCCCTTCATCTTGTTGGCTTCGATGAACAGGATGTCGCCGCCGGCCGGCGTCCATGCCAGCCCCACCGCAACGCCCGGACGCTTCACCCGCTCGGCCACCTCTGTCTCCACGCGTACCTGGATGCCGCCCAGAAACTCCTTCAGCACTTCCTTCGTAATGACCAGCTTCTCCTTCTTGCCCTCCACCACGCGCCGCGCCTGCTTGCGGCACACCGTGCCGATCACCTGCTCCAGCTTGCGCACGCCGGCCTCGCGCGTGTAGTGCCGCACCAGGTGCCGCACCGCTTCCTCCGGAAACTCAATCAGCTCGTCCGTGATTCCGTTCTCTTTCACCTGCCGCGGAATCAGATAATTGAACGCAATGTGCACCTTCTCCTCTTCGCTGTAGCCCTGCAGAGGAATCAGCTCCATGCGGTCCAGCAGCGGCGGCGGCACCGGGTCCAGCATGTTCGCCGTGCAGATGAAAAGCACCTTCGACAAATCGAACGGCACATCCAGGTAGTTGTCCCGGAACGTATTGTTCTGCGCCGGGTCCAGCGTTTCCAGCAGCGCCGATGCCGGATCGCCGCGGAAGTCTCTCCCCAGTTTGTCCACCTCGTCCAGCATGATCACCGGGTCATTCGTCTCCGCACGCCGGATGCATTGGATGATCTGCCCCGGCAGCGCGCCGATATACGTCCTCCGGTGTCCGCGAATCTCCGCCTCGTCGTGCATGCCGCCCAGCGCAACCCGCTGGAACTTCCGCCCCAGCGCCCGCGCGATCGACTTGCCCAGGCTCGTCTTGCCCACTCCCGGCGGTCCCACAAAGCACAGAATCGGCCCTTTCATATCCGGCTTCAGCTCCAGCACGCTCAGGTAATCCAGGATCCGGTCCTTCACCTTCTTCAGCCCGTAGTGGTCCTCTTCCAGAATCTCCCCCGCCGCGCCGATGTTCACTTCCTTGCCCGAGCTCTTCGCCCACGGCAGCACCGCAAGCCACTCGATATAGTTCCGCGTCATCGAGTAGTCGCCCGCCATCGGCGACATCCGCGATAGCCGCGCCAGCTCCTTCAGCGCTTCCTTCTTCACGTCCTCGGGCATGCCCGCGGCCTCAATCTTCTCCCGCAGCTCCTCAGCCTCCCGCTGGCCCTCGTCCTGCTCGCCCAGCTCCTTCTGGATCGCCTTCATCTGCTCGCGCAGGTAGTAGTCCCGCTGCGTCTGCTGCACCTGGTCCTGCACCTCGGACTGAATCTTGCTCCGGAGCTGCTGCACCTCCAGCTCCTTGGCCAGGTGCTGGTTCATCAGCTCCAGCCGCGCCAGCACCGTCGGCGTTTCCAGCAACGCCTGCTTCTCCTCCGTCGTCAGGAAAGGCAGCGACGACGCAACAAAATCCACCAGCCGGCCCGCGTCCTCAATATTCGCTGCAATCGTCCGCAACTCGTCGGACAGGGTCGGCGATTCGGACACAATCTGCCCGAATTGCCCAATTACATTCCGGACCAGTGCCTCCAGGCCCGAGTTCGTCTCCGGCTCCCGGTCCTCCATCACCTCCACTTCGGCCACCAGAAACGGCTCGCTCTGTACAAACCGCACCAGCCGCACCCGGTCCACGCCCTCGGTGAACACGAACCGGCTCTGGTTCGGCATCCTCACCACTTTGTGCACCGTCGCCAGCGTCCCCACCGCATGCAGGTCTTCCGGCATTGGCAGGTCCAGCCGGGGGTCCAGCTGCGCCGCCACCACAATCGACCTCTCATCCCCCAGCGATTCAATCAGTTGGATTGAACTTTCACGCCCCACCGTCAGCGGCAGCACCGCGTGAGGAAACAGCACCTGATCCCGCACCGGCAGAACCGGCACGCGACGCAACTCCCGCACCCCCCGCTCCTGGTCCCCAGCCGGCTCTTTCTTCGTCGATTCCTTTGGCATTGAGTGTCCTCTTATCAACTTTTCTTCATATTAGACCACGCAGGCTTCCAAAAGTTGCAGGATTCGTCTCCCCGCCTTCTCCCGTCCGGCCTTTCCTTCCAGGTCCCCCTTCCGGAATTACGCCCCATCCGGCCGCACGGTTCGCTGTCGGCCCATTCCTTCCGCGAACTCCGCATTGCCCACGCAGCAACCTCACGGCGCATCTGCGCCGAACTGTCCCCAATGGAAAAACCGCCGCGGGGCGATCCTCGCCCGCGACGGTTCCGCCGGGAAATCCGGATGCTCACGCTCTCTATCGGCCCGGCGCGGAGAAGGATGAGAGCGCTCGCGCGCGCCAGCCCTTCGCCCGGAGACTACTTCCCGTTCTCTGTACCCTTTTCCTGCTCGATCGCCGACTCAATCCGCTCCCACAAATCTTCCTTCGGCGGCCCCACAGGCAGCAGTTGCCGCGCGGCCTCGGCAATTGTCTCCAGGTCGGCAAGCAGTGCTCGGCACAGCGCGCATTTCTTCACGTGCGGATGGTTCTTCGCGTCCTCGCCCGATCCGATCAGGTCGGCAAGCTGCGCCTGAAACTCCCGGCAGTCCTTCGTATTGCGCTCTTCGCTCATCACCGTCCCTGCCCCTCAAGGGATGTGCGCAACGCCTCGCGCAGCTTCAGCCGCGCCTTGTGCAGTTGCGACTTGCTGTTGCCGATCGAGCATTCCAGCATGGTTGCAATCTCATTGTGTTCATAGCCCTCAATGTCGTGCAGCACAAAAATCAGCCGGTACCCCGCTGGCAAATCGGCCACCGCGCGCTCCAGCGCAAGCCGGTCAATCGACCCCGTCAGCCTCAGGTCCGGTGCGCCAAAGCTCCGGCCCGGCCCGTCGTCGTGCGTCGGCTCCATCGCCTCGTCCAGTGACGTCAGCGCCAGTCCCTTCTTGCGCAGATGCATCAGCACCACATTCACCGCCAGCCGGTGCAGCCACGTCGAAAACGCCGAATCCCCGCGAAATGTCCCGATCTTGCGGTGCAGTTGAAGGAACGCCTCCTGCGTCAGGTCCTCGGCCTCCGCCACGCTGTTCACCATGCGCAAACACAGTGAGTACACCCGCCGCTTGTTCAGTCCGTACAGCAGCGCAAAGGCCGCATGATCGCCCGCCTGCGCCCGCGCCACCACGTCCGAGTCCGTCGCTGTCGGGCCGGACGCCGCCATTTTCTCCGCGGGCTTCCCCTCACTCGACTCCGCGCTCGACGCCACGCAGTTCTCCTCTCCATTCCGGCCGTTCGGCCGCGCGGTCTTTACCATCCGGCTACGGGGCATTGGGTTCCTTGGGGGAATCGGTCCCATTCCGCCCCGCGCTCGCTGCGTGGGGCATCATTCCTCGTTAGTATAAAGGGCAGCGGCAGCAGCGGTGGAGCCTGTGCGTGGATGAACCCGTGAGTACCTGTGCGGATTCCCCGTTTCCACGTCTCGCTTGGATGCAGTGCGGCAATCTTTAGAATTCTCCGGGGGAAACGGTTTGCTCGGAAAGTGGTCAGGGCAGCGCATAGCTCGGCAGGCGGAATCCATGCTGCTGGCCGGCTGGGTTGTCCTCGCGCTCGTCCCGCTCGTCCGCGCACAGAGCCCCGCGCCGCCCCACCCGCAGAACCACACGCCGAACCACGCGCAAACCCCGTCCACGCATCCCGCCTCCGCAGCTCCCGCGCCCCCGCCCGTACCCACGGCCGATCCCTTCCTCGGCCTCACCGTCACCGGAATTGAAATCCGCGGCGTGTCCGTTGATCGCCTTGCGCCTCTTCCCGGCCATCTCGCCCAGGCCGTGGGCCAGCCGCTCACCCTGGACAATCTTGCCGAAAGCCTCCGCCAGCTCTACTCCACCGGGCTCTTTGAGACCATTGAGGCCACCGGCGCGCGCACCTCCGGCGGCGTCACTCTCGTCTTTCAGGGCAAGCCCCGCATCTTCATCGGCACCGTCACCGTCAACGGCGCAAAGGGCGCCACCATGAACTCCCAACTCCAGCGCGCAGCCGACCTCAATGCCGGCACGCGCTTTACCTCCGCCAAGCTCGCCCAGGCCATCGCCCACATCCGCCAGGCCCTCGCCGACAACGGATTCCACAAACCCACCACCGCCCACACCCTCACCCCGCACCCCGCCCAGCAGCTCGTGGACGTCGCCTTCCAGGTCGTCTCCGGTCCCCAGGCCCGCGTCGGCGCTGTCCGCGTCTCCGGCGACTCCGGCCTCACCGAGGCCGACTTCCAGCACTACGCCCATCTCCACACCGACGCGCGCGCGGATCACGACACCGTCAACCGCGCTCTCGCCGGCGTCCTCAAGCATTACCGCCGCCACAACCACCTCGAAGCCGAAATCAAGCTCGTCTCCCAAACCTGGGACCCCGCCACCGACCGCGTCAATTTCCAGTTCTCCGCCACCCGAGGCCCCGTCGTCCTCCTCAGCGTGCAGGGAGCCAGTATCGAACACGACCGCCTTCAGCACCTCGTCCCCATCTATGAGGAAGGCGCCGTCGATGAAGACCTGCTCAATGAGGGCAACCGCGCCCTTCGTGATTACTTCCAGAGCCTCGGCTACTTCGACGTCAAGGTTGACCATCGGCGCGAGTCCCCGCGCCCCGATCTCGTCAACATTGTCTACACCGTAGACCTCGGCTCGCGCCGCCGCGTCGAGCGCGTCACCGTCTCCGGCAATCACTACTTTGACTCGGCCACGCTCAAGGACCTGCTCAGCGTCCATGCCGCCGACACGCTCGACCGCCACGGCTCCTACAGCCAGGCCCTGGTCGCCGCCGATGTCGACGCGCTCAAGGCCGTCTACCAGAACAACGGATTCTCCAGCGTCCGCATCACCTCCCAGGTCACCACCGTCGCCGACGCGAAAAATCCATCCCGCAAGCCCCTCGGCCTCGCCGTCGATTACCACATCACTGAAGGCGTCCAGCAGCGCGTCGGCAAGCTCACCCTCGACGGCAATGATCATGTCCCTGACTCCGAACTGCTGCCCCTGATGAACACCGCTTCCGGCCAGCTCCTCTCGCCCCAGTACATGGCCGGCGACAAGGACGCCATTCTCACCAGGTACCTCAGCCTCGGCTTTGACCATCCCAGCATCGCAGTCGAGCAGCAGCCTGAAAAATCCAATCCCAACAAGGTCGACGTCACCTTTCATATCACCGAAGGAAAGCAGATCTTCGTCCGCAAAGTCCTGCTTACCGGACTGCACTACACGCGCCCCGGCACCGTCGCCCGCGCCATCACGCTCCACCCCGGCGACCCGCTCAGCCAGACCGCGCTGCTTGAGACCCAGCGCAATCTCTACAACTTTGCGCTCTTCAATGAGGTCGATACCTCCGTCGAAAATCCCAACGGCGACGAAACTCACAAGACCGTCCTGGTCCAGACCACTGAAGCTCGCCGCTGGACGCTCACCTACGGTCTCGGCTTTGAGGCTCAGACCGGCCAGCCGGTGAACAACTGCGCCGGTGCCATCGCCAGCGGGGTTCCCTGCAGTCCCCACGGCAAAACCGGCATCAGTCCTCGCGTGCTTTTGGATATTACGCGCAATGACCTCTTCGGCCGCGACCAGTCCGCTTCCATTCAGGGCACCTGGGGCCTGCTCGAGCAGAAAATCGGCCTTCTCTACCAGAATCCGCACCTCTATGGACGCCGGAACTTCGGGCTCACCTTCTCCGGCGGCTACGCCAACAGCCAGGACGTGACCACCTACGTCGCTTCCAAGCTCGACGCCGGCCTGCGCCTCACGGAAAACTTCACCTCCAACCCCTTCCGTCTCTCCAAAGCCAACACCTTCATCTACGAGTACGACTTCCGCCGCGTCAAAGTCGCCGCCAGCAGCCTTCAGGTTTATCTCGATGCCATTCCACTTCTCTCTGCCGCGGTACGTGTCGCCGGTCCCGGATTCACCTGGGTCCGTGACACTCGCGACAACCCCCTTGACGCCCACCGCGGCACCTACACCAGCTTCCAGGACTTTCTCTCGCAGCACGCCTTCGGCTCGGAGGCGGAGTTCAATCGTATCGACCTCACCAACTCCAGCTATTACGGCTTCGACAAGAACCGCCTCGTCCTCGCGCGCAACACCCGGTACGCACAGGAGCGCGCCTTCGGCAACGGCTCTGACGAGCTCATCCCCCTGCCCGAGCGAATTTTCTCCGGCGGGGCAACCTCACTGCGCGGCTTCTCCATCAACGCCGCAGGACCGCGCGACCCGCAGACCGGCTTTCCCATCGGCGGCGCAGGCGCGCTCATCAACAGCACGGAGCTCCGCTTGCCGCCGCCCACGCTGCCCTGGCTCGGCAATACGCTCTCCTTCGTTCTTTTTGAAGACATGGGCAACGTCTTCCGCAACTCCAGCGACATCTGGAGCTCCGCGCTCCGCATCCACCAGCCAGACGTGAGCGCATGCAAAACTCTCACTCCACCAGTCACCACCACCAGTGGCGGCATAACCACGACTACGGTTCCCCCGCCCACCGGCCCCAGCACCTCCACCGGCATCGAAGGTCAGTGCAGCTTCAACTACTTCTCTCATGCAGCCGGACTCGGCCTGCGCTACCATACGCCGGTTGGGCCCATTCGGCTCGACTTCAGTTACAACCTCAATCCGCCCATCTACCCGGTCGATATCAACTATTCGGCCAAGCCGTACTACTACAGCAATCAGCACGTCGGCGAAGCCGGCCACTTCAACTTCTTCTTCAGTCTGGGCCAGAGCTTTTAGCAATGACCACGCGCCTTCCAATCCGCATCCCCGCACCGCGCAGCCTGCGCGCGCTCCCGCTCCTCCTCGCCTGCCTTGTCCCGCTCGCCGCCCAATCGCCCGCTCCGCAATCGTCCGCGGCCTCCACGCCCGTCGTCCCAGTCGTTCTTGACCGCGTCGTCGCCGTCGTCAACAATCAGTCCATTCTGCAAAGCGACCTCGATGAGGAGATGCGTCTCTCCGTCCTCGAACCCAATCTCCCCGGCCGCGACCGCAGCACTGAGACTCCCGCGTCCGCCCTGCGCCGCCTCATCTCCCGCGCCCTCATCCACCAGCAGATCCGCCAGGAAGATGCGCAGGCCGCCGAGCCCAACTCAAAGGATGTCGATGCCCGCCTCGCCGAGCTCCGCCACCAGCTTCCCGCCTGCCTGCGCGCCGATTGCACCTCAGACGCCGGCTGGCAGGCCTTCCTCGCCGCCCACGGCCTCACCGAATCCGCCGTCCAAATCTACCTCCGCAGCCGCCTCGAAATCCTCAACTTCATTGAGCTCCGCTTCCGCCAGGGCATCCAAATCTCCCACCGGGAAATCGCCGACTACTACCAGGGTACCCTCCTGCCCCAGTACCTCGTTGGCGAGCCCGCGCCTCCCCTCACCCAGGTTGAGCCGCGCATTGAGGAGATCCTCCTCCAGCAAAAGGTCAACGCCCTCTTCAGCGGCTGGCTCGACAATCTCCGTCAGCAGGGCGAAGTCGAAGTCCTCGTTCCAGCCCTCGAGGCCGCCGCACGGCCACGCACCAGCACCGGAGGCACACCATGAGCGACCTCCACAACCATCCTCCCGTCCCGCCCGGCAATCTGCCCGACCACGAACCCGAGCCCGCGCCCGGCCGCGAATTTCATGGTCTCCGCCGACTCGCCTGGATCGCCGCCGGCAGCGCCGCCGGCCTCGCCGTCCTGCTCCTGCTGCTCTACGCCTTTCTCAGCTCCTCAACGTTTCAGAACCTCGTCCGCAAGCGCCTCATCGCCTCGCTTGAAAGCTCCACCGGCGGCCGCGCGGAGATCGCTTCCTTCGCGTGGCACCCTCTCCAGCTCCAGGCCGACGCATCGGGCATCGTCCTCCACGGCCGCGAAGCCGCCGATGAGGAGCCTTATGTCCGCATCGATCAGCTCCACGTCGCCTTCAGCATCCTCGGCCTCTGGAACCCGCACATCCGTCTGCGCGCGCTCGACATCATCCGCCCTCAACTCCACCTCATCGTCTACCCCGACGGCTCCACCAATCAGCCTCATCCGCCCAACCCCGCAGCCAACAGCAATCTCACCCTCACCACCCTCTTCGACCTCCGCGCCAGCCACCTCGCCCTCCGCGACGGCACTCTCCACTATGAAAACCGCGCCGCCGCCTTCGACGCGCAGAATCGCCACCTGCCTTTCAACTTCACCGCCAGCGACTCAGCCGTCCGCCTCGTCTATCTCCCCGCCGCCGGCAAAAATCCTGAGGCTTACCGCATCGAGTTCGGTGCGCGCGATCTCTCCTTGGTCCGCGGCAATCCCGCGCACCCCGTCGCGCCGCCCGTCTCGGGCCATCTCCAGGCCACGCTCGACCTCACCCGCTCCGGCGCATTCCTTCGCACCCTCCGCCTCACCACCCACGATCCCCAATCCGGTGACTGCGCCCTCAAAGTCTCAGGCTCCCTGCTCGACTTCGCCCGCCCCCGTTGGCAGGCCCATATCCAGGGCCAGCTCAACATGCGCCTGCTCAACTCCATCACCGGCTACTCCAACTCGCCTGAAGGCCTCGCACGCCTCGACCTCTCCGCGCAGGGACAGGACGGCATCTTCCGTGTCGATGGTCCTGTCCACATTGACCACGGCTCCTACGTCGCGCCCGGCGTTGACGCCCGCGGCATTGTCCTGGACGCCCGCCTTCACGCCGACCCCGAGCAGCTCGTCATCACCTCCGTCGTCGCCCGCATGCCGGAGGGCGGCGAAGTTGATGGTGAACTTTCCCTCAGCCACTGGCTGGCCCCCATCCCCGGCGCCACCGTGCTGCAAACCGCTCCCCCGCCTGCCCAAAAAAGCCGCTTCGGCCGCTTCTTCCACAGCCACGCCGCTGAGGACTCCGCCGCCCATCCCGCCCCGCGCTCCGGCGGACCCATCACCGTTCCCATCAACGGAAAAATAGTCGCAAACCTCAAGGGCATCACCCTTGATAATGTGCTCGACATCGTCGGCGAGGGTCCATTCCAGCGCCTCGGTCTCGGCGTCGCACTCACCGGCCCAGCCTCCGCCACCTGGGTCCACGGAGACGTCAACACCCTCTCCGTCACCGCCAAACTTGCCTTTGCGCCCGCCGCCGCGCCCCCCGGCGAAGAGCCGGAGATCCCCGCAGCCGGTGCCCTGGACGCCACCTACACCCAGCGCGACGGCGGTGTCGATCTCCGCAAATTCTCGCTCGTCCTGCCCGCCAGCAGCCTCACCGCCCGCGGCCACCTCGGCGCATACCCGCTCCAAAGCGCCTCCCAGTTCACCGTCGACTTCCACTCCCGCGACATCTCCGAATTCGATCGCGTGCTGCGCGACCTCGGCCTCCGTCGCGACGGCAAAGCCGGCTCCGCGGCCCTTCCCGTCTCTCTCGCCGGCGAAGCCCGCTTCCACGGTCTCTGGACCGGCTCGCTCGTCAATCCCCACATCGCCGGAACCCTCAACGCCACCAACCTCGTCGTCGATCTCCCCGCGCCCGGCGATTCCTCCCAGCCCCGCACCGTCCGCTGGGACTCGCTCGACGTAACCGGCAGCTACTCCTCAAACCGCATCGCCGCCGATCACGCCCGCCTCCAGCATGGCCCAGCCTCCATCCAGCTCCAGGGCTCTCTCACCGCCGCCAGTCCCGCCGCCGGCTCCCATGCCCGCCCGGCTTTCAATGGCAACTCCGTCCTTCACCTCCAGCTCTCCGCAGACCAGGTGGATGTCGCCGATCTCACGCCCTTCCTCGGCCGTACCCTCCCTGTCTCCGGCCGCCTCAGCACCCAGTTCCAGGCCGAAGGCCCGCTCCACACCCTCCGGGCCTCCGGCTGGGCCCAGCTTGACCACGCCTCCCTCTATGGCGAACCACTCACCCGCATCCGCGCCCAGGGCACTTTCTCCGGGCCCCAGCTCAACCTCGCCTCGCTCACCCTCACCGCGCCCGCCGGTACCATCTCCGCCTCCGGCGGCTACAACTTCCACTCGCGCCAGTTCACGCTCCAGGCGCAGGGCTCCGGACTCCAGCTCGCCGACCTCCAGCGTCTCCGCAACTCCTCGCTAAGCCCCTCCGGCACGCTCGCCTTCACTGTCTCCGGCTCCGGCACGCCGTCTGACCCGCACTTCACCGCCCGCGGCCAGCTCACCGGCGCAACCGTCAGCGGAGAAACCCTCGGCAGCGTCGACATTGACGCACACACCGCGAATCACGCGCTCCTTTACAACCTCAACACGCACTTCGAGTCCGCCACGCTCACGGTCCAGGGCCAAACCGCGCTCGACGGCGACAACAACACCCAGGCCACTCTCCGCTTCTCGCGCTTTGACATCGGCATTCCCCTCAAAATCGCCCACGTCCCCGGCCTCACCGGCCAATCCGCACTGGCCGGCGTCGTCACCCTCGCAGGTCCCCTCCGCAAGCCCGATCAGCTCCACGGCGAAGCCACCCTCCAGGACCTCGCCCTCACCGTCGTCGGCGTCCATCTCCGCAGCCAGGGCCCCGTCCACGCCGCCCTCGCCAATCAGCGCATCTCCCTTGACCCCATCCACATCACCGGCGAGGAAACTGATCTTCATCTTCAGGGCGATGTCGATCTCAAGTCCCACGGCCAGCTCGATCTCGCCGCCTCGGGCTCCATCAACCTCAAGCTCGCCGAAACTCTCGACCCCGACCTCACCGCCAGCGGCACAACCACCTTCCAGGTCGAAGCCCACGGCACATTCCAGAATCCCGGCCTCCGCGGACGCATCGACTTCCAGAACGCATCGCTCGCCCTTGAAGACCTCCCCAACTCCCTCTCACAGCTCCGCGGCACGCTTGAGTTCAACCAGAACCGCCTCGAAATTCGCTCCCTCACCGCCACCACCGGCGGCGGCCAGCTCTCCGTCTCCGGCTACCTCGCTTACCAGCACGGCATCTTCGCCGACCTCTCCGTCACCGGCAAAGGCGTACGCATCCGCTATCCGCAGGGCGTCAGCTCGCTTGCGGACGCAACCCTCCATCTGCAGGGCTCGCAGAACAATCTCCTCCTCAGCGGCAACGTCCTCATCACGCGTTTCACCGTCAGTCCCGATCTCGATATCGCCGCTCTGGCCGCACAGGCCGGCAAGGTCCAGCCCGTCGCGCCGCCCAACGCGCCCTCCAACCATGTCCGCCTCGACGTGCACATTCAGTCCTCGCCCCAGCTCAACTTCCAGAACGCTTACGCCAAGCTCGCCGGCGACGTCGATCTCCATCTCCGCGGCACCCTCGCCACGCCTTCGCTCCTCGGCCGCGTCTCCATCACGGAGGGCAACGCAACCATCGCCGGCACGCGCTACGAGCTCCAGCGCGGCGACATCACCTTCACCAACCCCGTCCGCATCGAGCCCTCCATCGACCTCAACGCCACCGCCCACGTCGACGACTACGACATCACCCTCGGCATCCATGGCTCGCTCAACAAACCCAACGTCTCCTACCGCAGCGATCCGCCCCTTCCCGAGTCCGACGTCGTCGCTCTGCTCGCCCTCGGCCGCACCCAGAACGAGCAGCGCATTTACACCCAGCAGCAGGAGCAGGTCGCCGCCAACACCACTGACGCTCTGCTCGGCGGCGCGCTCAACGCCACCGTCAGCAGCCGCGTCCAGCGCCTCTTCGGCTCCGGCTCCGTCAAGGTCGATCCCAGTTACCTCGGCGCGCTCGGCAACTCCACCACCCGCATCACCGTTCAAGAGCAGCTCGGCCGAAACGTCACGCTCACTTACGCCACCAACGTCAACACCACCGCCCAGCAGCTCCTCCAGGCTGAGATCGCTATCAACCACCACGTCTCGCTGCTCGTCACCCGTGACGAGTCCGGCGTCTTCTCCATGGTTATCAAAATCACTCGCCGATATCGCTGAACTCTCTGCGACTTTCCCCCTCCCCGCGTGTCTAATCAAGTAGACAGGAATCGCAAAAACCCTGCATCTATGCGGGCTTCGGCGATTTACTAGAGCATTTTCAGAGAGGGTATAGTCCGAAATTGACCAGCCGAGTCCTCGCGACCAGCAGGCAACGGCGACCTTTCACAAAGTCTCAATAGGCCGCAGTCTCTCTGAAAACGCCGTAAACACGAAGGAGAATTCGGACATGACTGTAAGAATACGTCGCACCCCGGCTGCGCTCGCTTTGGCCGTGCTGGCCGCAGCGCTCCTCGCTCTTCCCCAGGCTTCCTGGGCTGTAGCCTTCCCCAACCCTGCGCTTGATTCCCCGCTCGCGCAAAGCGCCTCGCAGCGCGACGCGGAAGCGCGCCTGAACAAGTCGCAGTACAGCGGCGTCAGAATCGCAGTCAACGACGGCATCGCCACGCTCACCGGCTCCGTCAAGCTCTACGAGTACAAGAGCGACGCCGAAAAGCGCGTGCTCCATGCCAAAGGCGTGCAGGCCGTCCGCAACCTCATTCAGGTCGCCGGCCCCAACATCCCCGACAACCAGCTCCGCGACAAGCTTGTCGAGGAGATTACCTATGACCGCGTCGGCTACGGCAACGCCTTCAACGCCATCAGCGTCGCTGTTCATGACGGCGTCGTCACACTCGGCGGCCACGCGCGCACTTACCCGGATCGCGACTCCGCCATCGCCCTGGTCAGCACCACGCCCGGCGTTAAGGACGTGATTTCTGACACGCAGGTCGATCCCGTCTCGCTCATGGACGACCAGATTCGCATGCAGATCGCGCACGCCATCTATGGCTACCCGGTCCTGCAAAAGTACGCCATCGATCCGGCCAAGCCCATTCGCATCTCCGTGCAGAATGGCCACGTCTCGCTCTACGGCGTCGTCGATTCCCAGGCCGACAAGAACCTCGCGTTCATTCGCGCCAATGGCGTCCCGGGCGTCTTCGGGGTCAAGAACTACCTCCAGGTGGCCAACCAGCCCACCGAGGCGCCAAAGTAACTCCGCTTCCGCGGGCCGCTCCACGGTCCGCGCTCCCACCGCCGGTCAGCCCTCCTCGACCGCACCGCAGTCCCTCACATGGACTCGGCCGGCATGGGCCTCGTCATGAACCACTACGTCCACTGCCAGACCCGCGGCGCAAAGCTCATCATCGTCGGTGTCAATCAGCGGGTCCTCGGCCTCTTCCAGATCACCCGCGTCGACACCGTCCTTACCGTCGCCGCCTCCGTGGAAGAAGCCGAATCCCGCGCCTGACGCCGGCCCGGGTCCCGTCCCGCTCGCCCCCGCCCTTCCGGTACACTGGACCGTGGAACTCCGCACGGAATCCGGCACGATGGGCTTGTTCGCCAAAACCCGCACCACGCTTGAAATGATCAAGTGGGAGCACTCCATCTTCGCGCTCCCCTTCGCCCTCACCGCCGCCCTTCTCGCCGCCCGCGGCCTTCCGCGCTGGAGCACTCTCGGCTGGATCCTCGTCGCCATGGTCACCGCCCGCTCCTGCGCCATGGCCTTCAACCGCTGGGCCGATGCCGATCTCGACGCCGCCAATCCGCGCACCCGCTCCCGCGCCATCCCCGCCGGACTGCTCTCCCGCCGCTTCGTCCTCGGCTTCACCGTCCTCATGGCCCTCGGCTTCTTTCTCGCCGCGGCCGAGCTCAATCGCCTCACTCTCGAACTCGCGCCCGTCGCCCTCGCCGTCCTCCTCGGCTATAGCTACATGAAGCGCTTCACCCGCTGGTCCCATCTCGTCCTCGGCCTCGCCCTCGGCATCGCACCCTCCGCCGCGTGGATCGCCGTCCGCGGCTCGCTTGACCCGCGCATCCTCGTCCTCACCGCCGCCGTCACCCTCTGGGTCGGCGGTTTTGACGTCCTCTACGCCTGCCAGGACTACGACCATGATCGCGCCGCCGGCCTGCGCAGCCTGCCGCAGTCCATCGGCGTTCCCGCCGCCTTCTGGACCGCGCGGCTCATGCACCTGGCCATGCTCGGCCTCCTCTGCTGGTTCGCCCTGCTCTTCCACTTCGGCCTCGCAGGCTGGCTCGGCGTCGCCGCCGCCGCGCTTCTGCTCGCCTATGAGCACGCTATCGTCTCGCCGCGCGACCTCCGCCGCCTCAACGCCGCCTTCTTCACCATGAACGGCGTCATCGCCCTCGTCTTTCTCTGCTTCGTCGCCACGGACCTGTGGCTCAGGAGATAGCGCACGTGTCCCCCGATCCACAATCCGCTGCCCTGCAATCTTCCACCAGCGCCTCCGCGCCCACCTCCGAAGTGGCCCGCTGGTACGCCGTGCGCAGGCCCGCCGCCTCCGCCGTCGTTGGCGATCCCCAAGGCCTTCGCGTCGCCATCCAGGGCGAGCCCGGCTCCTTCAGCCATGAGGCCGCCCTCAAGCTCGTCCCCGGCGCTGCCGTCGTCCCCTGCTCCGTTTCCGCTGAAGTCTTCGCCGCGCTCACCTCCGGCGCCGTCGACGCCGCCGCCATCCCCATCGAAAACTCCCTCGCCGGCTCCGTCCTCGAGCACTTCGATCTTCTTCTCTCCCACGACGTGCTCGTCGAGCGCGAAACCCACCTCCGCATCCGCCACAACCTCATCGCCATGCCCGGAATCGCGCGCGATTCCATCCAGCGCGTCTTCTCGCACCCCGTCGCGCTCGCCCAGTGCAAGCGCTACCTCGCTGCCCGTCCCCACATGGAGCCCTTCGCGTTTTATGACACCGCGGGCTCGGTCAAGCAGCTCGTCGAACTCCGCGACCCCCACGCCGCCGCCATCGCCAGCCACGCCGCCGCCCACTTTTACGGCGCGGAAATCCTCGACGCCTTCATCGAGGACAATCCCGAGAACTACACCCGCTTCTTCCTCCTCCGCCGCGCCTCGGACGCCGCGCTCGACCCCGCCGCCAACAAGCTCTCGCTCGCCTTTTCGCTCCAGAACCGGCCCGGCTCGCTGGTCCGCGCCCTCACCCAGCTTTCCGCCCTCGGCACAAACCTCTCCAAAATCGAATCCCGCCCCGTCCACGGCAAGCCCTGGGAGTACATCTTCTACGTCGATTGCCAGATTGCCTCGCCCGCCGAGGCCGACAGCGCCATCGCCGCGCTTCAGCCCCTCTGCCCCATGCTCAAAGTCCTCGGCCGCTACCGCGAAATTCCCGAGTAGCCCGCACTCCGCCTCTTTCCGCCCAAAAAATTTGGGGACGGCCCCGTGGGACCATCCCCTCCTCAGGCAACTCGTTGTTGAGCGCGTCGCGATTCCTCGTGCGCTTAAAAGTGATATGCCACGCCAATCGACGGATTGAAGATGTTGTACCACTTGCCCGTGTTGAACGAAGTGTCGCCGAAGGTTGGCACCCTCGTCACAAACCCGCGGTACTCCGCGCGAATGTCGAAACTCGGGCTGATCTCATATGCAATGCCCGCGCCGTAGAGACCGCCCACTGACGTCTGCTGCTTCACGTCCAGGCTCTTCGTCCCACTGTTCCGGATGGGCAGGAAAATCATCGCGCCCGGTCCCGCTTCCACAAACGGGTTGAACTTCTTGAAGACGAAATAGCGCACGTACGCCGCCGAAATCTCCTGCGTGCGCGTCAGCACCGGAATGTGCAGCGGGTTGGTGTAGAAAGTAATCGAGTTCTGATACGTGATGCCGTAGTTGCCTTCCACCGCGCTCGAGGGCGTCAGCATGAAACGGTAGCTCAGCAACGCCCCGTAGGCCGTCGTTGAATGCACCTGCACATCCGTGGATGAGGCAATGAACGGCTCAATCAGCGCCGTTCCGCTCAAACTCACATCCTGCCGGCTCTCCTGGGCACTGCCCGCGGCCACACTTGCGGCCAGCAGAAACACAACAAAGGCGATCTTCTTCATTCGGTCCTGAACCTCACGACTGCGCAACCGTCCGGCTGGCAACGAGCTTGTCAATTCCGGTGCGCCGGTTCGAACCGGGCCCCGCTCTTTGCATTGTAAATGCCCCAATCGGTCCGGCAAACCACCGGTCCCCCCGGGGTGGGCTCTTTGCACGTTTAGACGCGCCTCCGCGCAAAGGGCAATCTCCCCCGCGCGCATTTCTCTTTGCCCTGCCCGCGGCCCGCCCGCCCCTTCAGCCCGCGCGCTCCGCGTGATAGTAGAAAGGCGGGCCCTCCTGTTGCGCCAGCCCCCGCACCGTCCGCAAGAACGCCCGCGCCGCATAGCTCAGCGTCCCATTTTTCCGGTACACCAGCCGCAGCACCCGCTTGATCTCCAGCTCATCCACCTGCACCCGCACCAGCTCGCCCGTCTCCAGCTCCCGCGCCACCGCCAGGTGCGGCACCAGCGCCACCCCGTTTCCCATCGCCACAAACCTCTTGATCGCCTCAATCGTCGGCAGGTCGATTCCCATGTTCAGCGGCGTCCTGTGCCGCTGGAACGCCTCAATCACTTTTCTCCGCAGCGGCGACGTCACGTTGTGCGCGATAAAATTCTCCTTCCCCAGCTCCGCAATCGAAACGTGCCCCATCCGCGCCAGCCCGTGGCTCGGGCTCACAATCAGCGCCAGGCTGTCCCCATACACCGCAATCGTCCGGAACTGTGCCGGGTCCGGCCGAAACGAAACCACCCCCATCTCGAAGGTCCGCAACGCCAGCTCCTCCGGAATCCTGCTCGCCAGCATCCGGTGCACATGCACCGTCACCTGCGGATGCGCCCGCCGGAACGCGTCAATCGCCGGCAGCAGATACAAACACGTGTATTCGTTCGCCGCCAGTTGCAGCCGCCCGCGCTCCAGGCTTTTCAGCTCGCCCAGCGCGCTCGTTGCCTCCCGCCGCAGCGCCAGCAGCCGCAGCGCGTACTCTCGCAGCAGCACCCCGGCCGCGGTCAGCGCTCCGTCCCGCGATGCCCTGTCGAACAGCGTCTCGCCCACCGTCTCTTCCAGCTTGCGAATCGCCTGGCTCACCGCCGGCTGCGTCCGGTGCAGCCGCTGCGCCGCACGCGAAAAGCTCCGCTCCTCGGCCACCGCCAGAAACGTCTCCAACTGGCTCAGCTCCATCCCGTCTCCTCGCCTCAGTGTCAGATTCCTGTATAAATTATACTAATACCTATTCAAAAAAGAATAACTTTGCGTTATAGAAGTCTCCTGCGCGAAAATAGTCTCTGTAAGCAAAGGCTTTCACCCCTGGCAGGCGAAACGGCAGGCGAACCCATGATTTCTGATCACGTAGTCTTTTTTGATACCACCTTGCGCGACGGCGAGCAGTCTCCGGGCTGCAGCATGACCACCCAGGAAAAGCTCACCATGGCCCACGCCCTGGAGGATCTCGGCGTGGACATCATCGAGGCCGGCTTCGCCATGGCTTCTGAGGGCGACTTCGCCGCAATCGCCACCATCACCCAGGCCGTCCGCAAGCCCCGCATCGCCTCCCTCGCCCGCGCCAAAAAGGAGGACATCGAGATGGCCGCCCGCGCCCTGCAGTTCGCTGACCGCGCGCGCATCCACGTCTTCCTCGCCTCCAGCGATCTCCACCTCGAATACAAGCTCAAGCTCGAACGCCGGCAGGCCCTCGACCTCTGCGGCGAATCCGTCCGCCTCGCCCGCTCCCTTTGTGACGATGTCGAGTTCTCCCCCGAGGACGCCACGCGCTCCGACCGCGAATTCCTCATCGAGATGGTCCGCATCGCCATTGAGGCCGGCGCAACCACCATCAACATGCCGGACACCGTCGGCTACACCACCCCCGAAGAGTACGGCCAGATGTTCCGCGAAATCCGCGAGCGCATTCCCGCCGTCGATGAAAGAGGAATCATCCTCTCCTCGCACTGCCATGACGATCTCGGCCTCGCCGTCGCCAACTCGCTGGCCGCCATTCAGGCCGGCGCGCGACAGGTCGAATGCACCATCAACGGCATCGGCGAACGCGCCGGCAACGCATCGCTTGAAGAGCTCGCCGCCGCCCTCTACGTCCGCGCAGACCACTTCGGCGTCACGTCCGACATCAAGCTCGCCAACCTCTACCCCACCAGCGAGGTTCTCGGCCAGATCATCACCTTCCGTCCCTCGCCCAACAAGGCCATCGTCGGCGCCAACGCCTTCGCGCACGAGTCCGGCATCCACCAGCACGGCATGCTCGCCAACCCGCTCTGCTACGAAATCATGACGCCCACCCTCGTCGGCGTCTCGCGCACCCATCTCGTCCTCGGCAAGCACTCCGGCCGCGCCGCCCTCCGCCATCGCCTGGAGCAGCTCGGCTTCACCCTCACCCGCGAGGAGCTGCAGCAAACCTACTACCGCTTCGTCGCCCTCGCCGACCGCAAGAAAAGCATCTACGACCAGGACCTCATCGGCATCATTCCCGACGCAATCCGCGAGCGCCGCAGCCTGCCGGTCTCCGAACTTGACTAACTCCGCGCAGCGCGCAGCTTCGCTTCAATCTCTGCTCGCTGTTTGCTGACGACTTATAACTGAAAACTGACAACTCCTCGAAAAGAGCAGGCATGAACCTCAAACTCCTTGTCACCGCCGGCGACGGAATCGGCCCTGAAGTCACTCGCGAGGCCGTTTCCGTTCTCCGCGAAGTCGCCGAGTTCGGCGGCCACACCCTCCACATCACGGAAAAGCGCATCGGCGGCGTCGCCATCATGCAGGACGGCACGCCCCTGCCCGCCGACACACTCGCCGCCGCGCTCGATTCCGACGCCGTGCTTCTCGGCGCCGTCGGCGGCAACGAGTTCAATTCCATGCCGCCCGACAAGCGCCCCGAGGCCGGCCTGCTCGCCATTCGCGCCGCGCTCGGCGGCTTCGCCAACCTCCGCCCTGCATTCGCCTTCAAGGAGCTGGCAGTCAACAGCCCGCTCCGGCCTGAAATCATCGACGGCGCGGACATCCTGTTCGTCCGCGAGCTCCTCGGCGGCCTCTACTTCGGCAAGCCGCGCGAGTGGAATCGCGAAACCGGCGAAGCGTGGAACACCATGCGCTACACCCGCGAAGAAGTCGCCCGCGTCGCCCGCATCGCCTTCGGCCTTGCGCAAAAGCGCCGCAAAAAACTCACCAGCGTCGACAAGGCCAACGTTCTCGAGGTCTCGCAGCTCTGGCGCGCCACCGTGACTGAGATCGCGAACGAATTCCCCGACGTCGCCCTCGATCACCAGTACGTCGACGCCATGGCCATGCACCTGATGAACCAGCCGAAAAACTACGACGTCGTGCTCACTGAAAATCTCTTCGGCGACATTCTCTCTGACGAGTCCGCCGTCATCACCGGCTCGCTTGGCATGCTGCCCTCGGCCACCATCGGCGGCAAGGTCGATCTCTTCGAGCCCGTCCACGGCTCCGCGCCGGACATCGCCGGCAAAGGCCTCGCCAACCCCCTCGGCGCAATCCTCACCGGCGCCATGATTCTTCGCCTCACCGCCAAGCTCGAAGAGGAAGCCGCCGCCATTCGCGCCGCTGTCCGCAAAGTTCTGGAGCAGGGCTTCCGCACGCCCGATCTCGCTCGCTCCAACCCCCAGGGCTTCACCGTCCTCTCCACATCGGAGATGGGCGCAAAAGTCCGCGAAACCGTGAAAGAACAGCTTCTAGCCCCTAGCCGCTAGCTTCGAATGCAAAGAACTGCTGGAAGGAATCGAATTGAGAGAGAGTCGCAACCGTTTCGATAAGTAAGGTCAAGCTAGAAGCTAAGAGCTAGCCGCTAGCAGCGAACAAAGGAGTTTCATGAGTTCCGAACCAAAAACGTTATTCGAAAAGGTCTGGCAGCAGCACGTCGTCGTCGATCCCGCCGGCGAGCCCACGCTCATCTACATCGATCTGCAGTTGGTCCACGAGGTCACCTCCCCGCAGGCGTTTGAAGGTCTCCGCCTCGCCGGCCGCCCCGTCCGCCGGCCTGACCGCACCATCGCCACCGTCGACCACAACGTGCCCACCACCAAAGAAGGCCGTCTCCACATCGTCGACCAGATCGCCGCCAAGCAGATTTCCACCCTCCGCGAAAACTGCGCCGACTTCGGCGTCGAGCTTTACGACGTCGACTCGCGCAACCAGGGCATCGTCCACGTCATCGGCCCCGAGCTCGGCATCACCAAGCCCGGCATGACCATCGTCTGCGGCGACTCGCACACCAGCACCCACGGCGCTTTCGGCGCGCTCGCCTTCGGCATCGGCACCAGCGAGGTGGAGCACGTCCTCGCCACGCAAACTCTGCCGCAATCCAAGCCCAGCACCTTCCGCATCTCCGTGGAAGGCGAACTGCCCACCGGTGTCACCGCCAAGGACATCATCCTCGCCATCATCGGCAAGATCGGCACCGACGGCGCCACAGGTTGCGTCATCGAGTACGCCGGCTCGGCCATCCGCGCGCTCTCCATGGAAGGCCGCATGACCGTCTGCAACATGAGCATTGAAGCGGGCGCGCGCGCCGGCATGATCGCTCCCGACCAAACCACCTTCGCCTATCTCGAAGGCCGCAAATTCGCTCCAAAAGGCGAAGCCTGGAAGACCGCCGTCGCCGAGTGGAGCAAGCTGCCCACCGATCCCGGCGCGAAATTCGACCGCGAGCTCGTCCTCTCCGCCGCCGACCTCGTCCCCTACGTCTCCTGGGGCACCAACCCCGGCATGGTCGCGCCCGTCACCTCCGCCGTGCCCGATCCCGCCGCCGCTTCCAACGAGCTCGACCGTAAATCCTTTGAGCGCGCTCTCGAGTACATGGATCTCAAGGCTGGCACCCCGCTCGAAGAGATTTCCATTGACCGCGTCTTCATCGGCTCCTGCACCAACGGCCGCATTGAGGATCTCCGCGCCGCCGCCCGCATCGTCGCCGGCCGCAAAGTCTCCTCGCACGTCAGCGCCATGGTCGTGCCCGGCTCGCAGGTCGTCAAAGACCAGGCCGAGCAGGAAGGCCTCGATCGCATCTTCGTCGAAGCCGGCTTCGACTGGCGCGAGCCTGGCTGCTCCATGTGCCTCGGCATGAATCCTGACATTCTTTCCCCCGGCGAGCGCTGCGCCTCCACCAGCAACCGCAACTTTGAAGGCCGCCAGGGACGCGGCGGACGCACCCACCTCGTCAGCCCGGAGATGGCCGCCGCAGCCGCCATCGCCGGCCACTTCGTCGACATTCGCAACTGGCCCGTTCTCGAGGAGGTAACCGCATAATGGAACCGTTCCGCACACTCACATCGCTGGCCGCGCCGCTGGACCGCACCAACGTCGACACCGACCAGATCATCCCCAAGCAGTTCCTCAAGCGCATTGAGCGCACCGGATACGGCGACTTTCTTTTCTTTGATTGGCGTCAGACCGCGTCCGGCGAGCCCATCTCATCGTTTGTCTTGAATGACCCGCGCTACAAGGGCGCGCAGATTCTCATCGCCGGAAAAAATTTCGGCTGCGGCTCCAGTCGCGAGCACGCCGCCTGGGCGCTCTCGGACTTCGGCTTCCGCGTCGTCATCGCGCCCACCTTCGCGGACATTTTTTTCTCGAACGCCGGCAAGAACGGCATTGTCCTCGCCCGCCTCTCTGAAGAGCAGGTCAATCAGCTCCTCAAAAACGCCGCAAGCCTCCCCGGCTATTCGCTCACCGTCTCGCTTAAAGACCAGACCGTCGCTGACAGCCAGGGCTTCCACGCAACCTTCGAGATCGACCCTTTCCGCAAGTTCTGTTTGCTTGAAGGGCTCGACGACATTGGCCTCACCCTTCGCCACGCCGCCGCGCTGGACGCATACGAATCCGCGCACGACTCGGCCACCTGGCTCAAAGCAAAATGAACCCGAGCCTCTCTATAAGTCAACTGATAACTGACAACTGCTAACTGATAACTGCTAACTGATAACTAGCGAGCGAAGCGAGCACATGACCATCGAAGGCAAGCGCCAAAGCATCCCGTTGACTGAAGGCCCCAGCCGCGCCGCCGCGCGCTCCTATCTGCGCGGCTCCGGCTACTCGAAGGACGACCTCCGCAAGCCCATCATCGGCATCGCCAACACATGGACTGAAATCGGCACCTGCAACGTCCACCTGCGCGAAATCGCCGAGGCGCTCAAGGAAGGCATCCGCGAGGCCGGCGGCACGCCTATGGAGTTCAACACCATCACCATCTCTGACGGCATCACCATGGGCACCCAGGGCATGAAAGCCTCGCTCGTCTCGCGCGAAGTCATCGCCGACAGCATCGAATTGGTGGCGCGCGGCAACCTCTTCGATGGCCTCGTCGGCATCGGCGGCTGCGACAAAAACATGCCCGGCATCATCATGGCCCTTTGCCGTCTCGACATTCCCGGCATGATGCTCTACGGCGGCTCCATCGCCCCCGGCAAGCTCAAAGACCACAACGGCAACACAATCGACATCACCATCCAGAACGTCTTTGAAGGCATCGGCTCCTTTGCCAAGGGCAACCTCGACGAGGCCGGCCTTGAAGCCCTTGAAGCCGCGGCCTGTCCCGGCGCGGGCGCATGCGGCGGCCAGTTCACCGCCAACACCATGGCCATGTCCGGCGAGCTGCTCGGCATCTCGCCCATCCAGCTCTCCGGCGTTCCGGCCACAGCTCCGGACAAGCTCGCCGCCACGCGCGAAGCCGGCCACATCCTCATGGACGCCGTCCGCGCCAACCGCCGCCCCTCGCAAATCATCACTCGCAAATCCATCGAAAACGCCATCGCCGGCGTCGCCGCCAGCGGCGGCTCCACCAACGCCGTCCTTCATCTCCTCGCCATCGCGCATGAGAGGAACATCCCGCTCTCCATTGACGACTTCGACGCGATCAGCAAGCGCACTCCATTCATCTGCGACCTCACGCCTTCGGGCAAATATGTCGCATCAGACTTCCAGGCCGCCGGCGGCTCGCGCCTTCTCGCGCAGCGGCTCATCCATGCGGGCCACGCCGACGGCTCCGCTCTCACCATCAGCGGCCGCACACTCGCTGAAGAAGCCGCGCTCGCCAAAGAAACCCCCGGCCAGGTCGTCATCCACACCTTCGAAGATCCCCTCAAGCCCAACGGCGGCCTCGTCATCCTCAAGGGCAACCTCGCGCCCGAAGGCTGCGTGATGAAGGTCGCCGCCGCCAAGCGCATCGAGCATCGCGGACCCGCGCGCGTCTTCGATACGGAAGAGGCCTGCTTCGACGCCGTCCAGACCGGCCGCATCCAGCCCGGCGACGTGCTCGTCATCCGCTATGAAGGACCCAAAGGCGGTCCCGGCATGCGCGAGATGCTCCAGGTCACCGCCGCCATCAGCGGCATGCCCGACCTCAGCAACACCGTCGCTCTGCTCACCGATGGCCGCTTCTCCGGCGCAACCCGCGGCCTCACCGCCGGCCACGTCGCGCCAGAGGCCTTCGTCGGCGGTCCCATCGCCGCCGTCCGCGAGGGCGACAGCATTCACTTTGACATTGCCAACCGCAAGCTCACGCTTGAAGTCAGCGACCAGGAAATCGCCGCGCGTCTCAAGGGCTTCTCGCCGCCTCCGCTGCGCTGGCCCTCCGGCGTCTTCCGCAAATATGTGGACCGCGTCAACTCCGCCTCCAAAGGCGCAACTACCTAACAACAGCGGCTAGCTGCTAGCCTTTAGCTGCTAGCCAAACGATGATTCAACATCTACCGGACTCGATAGCCACAGGAAACTCGAAGCCAAGCAAAAGTAAGTTGCAACTTACAAACTTTGCACCAACAAGCTAGCAGCTAGCAGCTAGTAGCTAGTAGCTAGCTCCTCAACGAGGAGCAGAATCATGGGAACCCCAGCAAACACGCCCGCATCGAACGCCCACCTCACCACGTCCACCCGCCTCACCGGCGCGGAAATCGTCTGGGCCACCCTCGTGGGCGAGGGCGTCACGGATGTCTTCGGCTATCCCGGCGGCGCAATCCTGCCCACCTATGACGCGCTGCGCAAGTTTCCCATCCACCACACCCTCGTGCGCCATGAGCAGGGCGCTGCGCACATGGCCGACGGCTACGCCCGCGCTTCCGGCAAGGTCGGCGTCGCCATCGCCACTTCCGGTCCCGGCGCAACCAACCTTGTCACCGGCATCGCCACCGCCATGCTCGACTCCATTCCCATCGTCTGCATCACCGGCAACGTCTCCAGCAAGGTGCTCGGCACCGACGCTTTCCAGGAAGTCGACATCACCGGCATCACCCTGCCCATCACCAAGCACAACTTCCTCATCAGCCGTGCCGAGGACATCGCGCCCGCTCTCCGTGAAGCCTTCCAGATCGCGCGCTCCAACCGTCCCGGCCCCGTCCTCGTTGACATCACAAAGGACGCACAGCAGGGCTCGGCCATCTTCGACTTCGAAGCCGCCAAACCCCGCCCCTATCGCCCTCATCCCATGCTCCGCGTGGAAGACGACTCGCTCGCCCAGGCCGCCGAGCTCATCCGCAGCGCCGAGCGCCCCGTCATCCTCGCCGGCCACGGCGTCATTGAGTCGCAGGCCATGGAGCAGCTTCGCTCCCTCGCCGAGCGCGCCGAAATCCCCGTCGCACTCACCCTCCTCGGCCTCGGCGGCTTTCCCGCATCGCATCCGCTCAACCTCGGCATGATGGGCATGCACGGCGAAGCCTGGGTCAACCACGCCATTCAGGAGGCCGACCTCCTCATCGCCTGCGGCATGCGCTTTGACGATCGCGTCACCGGCGTCACCTCCAAGTACGCCCTCAAAGCCAAAAAAATTCACATTGAAGTCGACCCCGCCGAAATCAACAAGAACATCAAGGTCGATGTCGCTCTCGTCGGCGATCTCCGCCACGTCCTTGAAGAGCTGCTCCCGCGCATCTCCGGCCGCGACGGCTCACCCTGGATCAAAACCATCGAGGACAGCAAAGGCGACGTCGCCGTCCGCGACATCAAGAATCTTCCCGACTCCGGCCATCTCTGGGCCGCCCATGTCGTCCACGATCTCTGGCGCATCACCGGCGGCAACGCCGTCGTCGTCACGGACGTGGGCCAGCACCAGATGTGGGAGGCGCAATACTTCCACCACGAGCATCCCCGCACCCTCGTCACCTCCGGCGGCCTCGGCACCATGGGCTTCGCCCTGCCCGCCGCCATCGGCGCAAAAACCGCCTGCCCGGAAAAGGAAGTCTGGGTCATCGCCGGAGACGGCGGCTTCCAGATGACCGCCGCCGAGCTCTCCACCATCGTCCAGGAAAAGCTCAACATCAACATCGCCGTCATCAACAACGGTTACCTCGGCATGGTCCGCCAGTGGCAGGAGTTTTTCTACGACCGCAACTACGAGTCCACGCCCCTCGTCAGCCCTGACTTCGTCAAGCTCGCCGAGGCCCACGGCATTCCCGGCCGCGCCGTCCGCACCCGCGCTGAAGTCGAAGCCGCCGTCCAGGAAGCTCGCAACGCCCCCGGCGCATTCCTCATCAATTTCCTCGTCGAAAAAGAGGACTCCGTCTATCCCATGATCCCCGTCGGCAGCGCCCTGCATGAAATGATCCGCCGCCCCGGCCACAACCCCCTCGTCGAATCCGCCGAGGACGAGTAACCCCGCATTCCTCCCCGCGCGAGTTAGTAGTCATGAGTTAATAGTTAGGAGCTAGTGATGCTTCACACTTTTGTCGCCTATGTTGAAGATCGGCCCGGCGTGCTCACCCGCGTCGCCTCGCTCTTCCGCCGTCTCAACATCAACATCCACTCGCTCACCGTCGGCCACTCTGAGCGTCCCGGCCTCTCGCGCCTCACCCTCGTCTGCGACTCCTCCGCCGAAGCCGGCGACCGCATCCGCGCCAGCCTCTACAAGCTTGAGAACGTCGTCGACGTTGATGACATCGCCGGTGCCGCCAACGTCACCCGCGAACTGGCCCTCATCAAGGTCGCCGCCAACGTCGCCTCGCGCTCACAAATCTTTGAGCTCGCTGAGGTCTTCCGCGCGCGCATCGTCGACCTCACCGCAGAGTCCGTCATGCTTGAGCTCACCGGCGTCGAAAGCAAAATCGAAGGCCTCGTTGAAATCCTCCGCGCCTCCAATCTCACCATCCTCGAGCTCTGCCGCAGCGGTAAAATGACCATGCGCCGCGGCCATCACACATCGAGCGTCCTCAAAGCCCTCGGCGCAAAAGCCGACGACGCGTCTGACCCCCTCACGCACGGCAACCAGGCCGGCTCCGGCATCCCGCCCGATACCGAGTCCCGCCTTCCGGCCGAGCCCGTTTAGCAGTCGAGTCAGTAGTCAAGTTAGCAGTCCGGTTATCAGCAAAGTTAGCCAGCGCCTTGCGCGACCAACATTTCACCCATTCCCCACCCAACGCACAAAAGGAAAAGTCGAGAAGACCATGGCAATTACTTACTACGATCACGACGCCGACCTCTCCCTCATCCAGGCCAAGAAGGTCGCCATCATCGGCTACGGCTCGCAGGGCCACGCCCACTCGCTCAACCTCAAGGACTCCGGCGTCCAGGTCAAGGTCGGCCTCGCCGCCGGCTCCAAATCCATCGCCAAGGCCCAGAAGGCCGGCCTTGAAGTCGGCACCGTCGCCGATGTCACCAAGTGGGCAGACGTTGTCATGGTCCTCGTCCCTGACCAGACCGCGGCCAAACTTTACGCCGAGGAGATCGCACCCAACATCCGGCCCGGCGCGCTCCTGCTGTTCGCTCACGGCTTCAACATCCACTTCAAGACCATCACTCCCGCGGCCAACATCAGCGTCGGCATGGCCGCGCCCAAGGCTCCCGGCCACCGTGTCCGCGAGGTCTTCACTGAGGGCGGCGGCGTCCCCGGACTTATCGCCATCCATCAGGACCCCTCCGGCGACGCCCACGCCCTCAATCTCAGCTACCTCAAGGGCATCGGCTGCACCCGCGCCGGAGTGCTTGAAACCACCTTCAAGGAAGAAACGGAAACCGACCTCTTCGGCGAGCAGGCCGTCCTCTGCGGCGGTGTCAGCGCACTCATCAAGGCGGGTTATGAAACTCTCGTCGAGGCCGGCTACCAGCCCGAGTCCGCTTACTTTGAGGTCCTCCACGAGCTCAAGCTCATCGTCGACCTCATCTACCGCGGCGGCCTCGCTTACATGCGCTACTCCATTTCAGACACCGCCGAGTGGGGCGACTATGTCTCCGGTCCCCGCGTCATCAACAGCGAAAGCAAAAAAGCCATGAAGGCCATCCTCACTGAAATTCAGGACGGCAGCTTCGCCAAGCGATTCCTCGCCGACCAGAACTCCGGGCGCAAGGAGTTTTTGGCCTTCCGCGAAGCCGAAGCCAAACACCCCGTCGAAATCGTCGGCAAAAAACTCCGCGCCTCCATGCCCTTCCTCGACCCGGTCACCGTCGAAGAAGTCGCCAAAAACCGCTAAGCAAGCGCCGGGAGACTCGATCATGAGTCTCCCGGTTCGACTACCAAGTCTTATCTCCCTTGCTCAGGTTGTTCTTCCAGTGGAGCGGCCGCAAATTGCCTAGATGATGCGGTCCTCCGCGGGCAAGCGGAACGATATGGTCGACGTGCCAGCCATATGTTGTTGTCTCGCCGTAATCGCTCCAGGCGATCCAAGTTCCGTAAACGTCCTTCCGAAAAACATTCGGATCGTAGCCAGCGACGCTTGTCGCCTTGCCCCAGACCGCGCTCAGTGTTGCATGGTCGTACTGCGTAGATGTTGCCATTGGTACTCCCTTCGTGTTGACACCATGGATATCCATGGACGTTTCGAGTTGACAGCGAAGGGCAGACCAAAGAAACTACACTCGTTTAAGAACTGTAGCTTGCGCCCTTCACTGAGGGTGCCGGGGCAGGTGATACCGAAGACTGACCAAAGTTCGCGGTATCACCTGCTGTCCCACGCCGCCATCGGGCGGCGTTTTTCGTGTTCGAGAACACGCCGACATCTGAAGAGATAGCGCCGTCTATGGTGTAAGTCAACCCCCAAACCACAATATCTTGTGTGTATTTTGTGTATCCTCTGTGGAAATCCGGTCCTTTGGAAGCCGAATTGCATCGATGATTGTGCATTTCTGTGGAAAACAGCGCACTGACTCCGTAAATCCTTACGTTTAAGGAATAAGGAAAAGGCCGCGCGCCCCCATCACCGCCGCTCCCTCTGCGGCATGGGTGGGAAAGCACCCCAAAAAATTCCCCGCGCACCTTGCCGATTAATTCTCGCAATCTGTCACACTGGAAATAGCCGCACTCTCAACCCGGCCACCAGAACAACGGATCCCTGACAATTGGCCTCTGACCACCGGGCAACGGGTACCCCCCCACCCCCCCTAATTTATTTGCAGTTTTCCACAGCCGTTTTGCCGAAAATTACGCGCCTACCTTCGCCCCGTCTTCGCCCCCGGCAGCAAACGCGCCTGCAAACATGTAGCGGGCCGCGCATTCCGCGCGACCCGCCACATACTGACAAATGACAACTGAGGCGCCTGGCTTACAGCACAAACGGCACCAGCGCCTTCACCCGCAGCGAGTATTCGGCATACTGCGCCCCGAAGACCTCCCGCATCCACCGCTCTTCCAGCGTCAGCTTCATCCAGAACGACCCCAGAAAAAGCAGGATGGACACCACGCCGCGGACCTCACCAACGGCAATTGCCGAGCCCACTATCCCCGTCAGAATCCCCGTATAAATCGGATGCCGCACCAGCCGGTAAGGCCCCGTCTGCACCAGCTCGTGCCCTTCCTTGATCGTTACTGAGCGGCTCCAGTTCCGCCCGATGTGCGTGCGCGCCCACACGGCAAACAGCAGCCCTGTCGCCGTCACGGTCACCCCAACCCAAAAGCTCAGCGCCGAAGGCTGGTAGAACCGTTTATAGAGCCACGGCAGCGGAATCTCGTCGAAGAAAAACAGCGCAATCCCTGTGAGCAACAGCACCGACCGCACCACCTTGAACCACAGCGGCTCCATCCGCTGCGTCGTCTTCACATTCCACGCCTTCGCCTGCCAGTACACAAAGAACACAACCCACATCACCGTGAACAGGTAGTCATACACCCAGTACATTCCGTGCTCCATGCCCACCCCCATTTCCTCCATACGCACCGGCCCGCGCCGCGGTTTCCTCAAATTTCCGCCCGGCTCTACCCGCGCTCGCCGCCCCGCCGCCGCACCACCACCTTCATCTCCTCGCGCCATCCCTCGCCAAAGCCCACCAGCTCCCACTCAATCTCCGGCGAAAAATACTTCAGCACCGTCTCCGTCGCCGGATGAATCCTGAGCGACGGCGCGCCCAGCACCAGCCGCGGCGTCTTCGTCGACACATCCACCCCGGCAAAGTAGCCCATCCGCTCAAAGGCAGAAGCCACTCGCCCATCCTTTTCCGCGCGGTCTTCATTCAACGCCTTCACGCGCATCCAGTAGTCCAGCGCCTGCATGGGCAGTTGCAAATCTTCCTCGGCCTTCAGCTCCACCACGGTCAGCCGCCGGTTCTGGTCCAGCGTAAGCAGGTCCAGCATCCCGCGCTCGCCCGTCGTCAGCGCCGGCACCTGCGTGTAAAACAAATCCCCGCGCAGCCCCGGCATCAGCTCGCTCAGCTTCTCGCGCAACCGCGCCTCCAGCCACCGCTCCGGCTGCATCCTGTAAAGCGCCTCCGTGCCCAGGCCGCCCGGCCGCCTGCTTCTGAAAAGCCTCTCCAACAGCGCGCGACACATCGCTTCGTTTTCTTCCGTCAGCGGCGTCTCGTTGGCCCCCGCGCCAAAGCTCACCTCATTCTGCCGCGCAAAGCTGTGCGCCGCCGCTCCATGCCGCACCCGCGCAAACTCCAGCCCGTGCACCAGCAGGCCCACCTCCGTGGCGGACCGCGCCCGCACCTCGACGCGCTCCCGCGCAGCCGCCGGAACCATCTCGATCAGTCGGTCAATCCCGTCTTTGCACCGCTCCAGCGCGGGCCCCGGCTGGAACGCATGCACCAGCCGCGACTCCACATTGCCCTGGTCGCGACACTCCACCCGTTCCAGCTCCTCGCGCCGCTCGTCGAGTGTATACAGCGCAAAGTTCGCCGCCGCGTGGTTCAGCCACGCCATGCGCTCGGCAACGACTCTCCATCGCCCCGCCGGAACCACCACCTTCAGCCCGCCAAAATGCCTTCGCGTCTCCCGCTCGCGGCAGTACTCCAGCCACAGAATCCCCAGCGTCACCACGCCTTCCACCATGGCCGTGCTCTCGGCCTCGCCCACGCCGATCACCGCTTCAGCCGCGGTCCCGCGCAGCAGCCGCCCGCGCACGTACGCCGGTCCAAAGCTGTGTTCCAGGTCCATCGCCGAGCGCATTCCATCCACTTTGTCTCCGGGAAAATTCCGCGCCAGCACACGCTCCAGCAGCCGCAGATAATTCCTCCGCGCCGCCGCCCGCGCCGTCGGCGTGCGATGATCGCCCGTCGGCACCAGTTCCAGCGCCTGCGGCTTCGGCGCGCCCATCTTCCGCGTCATCAGGCGAAGGCAGCCGGCCCGCGGCTGCACCCCCACCACAGATCGGATGAGGTTGCGCTCTTCGCTCCACACCTGCAGCAGGCAGCGCCCATGCTGCTCGTCCACCTGGTAGCGCGCCCGCGTCATGTCGAACGCCACGCGCCCGTCCTCAATCAGCGCTGCGCCCGGGTGCTCCGCAAGATAGTTTTCAATGTGTTTGGCCAGTTCTTCGGCTGTGGGAGCTGCGTCCGCGGGAGTCATGCTCGACGCCTCACCAGCCCATCCGCGCGCGCAAAGCCGTAATGTGCGCGGTATGGTGCCGCGAGTGCCAGGAGTAAAGCGCGAGCACGCCGGCCAGTGTCTGCCGACCGGATTCCGGATGATTGTATCCGCGCTCGAAATCCCGCTCGCCAAGCGACTCCAGCAGAGCCACCCAGCGCGCATGCAGCCCTTCAATCAGCGCCAGCGAGACCTCCACCGGCACCATGCGCCCGTCTGCCAGTTCCGCCCAGGCAGCCTCGTCATACGGCTTGATTGTCGGCCAATCCTCTGTGAGGGCCAGCTTGACCCGGACATAGGCGTTCATGTGGCTGTCGGCTACATGATGCACCACCTGCCGCACCGTCCATCCGCCTTCGCGGTAGGGCGTATCGAGTTGCGCCTCCGTCAGGCCGGCAACCGACTCTCGAAGTCTCGCAGGCAAATCGCGCAGGGTGTCTATCTGGCTGGCTCGAACGCCAGCCGAAGCCTCGGCAGGCAGACAAAACCGGCCTATTGGATAACGAGGATCACTCATGGAATTCAGCGCGCACACCCAACCATCTTGCCCTGCCGGTGTGCCCCGCCGCAAACCGGCTACTGCACCTAGAAGATGTGGAACTTGTGCTTGTGCTTGCCCTTGTTTGAGGCCTTGAGGGCGGCTTTGTTGGTGTTCTTGGTGTTCGCCCTGTGCGGCTTGACCTCATTCAGGTGAGGATTCTTCGGATGCACCGCCCTGGGATGCTTGTTCGTCGCATGCATCGCCTTGGGGTGGTGCGGCTTCGCATGCTTCCCGAGCTTGCTCTTGTCCATCTGGTGCTTCACCACCGGCGGATGCGAGGCCTTCGGCTTCTTCGTGGCGAAGGCCGGGCTGGCCATCAGCAGCAGCGCAAGGGCGACAAGGGCAATCTTCTTCATGGCGTGACTCTAGCACGATGCCGCTCCCGGCGAAAGTAACCTTCGGGTGGCCACGCACCTCCCGCCCGCGCCGCCGCCGTCCAGCCTTACCCGGCGTACACTGGAATCACGATGAGCCAACCCGTTGCTTCCCCTGATACCGGCCACCAGCGCTACTTTTTTCAGAAATTTGGCATCACTGAGCGCCTTCTCGAGCGCTGCCTGGGCGAAGCTCTCTCGGCCGGCGGCGACTACGCCGATCTCTACTTCGAATCCGTCACCGCCACCGCCCTCGGCGTTGACGAGCAGATCGTCAAATCCGCCAGCACCGGCACCAGCGCCGGCTGCGGCATCCGTGTCCTCTCCGGCGAGCGCACCGGCTACGCCTACACTGACAATCTCAACCCTGACCGCCTGCTCCACGCCGCCCGCACTGCCGCGCTCATCGCCAGCGGCCCCGCTAAACAGCCCATCCAGGGATTCACCGAATCCCCTTCCGCCGATCTCTATCCCGTTCCCCTCGGCGGCTTCGACCTCGACCTCGCCGCGCGCCTCGAGCTGATCCTCCGCGCCGACCGCTCCGCCCGCGCCTTCGACTCACGCATCGTCCAGGTCCGCGCCAGCTACGCCGAAGAGCTCCGCCGCATCCTCATCGCCGGGTCTGACGGCGCATTCGCCAGCGACACACAGCCCCTCTGCCGCCTCAACGTCTTCGTCATCGCGCGCGATGGCTCGCTCTCCACCAAAGGCGCAGCCGGCGGCGGCGGAAGAGCTGGCCTGGAGCAATTCATAGGCACCAAGAGCCCGGAGGGCTTGGCGCAGGAGGCCGCGCGCGGCGCAATCCTCCAGCTCGGCGCAGTCCCCGCGCCCGCCGGCGAGATGGAAGTCGTTCTCGGCCCCGGCTGGCCCGGCATTCTCCTCCATGAGGCCGTGGGCCACGGCCTTGAAGCCGACTTCAACCGCAAAGGAACCTCTGCCTTTACCGGCCTCATCGGCCAGTCCGTCGCCAGCTCCAAGGTCACTGTGGTCGACAACGGCACAATGGCCGGCCGCCGCGGCTCGCTCAATGTGGACGACGAAGGCTCCGCCACACAGGAAACCGTCCTCATTGAAAACGGCGTGCTGAAAGGCTATTTGACTGACAAGCTCTCCGCCCGCCTCACCGGCGCCGCCAACACCGGCTCCGGCCGCCGCGAAAGCTACCAGTGCATCCCCATGCCGCGCATGACCAACACCTACATGCTGGCCGGCGACGACGCGCCCGAAGACATCCTCCGCTCCGTCAAGCGCGGCCTCTACGCCGTCAACTTCGGCGGCGGCCAGGTGGACATCACCAACGGCAAATTCGTCTTCTCCGCATCCGAGGCTTACCTCATCGAGGACGGCAAAATCACCGCCCCCGTCCGCGACGCCACCCTCATCGGCAACGGCCCCGAGGCACTCAAATATGTCTCCATGGTCGGCAACGACCTCAAGCTCGACGAAGGCATCGGCACCTGCGGCAAAGACGGCCAGTCGGTCCCCGTCGGCGTCGGCATGCCCACCATCAAGCTCGATAAGATGACCGTCGGGGGGACGGGGAGATAGAAGGATCAATGTCTACTTTGGTCGACTGTTTTATGCTCGCGCTCCAGGAGAGCAAGCAGCCCCTCACCCAAGGTGTCGCCTACAACCTCCTTAAAGACTTTTCACTACCATTGCTTGCAATTATCTGGGGAATCTATTCATACCTGAGGCAATCCCGCAGAAAACTTTCTATACGCCAGGTCGGAGATCAGTATTCAGACAGGATCGACTCGCCTCATGGAGCGATGACCTCCTATTCTGTCGAGGTAGCGATCACCAACGATTCGCCCCAAGCGACGATTGTGATCGCCTATTTTGATATTGAGTTGCCGTGGAACGAGCCAAACCTGAGTCCACACTTTGATCCGAGACAATTGGATCCGCCCAAAGAATTCAATACGGTTGGGAGCTTTAACGTGCAGGTGGACCGTGATGCGGTGCTGAACCACCGACGGTACCAGAATGGAAGGTTGGCGCCTGGAGATGTGTTCAGAGGCTACTTTCTTGCCAAGGGCGACAATCCGATTCCCGACGACCTCAAATCAAGTGATGGTAATCGGTGGATCGAGGCGAAGTTCGTAGTGCAAGACACGACCGGAAGAGAGTACAGGTCTCCTGTTCATCTGCACTATTAAAGAACGACCAATGGATAGCGCGTGTTCCTTCCGCACCAGCGACAACTCCAGCTCAATCCGCTCATAAACCACCTTCGACGCAATCCGCCCGCTTCACGCAGCATCGTCGAGACTCACGCGAACCTTGCGCCCCAGCGCCGCCGCGATATTCACCAGCGCATCGATGGAGAACCGCGAAATGCGTCCGCGCAGCAAATCGTTCATGCGCGGCTGCGTCACTCCGCACCGCTTCGCGGCTTCGGCCTGCGTCCAGCCATGTCCCTTGACAATCTTCTCGATCTTGATCATAAGACTGGAACGCAGTTCAAGGTTCGCGGCCTCTGCCGGTGAATCGGCGAGCGCGTCCCATACATTGGCGAATACCTGTCGTTTCGCTTTTTTCATAAGCTACCCCGCATAAGTTGTTTGAATCGCTTCCTGGCGATCGCCTTGTCCTTCTCCGAAGTTTCCCGCGTCTTCTTCTGGAAAGCGTGCAGGACGTACACACTGTTAGCCAGCCGCGCTGTATAGATGACCCGATACGTTCCCGAGCTTACCCAGACTCGAATCTCTTCTACGCCCTTGCCGATATCCGGCATTGGCTTGAAATCTTCGGGAGGGATTCCATCCTGAACCCGTCTCAATTGATAGCCCGCGGCCTGGCGAGCTTCTCTTGGGAACTCGCCGATTGCTTTCAACGAGTCGCCAAGAAACTCGATACCTTTCATGATCCAATTATATCCAAATGAGTATACTCCGCAAGCGTAAACGGCTGCCCGCACAGGAATCGCTCAACTTTGATAGTTTGAACCCATGCCCCAAGCCGTCCCCCAGCCCGCCGAATCCGCACTCGACCTCGAATCCCTCGCCGCCGACCTCGTCACGCTCGCCCTCAAAGCCGGCGCGTCCGACGCCGAATCCGTCGCCCGCGAAGGCGACGAGTTCAGCGTCAACGTCCGCATGGGCCAGGTGGAAACCCTCAAGGAATCGGGCTCCCGCGCCCTCGGCCTTCGCGTCTTCGCCGGCAAGCGCTCCGCTTCCTCCTCTACCAGCGACCTCACTCCGGACGGCATTCGCCAGCTCGTCGCGGGCGCAATGGCTCTCGCCAAATTTACAGAAGACGACCCCTTCGCCGGCCTTCCTGAAGCCGCCGAGTTCGGCTCACTCCCCGGCGATCTCCAACTCTACTTCGACGACGTCTACTCGCTGCCCAACTCCGAGCGCATCGAGTGGGCCCGCCGCGCCGAGGCCGCCGCGCTCGCCGCCGACCCCCGCCTCACCAACTCCGACGGCGGCAGCTTTGACGCCGCCACCGGCCGCAAAGTCCTCGCCAACTCACGCGGCTTCCTCGGCAGTTATCGCACCAGCTACGCCAGCATCTCCGCCGTCCCGCTCGCCGCCGACGCCGACGGACGCATGCAGCGCGACTACTGGTGGTCCAGCGCCCGGTGCTTCTCGCACCTTGACTCGCCCGAATCCGTCGGCGCGGAAGCGGCCCGCCGCACCCTTCGCCGCCTCGGCGCGCGCCGCGTGCCCACCCAGCAGGCACCCATCGTCTTCGCGCCGGAGGTCGCCCGGTCGCTCATCGGCTCACTCTTTGAGGCTGCTTCCGGCGACGCGATCTGGCGTCAAGCATCCTTCCTCGCCGGCAAACTCGGTGAATCCATCGCCGCGCCTGCCTTCACGCTCGTCGACGACCACACCATGCTCCTGCCCACCGGCGTCGGCGGCTTCGGCACTTCGCCCTTTGACGGCGAAGGCCTGCCCACGCGCCGCACCGTCGTCGTCCGCGACGGCATCCTCGAAACCTATCTGCTCAACACCTACGCCGCGCGCAAGCTCGGCCTCGAATCCACCCACAACGCCTCGCGCGGCCTGGCCGGCGCGCCCGGCATCGGCTGCGGCAATCTCTATTTGGAGCCCGGAAACTTGTCCAAAGAGCAAATCCTCGAAGAGGTCCCCGCCGGCCTCTATGTCACCAGCCTCATGGGCTTCGGCACCAACACCGTCACCGGCGACTACTCCCGCGGTGCCACCGGCCTGTGGATTGCGAACGGCCAGCTCACCCACGCCGTCGAGGAAATCACCATCGCCGGCAACCTTGCCGAAATGCTCTTGAACGTCACCGCCATCGGCAACGACCTCGACTTCCGCGGAGCCATCGCCGCGCCCACCCTCCGCATCGACGGCATGACCATCGCGGGAGCCTGAGCGGAGCGGCCCGTGGCAAGCGAGATGCAATCCCTTCCCTTCGATCCCGCCGACCCCAAAGCCGCGCTCGCCCAACTGCCCGCGCTCCCCGCCGTCTTCGCGCTGTATGGCGCAGACGAACGTGGCGAACCCTATATCGGCCGCACGCCCAACCTCCGCGCCCGCCTTGCGCGCCTGCTCCAACCTTCCGCCAAGCATCCGCGCCGCCTGCAGCTCGCCGGCCTCGTCCGCCGCATCCAATTCCGCCTCACCGGCTCCGACTTCGAGTCCCTCCTTGCACAATTCAACCTTCTGCATGAAGTCTACGGCCCGAAGTCCCCCAACCAGGTCATTGCTCGTATGCACCTTCGCGCGCCCGCCTTCGTCCGCTTCCTCGGCAGCAACCGCTATCCCCGCGTCGTCGTCACCCACCGCCCCAGCCAGCGCGAAGCCGATTGGGCCTTCGGGCCTTTTGCCTCCCGCGCCGCAGCCGAGCGCTACGTCGAAGAAGCCCTCAAGCTCTTCCTCCTGCGTCGTTGCGTCGAGGACCTCGACCCGCACCCTTCCCACCCCGGCTGCGTTTACTCCGAAATGAAGATGTGCCTCGCCCCCTGCTACCAGGGCTGCACCGACGAGCGCTACGTCGAAGAGTCCGCCGCCGTCCAACAATTCTTCGCCACGCGCGGCGAAAGCCGCCTCGTCATTCTCCGCACCCAGCGCGAGGCAGCTTCCGCCAATCTCGAATTTGAAGCCGCCGCCACCCTCCACGCGCAGGTCCAGCGCGCCGAATCCGTCCGTGCCCTCGCGCCCGAGCTTGTCCGTCCCCTCAGCCGCCTCCGCGCCGTGCTGCTGCAGACCTCCGCCAACCCCGGTGAAGTCGCCGTCTTCCTTTTTGAACGCGGCCGCCTCGCCGGTCCCGCGGCATTCTCCACCCTCGGCATGCGCATCCAGAACGAGCAATCCGGCTCCAGCTCGCTCTTCGCCCATCCCATGGCCCTCGAGCCCGTTCCCGAGCAGCTTCCCGTCGAACCCAACCCGCCAGCAACCCGCACCGCCCGCGGCGTCCTTGAATCGCGCCTCGAAGAAGCTCTCGCATCGCTCGCCGTCGCATCCGAACCCTCCGCCACCATTCGCCAGGGCCATCTCGCCCTGCTCAAGCGCTGGTATTACCGCCCTGAAGCCCGCCGCACCGGCGAAATCTTCTTCCCCAACGACCAGGACGGCTGGCCCCTCAAAGCCATCCTCCGCGGCATCGGCCGCGTCGCCGCAAAAGCCAACACCGCGCAGCTTCCCGGCTGATACACTGGCTCCGTCGCGGAAATCCGCCGCATGCAATCATGGTCGAGCTGCTGCCCTCCATCCTCTCCGCCGATTTCGCCCACCTCGCCGACCAGGTCGCAGCGGCCGAGCGCGGCGGCGGCACCGTCATCCATGTCGACATCATGGACGGCCATTTTGTCCCCAACATCACCATCGGCCCGCCCGTCGTCGAAAGCCTCCGCAAGGTCACAAAGCTGCCCCTCGATTGCCATCTGATGATCGAGAACCCCGACCAATTCATCCCCGCCTTCGCCGAGGCCGGCGCCAACTGGGTCAGCGTGCATTACGAGGCCTGCCGCCATCTCCATCGTTCGCTCGAGCTCATCGCCCACCACGGCATGAAGCCCGCCGTCGTCATCAACCCGGCCACGCGCGTCAATTTTCTGGTGGACATCCTGCCCATGGTCCACCATGTCCTCGTCATGAGCGTCGATCCCGGCTTCGGCGGACAGAGCTTCATTCCCTTCTCGCTTGAAAAAATTCGCCATCTGGCCAATTTGCGCCGCGAGCTGGGCCTGGCATTTAGAATTGAAGTAGACGGCGGCGTGGCTCACGACACGGTGGCGGCCATCGTCCAAGCAGGAGCGGATCTTCTGGTCGCGGGAAATGCCGTCTTTGGAGCCGGCCAGCCCGAACGCGATGCGCGGGCGCTGCTTCAGGCCGCGCGCAGGGCCGCCGGTGAAGCCGGCTCCTAACCAAGTGCAGGATCCGGGTGCGGGGTCTGCCCACAGGTCGCGCACTCCTAACGAGGGTTGAATGAATCGTTTCTCCAGAAAATTCGCTGCTGCCGCGCTCGCGGTGCTCGTACTCACCGGAATGCAGGCGCAGGCTCGAACCAAGCACCAGAAGCACAAGAAAAACGAGGACCTCAGCGCCAATCCCCTGGCCAACGTACACTCTAACCAGCCGGACAAAATCCTCTTCGACAAGGCCATGGTCGCCATGAAGAAGGGCCGCTATGACGTCGCACGACTCACCCTCCAGACCCTCCTGAACACCTATCCTGACTCCGAGTACATCATGCGCGCCAAGCTCGCCGTCGGCGACACCTGGTTCAAGGAAGGCGGCAGCGCAGCGCTCGCCCAGGCCGAGGCCGAATACAAGGACTTCATCACCTTCTTCCCCGATGCGCCCGAGGCCGCCGAGGCCCAGATGAAGGTCGGCGACATCTACTACGAGCAGATGGAGAAGCCCGACCGCGACTTCACCAACGCTCTGGCCGCCGAGCACGAGTACCGCCAGATGATCAACCAGTTCCCTGACTCGCCGCTCATTCCCCGCGCCAAGCAAAAGCTCCGCAACGTGCAGGAGGTTCTCGCCGAGCGCGAGATGCAGATCGGCCTCTATTACCAGGGCCAGGAGGACTTCCCCGCCGCCATCGCTCGTCTGGAAACCGTTGCGGACACCTATCCGCTCTACTCCAAGAGCGACCAGGCCCTCATCGCCATCGGCGACTGCTATGAAGGCGAGGCCCACTCCGTCCAGCTCGCCACGCGCCTTCCCGGCGCGGTCCGTGAGCGTCTGCGCGCCCTTTATCTTGACAAGGCGGCCAAGGCTTACGACCGCGTCATCACCCGCTATCCCATGGCGCCGCACGTTGAGGACGCCCGCGACCGTCTCGTCGCCCTCAACATGCCCATCCCTGAACCCTCGCAGACCGCCATCGCCGAAAGCGACGCCGAGCAGCGCAGCGAGCAGCCTCTCCGCTTCACGGATCGCATCCTCGGCCTCATCAAGAGCGGCCCCACCGTCGTTGAGGCCGTCCACGTCGGCGAGCCCACGCTCTCTGATCCGGCCCGCACCATCGCTCCCGAGATCACCAAGCAGAACATCGCCCTCTTCAAGGATGCCCTGGACGCGGGCAAACCCGCCGCCGCCGCATCCACTCCGCCCACTCCCACCGCCGCCAATCAGCCGCCGCGCAGCGACCAGCCCTCTGAGGCTCCCGTCCAGATGACCGCGCCCGGCTCCGGCACCGGCATGGGTGTCTCCATCGTCAGCGCGCCTGCCTCTGACCCCAACGCCGTCGTCAAGCCCGTCGGCCCCACCAATACCGCGCTGCCCGCCGCCCAGCCCGCGGCCCCGGCGCCCACGCAAATCAACGCAATCAAGCCCGGCACCAACACCGGCCCCGCCGGCGCCGTCAAGCCCGGCAAAAAGGCCAAGGCTCCCAAGGCCGACCTCGGCACAGAGTCCTCCAGCAAGAAAAGGAAAAAGAAGGGACTCAAAAAACTCAACCCCTTCTGAGCCTCTTCCGCCACCCACCCAAAGGCCGCGTCCCACCCAGGATGCGGCCTTTGCCTTGTACTCCACGCCAGCCTTCTCGCCCAGCCGCGTGCGCCTTTCCCGCATCCATTTCCCTCCGCCACCATCTGCTAAAGTGAGGGGTGGACCCCTCGCAATCAGCCCTCTTTGCATCGGGCCGGATGCGCCCGGGATACCCGCCCGACGACCCCCATGCCTCACGATCTGTCCAAAGCCTACGACCCGGCCGCCATTGAAGACCACTGGGCCGCCTACTGGGTCCGCGAAAACCTCTTCGCCCAGCCCACGCCCCAGCCGCCTGCCCAAAACCAGGGCCAACCCGCCGCGGACGCCTTCACCATCCTGCTGCCGCCGCCCAACGTCACCGGCCGCCTCCACATGGGCCACATGCTCAACCAGACGGAGATGGACATCCTCACCCGCTGGCAACGCATGAGAGGCCGCCGCGCCCTCTGGCTCCCAGGCACTGACCACGCCGGCATCGCCACCCAGATGATGGTTGAGCGGCAGCTCACCGCTGAAGGCGTCACCCGCCAGCAGCTCGGCCGCGAAGCCTTTGTTCAGCGCGTCTGGGAGTGGCGGCGCCACTACGGCGGAGCCATCCTCGACCAGATGAAGCGCCTCGGCGCATCCGTCGACTGGGACCGCGAATACTTCACCATGGACGAGCGCCTCTCCGTCGCCGTGCGCGAGGCCTTTGTCCGCCTCTACGAGCAGGACCTCATTTATCGCGGCGCGTACATCGTCAACTGGTGCCCCCGCTGCCAAACCGCCATCAGCGACCTCGAAGTCGTCTACGACGAGCACAAGGGCCACCTCTGGGAGATCCGCTATCCCGTCCTCTTGGCCGACGGCACCGACTCCGGCGAGTTTTTGACCGTTGCAACCACCCGCCCTGAAACCATGCTCGGCGACGTTGCCGTCGCCATCCACCCTGAAGACGAGCGCTACCTGCACCTGCACGGCAAATCCCTGCGCCTGCCGCTGCTCAACCGCACCATTCCCATCATCCTCGACGACTGGGTCACCCGCGACTTCGGCACCGGCGCAGTCAAGGTCACCCCCGCGCACGACCCCAACGATTTCGCCCTCGGTCAGCGCCACCATCTGCCCTCCATCAACGTCATGGATGACACCGCGCACATCAACGCCGAAGGCGGCAAGTACGCCGGCCTCGACCGCGTCCTCGCCCGCAAGCACATCGTCGCCGACCTCGAAGCGCAAGACCTCTTAGCCGGCGTCAAGGACCACGTCCACAACGTGGGCCACTGCGACCGCTGCAAGGCCGTCGTTGAGCCGCGCCTCTCGCTCCAGTGGTTCGTCAAAATCCAGCCCCTCGCTCGCAAGGCCATCGCCGCCGTCAAGGAGGGCCACATCCGCTTCACGCCGGAGATGTACCAGAAGACCTACCTCAACTGGATGGAGAACATCCACGACTGGTGCATCTCCCGCCAGCTCTGGTGGGGCCATCGCATCCCCGCCTGGCACTGCGCCGCCTGCCGCAAAATCACCGTCCCGCCTCCCGGTATGAGCCCGGACCCCACCGCCTGCGCCCACTGCGGCTCCGCCCAGCTCACGCAGGAAACCGACGTCCTCGACACCTGGTTCTCCTCCGGCCTTCTGCCCGTCTCCGTCTTCGGCTGGCCCAATCTCACACCGGAGACACGAGCAGATTTCGACGCCTTCTACCCCACCAGCCTCCTCGTCACCGGGTTCGACATTCTCTTCTTCTGGGTCGCCCGCATGATCATGCTCGGCTGCTGGTTCGCGGCCGATGTCCCCATGCCCGACGGTAGCCCGCGCTCGCTCGCCGACTCGGTCCCATTTCGCGAGGTGTATATTCACGCCCTGGTCCGCGACGCCAACCGCGAAAAAATGTCCAAGACCAAGGGCAACGTCCTCGACCCCATCGAGATCGTGCAGCAGTACGGCACCGACGCCGTCCGCTTCACCCTCGCCTCCATGGCTTCGCCCGGCACCGACATTGCCTTCAATGTCGCCCGCACTGAGGGCTACCGCGCCTTCGCCAACAAAATCTGGAACGCCGCGCGGTTTATTTTTATGAACGTCGACCTATGGACGCAGGCCACCGGCGGTGTCATGGTAACCTCGCGGCCGATTGATCTGGCTACCGTCGACCGCCGGAATGCAATTTTTGTCGGCATGTATCCTGCAAATCCCGACGCACCGGAACCCGAGGGCTACTGTACACCTCTCGAGCACCGCTGGATCTTCTCGCGCCTTCACTGGACCGCCGCAGAAGTGAACAGCGCACTCGAGAGCTATCGCTTCGACGAGGCGACCAGCGCCATCTATCAATTCTTCTGGGGCGATTTCTGTGATTGGTATCTCGAGATGGTGAAGATCCAACTCGATCCGTCCAACTCCACCAGCGGCGAACGGCTTCTCGCTCTGCTGGTGCTGCTCTCGGTCTTTGAATCGTCGCTGCGCTTGCTGTCGCCGTTCATGCCGTTCCTCACTGAAGAGCTTTGGCATGCGTATCACGGCGGCCACCCGCCGGCGAAGTCCATCGCGCTCATGCCCTACCCGCGCTCGGAAGTCCCGATCCGCGACGAAGAAGCTGAATCTGCGATGGCCCTCCTGCAGAGCCTCATCGTTGAGATCCGCGCACTTCGCAAGGAGATTGGGATCGAAGAAAAGGTCAGGGTGCCAGTCGAACTCCGCACCGATGCAGACCTGAAGCAGGTTACCGAGGAGAATCACGACATCGTCGAGCGCCTCGCACGCGTCAGTGAACTCCGCTTCGTCGAGTCCATCTCCGTCGGGCTCTCCAAGCACTCCACCCCCGAATTCGACGTCGCCGTCGTCTACGAGCGCACCATCGACCTCCCCGCCGAGCGCGAACGCCTCACCAAAGACATCGCCAAATACGAAAAAGGTCTCGCCGCCGCCGACCGCCAGCTCGGCAACGAAGGCTTCCTGGCCAAGGCTCCCGCGCAGGTGGTGGAAGGGCTCAAGAAGCAGGCCGCTGAAACCAGCCTCCTGCTTGAAAAGGCCCGGGCAGCCCTGGCCGCGCTCCCCGAGTGACCCATGCCCTGCGCCTGCGACCGTTGCCGACAGCACGCCACTGTGCTCGGCCTCGCCCAGCGCGCCCTAACCCGCGTCGCGCTGCGCAAGGCATTCCTGGCCGCCGCCAAGCAGTGGCACCCTGACCGCTTTGAGCGCGACCCCACCCAGCGCCTCGCCGCCGAAGAGCATTTCAAGCTTGTTCAGGTCGCCTATCGCGAGCTGTTGGAGCACCTCAAGCGTCCCGAGCGGGCCTCCTCCGGTTCTGGCTCCGGTTCCGGGCCCGGTTCTGGGCCTGGTTCTGGGTCCGGTCCTGGGCCCGGCCCGCCGCCCGACGCGCCTCCGCCGCCCTCCGCGCCACAGCAGCCTCCGCTCCCGCCAATCTTCTTCGGCGACGCCCCCGGTTGCTTCGTCGCCCCGCGCTTTCCCCACACCGTCCGCGAGATCGTCGCCGCCCACCTGCAGGACACCGAGCGCGCCGTCGCCTTCCTTGACCTCACCGCCGCGCCCACCCGCCCCGGCGACCTCTCCCAATATCTGCTCCTCACCAGTTATCGTCTCTTCTTCCGCGACCGCATGGGCATCGTCTCGCTCCTCTGGTACGTCGACCTCGGCGAAATCCTCCTCACCGAGCCGCAGAAAGACCGCAAATCCGGCCTCAGGCAGCGAATCCGCGCCCGCTTCTCGCGCGTCCAACATGCGTACACACTCGAAATCCGCCGCCACACCGGCCAACCCTTCTGCACCCTCGCCGGCCAGGCAGATGACACCGTCAAGAAAGTTGTTTATAACTTTCTTCGGCAGGTAAAACCCGCTTCCCACGCTTGAGCCGGCCCTTTACCCGCTTGAGCCGAAAGAATCCATGGACTGGAAGAGTAGCCGCATCGACGCATTGCTGGAGCAGGCCCTCCTTGAGGACCACGCCGCCAACGACGCCACCACCAACGTCACCATCGACCCCAACCTCCGCGCTGCGGCCTCCATCCTCGCCCGGCAGGAGATGGTTGTCGCGGGCCTGGGCGCAGTTCCCCGAATGCTTGAAATCTTCGCCCGCATTGACCCGCGCCCTCAGGCCCACAATCGATTCGAGGTCGTCAGCCACCCTGAGATCTTTGACGGCGTGCGCGTCCACGGCGGCCAGGTTCTCGCCGTCATCCGCCACAACGCGCGCGTCCTGCTCAGTTGCGAGCGCGTCATCCTCAACCTCTTGCAGCACCTCAGCGGCATCGCCACGCTCACCCGCCAGTACGTCGACGCCATCCAGGGCACCAAGGCCCGCGTGCTCGACACCCGCAAAACCGTTCCCGGCCTGCGCGCGCTTGACAAGTACGCCGTGCTCTGCGGCGGCGGCACCAATCACCGACTCGACCTCGCCTCCGGCATTCTCATCAAGCACAATCACATCGCCCTTGGCGGCGGCCTGCGCACCGCGCTCGCCCACGCCCTTGAGCGCCGCCAGAAAGGCCAGCGCGTGCAAATTGAAGTCCGCACCGCGCAGGATCTCGATGAGGCCCTCGAATGCGGCGCTGAAGCCATCCTGCTCGACAACATGCCGCCCGCGCTCGTCAAGGATGCCGTCGACCGCATCCGCCAGGAGAAGCGCTGGATTCCCATCGAAGCCTCCGGCGGAATCGTCCTTGACAACATCCGCGCCTACGCCGAAACCGGCGTCGACTTCATCAGCGTCGGCGCCCTCACTCATTCCGCCCGCGCCGCAAACATCTCCATGACCATCGCCGCGGAGCCCAGCTAGCCGATGTACGATCTCGCCGCCCTTGAAGCCGCGCTGAAGGGATCGATCTTTGCCCGCAACGTGCACTATTTCAACAGCACCGGATCGACGAATACCAACGCTATGGAAGCGGCAGGCGCGGGCGCCGCAAATGGCTCAGTTTACCTTGCCGACGAGCAGACGGCGGGCCGGGGACGCGGCGATCACCAATGGGAATCGGCAGCGGGCCAGGGTTTGTATGTCAGCGTGCTGCTGCGCCTTGGGCTTCCAGTTGCGCACCTTTCGGTTGTCCCCCTTGCCGCGGGGCTCGCGGCAGCGAATGCGATTGCGACGGCCACGGCGCTGAAGATTGATCTGCGCTGGCCCAACGACTTGCTGATCGGGCGCCGAAAAGTCGGCGGCATCCTGGTCGAGTCGCGGACCGAGCGAGGCGAGCTTGCCTTCGTCGTGATTGGCATTGGTATTAACGTTCATCAGCGCGATTTTTCTCCCGCGCTCTCCACACCGGCCACTTCGCTCGACATCGAGACTGGGCGCGCGATAAGCCGCCAGAGCTTGCTGATTGCCCTGCTAGAATCGCTGCAGCGCGAAACGTCGATGCTGCACGATCCAGCGGTGGTTGCGGTTACTCCGTCGCTTTTCGCTCTCCATTCCACCTGGCTTTGGAACCGCGAGGTGGAGGTCCACGGCCCCCAGGCCTGCACCGGAATCACCGACGGTCTCGACGAACACGGCTTCTTGCGGGTCCGCACCGCGCAGGGCCTTGTCATCGTGCAAACCGGTGGCATTCGCGCGGCGGAAACGGCCTGACACAACGGCCTGACACAACGGCCTGACACAACGGCCCGACACAACGGATTGACACCATGCTTCTGGCTCTCGACGTCGGCAACACCAACACGGTCCTCGGCCTCTTCCGCCTCGACGGAAATGAGCCGCCTCTCGCCGCCCACTGGCGCGTCACCACCCATCACACCCAAACCGTCGACGAGTACGGCGTCCTCTTCGTCAACCTCTTTGAGATGCACGGCCTCAAGCCCAAGCAGGTTACCCACATCATCATCTCCTCCGTCGTGCCGCCCCTCGATTCCACCCTCCGCCGCGTCTGCGAGGACTACTTTCACCTCGAACCCATGTTCGTCGAGCCCGGCATCAAGACCGGAATGCCCATGCTCATCGACAACCCCACCGAGCTCGGCGCGGACCGCATCGCCGATTGCATCGCCGCCTTCGAGCGCTACGGCGGCCCATGCATCGTCGTCGATTTCGGCACCGCCACCAAATTTGAAGTCATCTCCGAACGCGGCGAATACCTCGGCGGAGCCATCGCGCCCGGCCTCGGTCTCAGCGCGGAAGCCCTCTTCAACCGCGCCGCACGCCTCAGCCGCGTGGATATCCGCCGTCCCGCAAAGGTGATCGGCACCAACACCGTCACCCACCTGCAGAGCGGCCTCTATTTCGGCTACATCGGCCTCGTCGACGGCATTCTCGAGCGCATCCTCGCTGAGTTGGCCTCGTCGACAGACCGCAAGCCGCGCATCATCGCCACCGGCGGCCTCGCCCGCATGGTCGCCGAGGACTCCCGCTACATCGAGCAGATCGACGATCTGCTCACCCTCGAGGGCCTGCGCATCCTCTTCGAACGCAATCGCACGCCACGCCCGCGCGGCCGCGCGCACTAGGCCGCAGCCGTGCGCAATTACTTCAATTACTTTACGGAAATCGAGGAGCGCTTCCAGCAGCGCCGCGGCGCAATCCTTATGCTCTCCACGCTGGACTGGGCCCTCATCGAAACCTGGCGGGATGCCGGCATTCCGCTCGAAGCAGTCCTCCGCGGCATCGACTCCGCATTCGACAAATACGAGTCGCGACAGAAGCGCGCCCGCATGCGCCGCATCAATGGCCTCGCCTGGTGCGCGCAGGCCGTCATGCAGGCTGCGGAAGAGCTCCGCGAAGCCTCCGCCGGCGCTGCACCCGAACCCGGCGAGCCGCGCGACTCCGGCTTTGAGCCCAACCGCATCGCCGCGCACTTCCACGCCGCCGCAACCGCGCTCGACGCCTCCTCCATCGCGGCCGACGCCTGCCGCGCCACCGCCGTTCGCCTCCGCGAACTCGCCGCCGAAGGGCTCGCCGGCGATTCGAAAAATCTCACGGCACAGAACCTTGAGGCTTTGGAGCGCACCCTCACTGTCCTCGAAGAAAAACTCTTCGCCGCGCTCACCGCCGCCGCGCCCGAAGATCTTCTCGTCGCGCTCAAGGAACACGCCGCGCGCGAGCTCGCTCCCTTCCGCAGCCGCATGGGCGTTGTGCAACTTCGCCAGGTCGAGCAACAGTTCGTGCAAAAGCAGCTCCTGGCCCGCTATGAGCTCCCGCGCCTCAGCCTCTTTTACATGAGCCAGCAATGAGCCAGGCAACCGGCGAAATCGTCACCCTCGAAAAGCCCGTCTACGGCGGCGATTTCCTCGCGCGCATTAGTGGCAAGGCCGTCTTCGTCCCCCTTACGCTTCCCGGCGAGCAGGCGCGCATCCGCATCGTCGAAGACAAACGCGCCTTCGCGCGCGGCGAAGTTGAATCCATCGTCCAGGCCGCGCCCGAGCGCGTCCAGCCTGCCTGCCCGCACTTCGGCGCGTGCGGCGGCTGCCACTATCAGCACGCCGGCTACGAAGCGCAAGTCGCCCTCAAGCAAACCATCCTGCGCGAAACCCTCGCTCGCGCCGGCGTCCCCGCGCCCGCAGAAATCTCCATCCTCGCCGCCGACCCCTGGCGCTACCGCAACCGCATCCGCCTCGCCTTCGACGAGCATGGCAGCCTCGGCTATCGCGGCCGCCGCTCGCACCTGGTCATTCCCCTCCGCGAGTGCCCCATCGCCGCGCCGCTTCTGCTCCGCGCCGCCTTCGCCGCGCAACAAATCCTGCCCAAATTCACACCCTCCGCGCACCCCTCCGAGCTCACCCTCTTCTCGAACCACGACGAGTCCGCGCTCCTCGCCTCCATCGTCTTTCCACGCACCGTCCGCATCTCCATCGAAGACCTCGCCGACGCTTTCCGCGCGCAAATCCCCCAACTCGCCGGCCTCGAACTCCTCGCCGAAGCGCAGCGCAACCAGCCTCCGCGCCGCTTCGCTTCCTCTGGCAGCGACTCGCTCGTCTATCGCGCCACCGGCTTCGACTATCGCGTCGATCACGGCGCGTTTTTCCAAGTCAACCGATGGCTCGTCGACGCGCTCGTTGACCGCGTCTGCGACCACCGCACGGGCCAACTCGCATGGGACCTCTTCGCTGGCGTCGGCCTTTTCGCGCGCCGTCTCGCCGCCGGCTTTCAGCGCGTTGTCGCCGTCGAATCCGCGCCCGCCGCCGCTCCCGCGCTCGCCCACAATCTCCGTGGAACCACCGCCGCCGCGGAGCCCACCACCGAATCCTCTGACACTCTCGCCTTCCTTCGCCGCAACCGCAAAGCCGAGCCGCCCGGCCTCATCGTCCTTGACCCTCCCCGCACCGGACTCGGTCCGGAAACCACATCGCTGCTCGCCGCAATCTCCGCACCGGAGCTCGTCTACGTCTCCTGCGACCCGGCCACCCTCGCCCGCGACCTCCGCGCGCTGCTCGCCTCCGGTTATACGCTCCAATCGCTCACCCTCGCCGATCTCTTCCCGCAAACCTTCCATCTCGAAACGGTGGCCCATCTCTGTCGAGCCTGATACGCTGCCCTCGTAGCCCCATTCCACCCCATTTATGGCTTCGTCCTCCACAACCCCGGGCCCCGATCGCGCGCAGTCCGCCAGCGCGTATAGCGCAGTTCCGCTCTTCCATGCGGCATGGCTCTTTGCCGGCGGCGTCTTCCTCGCCCACATCGTCTTCCTCCGTCCATCCTTCGTCCTTCTCGCGCTTGCGCCCACAGCATTCCTCTCTCTCCTGGCCGCCTTTCGCGCGCAACGCATCCTCTGGCTTCCCGTCGCGCTTCTCTGGCTTCTCCTCGGCGCATGGTGTGCGGAGATGCAGCCCCAGCCCGCGCCGTCGCCCACCATCGCCCCGCTCTCTGACGGCCTCCTGCGCACAGTCGACGGCACCGTCGTCAGCACCGGATCCCTTCGCACCGAAGCAACTGCGTATCTCGACGAGCCCACCAGCGAAGGCCCCACGCAAACCATCGATCTGCGCGTCTCTTCCATGGAAGTCGTCAATGACGCCGAGGACCTCCAATCCCCCGCCTCCGGCGCCATCCGACTCACCGTCCGCTGGCCTGAAAATTCTCCCGCCGCCGCCGCCCCGCAGCCCTTCCATTGCGGCCAGCGCGTCCGGGCCGTCGTCCAGCTTCTGCCGCCTGGGGTTTACCAGGACCCCACCGTCTGGAGCCGCCGCGACTATCTCCTCAAGCAGGGCATCACGTCCACTGCTTCAGTCCGCATCGAAAGCATCCAGCGCCTGGGCCGCGCCCCCGGCCGCTTTCTCGCCTGCCGCATCGCCGAACTCCAGCACGCCACCAGCGCGCGCCTCCTCGCGCTGCCCGCCACCATGCACGGGCTGCCCTCCGCACTGCGCCTCAGCCCAGATGACGCCGCCATGCTCGCCGCCATGAGCACCGGCGACCGCACTTACCTCACCTCCAATCTCCGCGTTGGCTTTGAGCGCACCGGCTCCTTCCACATGCTCGTCGTCTCCGGCCTCCATCTCGCCATCGTCGCCGGCTTCTTTTTTTGGCTCGCGCGTCTCGTCCGCCTTTCGCGCATCCCCGCCACGCTCGTCACCATGGCCTGCACCGGCGGCTACGCCGTCTTCACCGGTTTCGCAACGCCCGTCCAGCGCTCGCTCTGGATGATTCTTCTCTACCTGCTCGCGCGCCTCGTCTACCGCGAACGAAGCGCTCTCAACACCATCGGCTTCGCCGCGCTCTGCCTGCTTGTTGTCGATCCACTCAGCCTCTTTGACGCGAGCCTGCAGATGACCCTACTGGCCGTCGTCTCCATCGCCGGCGTCGCCGTTCCGCTGCTCGCCTCCACCGTGCAGCCTTACCTCACCGCCACGCGCGAGCTCTCCCTGCTCGCCATCGACCCCAAGCTCCCTCCGCCCATCGCCCGGTTCCGCGTCGACCTGCGCCTCCTTGCCGAGCGCATCGCCCGCGTCTCCACATCCTTCGTCGCCTGGCGGGCCCTCCCCGGCGCGCTACGCTTCCTTCTCCGCGCTGTGGAAGTCCTCGTCGTCTCCTGCGTCGTCGAGCTCGCCATGACCCTGCCCATGGCCCTCTACTTCCATCGCATCACGCTCTTCGCACTGCCCGTCAACATCCTCATTCTCCCGCTGCTCGCCGTGCTCATGCCCGCGGCCCTGCTCACGCTTCTCGCTCTCGCCCTCTGGCCCGCGGCAGCCGTCGTTCCCGCCGCAATCGCTGCGCTCTTTCTGCACTTCAGCGTCTGGCTTGTCCACCTCTTCGGCTCACTCGCGCTCGGCAATCTCCGCATCCCCGCGCCGCTCGCCTGGCAAACGGCGCTCTTCTGTGCGCTTCTCGCCGCCGCTCTCCTGCTGGCCCGCGGCGGCCCGTGGCCACGCCGCGCTGCGTGGGCTTCACTCATCCTCGCCGCCATCACCGTCGTTCTTCCCCGCCCCATCGACCACCCCCACAACGCGCTTCTCGTTGAAGCCATCGACGTCGGCCAGGGTGACTCCATCCTCCTCATCACCCCCGGCGGCAAAACCCTCCTCGTCGACGGCGGCGGCTTCGTCGGCGGCGCGCGCTACGCACCGCGCAACTTTGACATTGGTGAGGATGTCGTCTCGCCCGTCCTCTGGTCGCGCGGAATTCGCCGGCTCGACGTTGTCGCCCTCACCCACGCGCACTCGGACCACATGGGCGGCCTGCCCGCCGTCCTCCGCAACTTCCATCCGCGCCAGCTCTGGGTCGGCAACAATCCACCCATTCCCCAATACGAAGCGCTCCTCCGCGAAGCCGCCTCGCTCCACGTCCGCGTCCGCTCCTTCCGCGCCGGCGACGCCCTCACCCTCGGCGCCGCGCAGATTCACGTCCTCGCACCCTTCGCCTCCTATCGTCCCGGCCCCCAGCCCTCCAATGACGATTCGCTCGTTCTCCACGTGGCCTACCGCGACACTTCAGTCCTGCTCGAGGGCGACGCGGAAGCCCCTGTCGAAGAGGCCATGCTCACGGAGCCCGGCCTCCAGAGCTCGCTGCTCAAAGTTGGCCATCACGGCAGCAACACCTCCACGCGACCCGCCTTCCTCGCCCGCGTCGCGCCGCAGTGGGCCGTCATCTCCTGCGGACTCCACAACCACTACGGCCACCCAACCCCCCAGGTCCTCGCCGCGCTCCAGGCCGCCGGCGTGCGCACCTTCTCCACCGACATTGACGGCGCTACGTGCTTCGCCCTCAACGGCCGCACCGTCTCCGCGCAGCCTCTTTGCGGCCTCACCAGTGCTTCACACGGTTTTTTCTAGAATCGGAATCGCATTCCGAATTGAATCTGCCGTTGCCGGTAGAAGGTCGTCGCGTTCACGCTCAGCGGCTGCCCAAACTCCGTCTGTTTCGTCTTCAGTCCCGTCAGATAGGTCAGCCGCGGCAGCTCGCCGCTTAGCGTCCCCGCCTCCATCGTGTAGCCGATCGTCTCAATCCGCGTCACGTTTTGGTGGTTGAACAGGTTGTAGGTCTCCGCCATCAGCTCCAGCTCTCTTCCGCGCCCCAGCCGGAACCGCTTCCCCAGCCGCACATCCGCCTTCCACTCGCCTGGATACCGGAACGTGTTCCGGCCCACGCCAACCACCAGGCTCGCCCCGCCGTAGCCCAGCATCCCCGGCGCCAGCCCCACAATCGCCGCCCCGCCTGTGGTGAACTCCTTGGCCAGCGAGCCCGACGTGCGCATGCTGTAAGGCAGGCCGCTGTGCGCGTATCCAATTCCCGACAGCACCCATCCATTCGCCAGCCGCTCCGCCATCTGGCCCACGTGCCACCGCGGCTCCCAGATCAACGCCATCGTCAGTGAATTCCGCACGTCCAGATTGCTCGTCCCATGCTCCTCAGCCGGATTTTTCGGATCGAAGACGCTCGGCCGCGTCACCCGCAGGCTCTCGCTTGGGTTCCAGTCCGTCGTGTGCGCGTACCGGTACCGCGCATGCACCGTCAGCCCGCCGCGCCCACGGCGAACCAGCTGCACCTGCGCCGCTTCGTAGGTCGAGTTTGCCGTGCTCTCCAGCTCCGCAACCTGCTGGTAGTTGTCGTTCAGCCGCCCCGCAAATCCCGTCGGCGAAATCGCGCTTGGCCAGTTCGCGTAAAACGGAACCGTAATCGTCGCGCTTTTGATCGGACCCGTCCCATTCCCATCCACCACCTGGTAGGTGATCGTCTTCGGATTCACCGCCGGATCGATATTCCCATCCACCACCACCGGCAGCCGCCGTCCCAGGCTCACCACCGCGCTCGCTTCCAGCAGCACGTGGCTTGGCAGCCGCTCCTCCAGCGTCACCACGCCCTGGTGCACCTCCGGATTCCGGAACCGCGGCCCGAACTCCACCACCCCCGGCTTCACCACCGTCGCCGGCGCCCCGGCCAGCACATAAGGAAACGGCGGCGCGCCTCCGCCGTTCAGGTTGTCCGTCGGCCGCAGTAAATACCGCAAATCCCCCTTCGCTGAACCCGTCTCGGTCAGCGCGCTCAGCAGCGTCGCGTTCCGCGTCCGCCCAAAATACATCCCATAGCCCACCCGCACCACCGGCCAATACTTCCCGCCCATCTCCCACGCCAGGCTCGCCCGCGGTCCCCACTCATTGCCCAGGCTCGGCAGCCGCTCGGTCAGCGGCAAATCCGGATTGGCCAGCTCGGCAATCGGCGGCGGAAGCTGCTCCCGCTCCCAGCGCAGTCCCAGCGCCACCGTCAGCCGCTTCGCCGCGTTCCACTGCGCCGTCCCGTTACCCGCCCAGTCGTTCGTGCTCATCCACCAGTGGTCCGGCCCAATCGTCTGCGTGTAATGCGAATAGCACGGCAAATATCCCAGCCCGTGCAACTGCCCGGCCGAGTCCCGCCACACCCGCCCGGTCTGGTCGCAATTGTGCTGATCATAAGGATTCAATTGCCCGCTCACCCCGTATTTGGCAAACGCCAGGGCATCGGAAACAAAATTCTCCACCTTCGAGTAGTTGTACGTCCCCGTCTGGTTGTTCAACAGGGTCGTCGCGTCGTTCCCATGCCGCATTTCCAAACCCGACCTTATCAGCAGCTTGCCCCGCGCCCACGCCACCTGCTCCCGCGCGTCGTACAAGTGCTCGTCCGGATAGCTCCCCGGGCTCAGCCGCGCCGGATTGCCGATCGTGAACCCATACCCCGCGTCCACATTGATCTGCGGCAGCCGCCCCCAGTTGCTCACATTCAGCGTCTGCTCATACGCCGATGGCGTCTCCGGTCCCGCGCTCAGCACGTGATGCGCAAACGACCCCACGGTCACCAGCAGCAGATTGGGCGTCGCAGACCGCTCCCATCTTCCCATCACCCATTGCTCGTTCGTCTGCCGCTCGCCAAAGCTGTGGCTGCCATAAAATTCGCTCGCCCGCGACAATCCACTCCCCGCCCCACTCCGGTTCGCGCCCGTCCCCTCCACCACAACGCGGTCGCGCCTGCCCACGGCCCAGTCCGCACGCCCCAGTCCCGTCCAGCGCGTCGTGCTGCGCGTCGCCCGACCAAGCAGTCCCGCCAGCGTCTCCAGCATCCCCGAATATGCCTGCACGCCTTCGCCCACCGGATTCGCGCTGCTCAGCCCCAGCCGCGCCGCCAGCACCTGCATCTGGTCGTTCGTCGGCTGCGCAAAAAAATTCTCCGGATGCCGCACCGTAGACGCGCCCGGATTATCCCGCCGGTAGCCATTCATCGACGCAAACCAGTGGATGCGGCTGCGCCCCGCACGCCCGCCCAGCCTCGCGCCCCACCCGAGCTCCCGGTTTCCCGCCGTATACGGGATCGCCGTGTATCCCGGAACCGTCGTCGCCGTTGCCGGCGTCGTCAACTTCACCCAGTCGGTCAGCGGATTCTGCGCGCCAAGAAAATTCTGCCGGCTGAACAGCGACACAGACCCATGCAGCCGGTTCCCCCCGCTGCGAATCCTCAGTTTCACCCGTCCTGCGGCATCATCCCCCGCGCCCGCTCCCAGGTCGCCCGCCCCAAACCCGCCCGCGCGCCCCACCTCGCGAATCCCCGCCTCGCTCGTCCCCGGGCCCATCAACTGGTCGCCGCGCCCATTCCATCGACCCGCGCCCGCCTGCCCAAAGGTCATCCGCAGGCTCATTCCATCCGCTGTCACAGCGGTCCGTCCCCGGTCGCTGCGCGCCTCCGGCTGGTCCTCGCTCCCCGCCTGTCCCTGCTCCGCGGGCGCGTCCAGCACAAGGCTCTGCCAATCCCGCCCCGTCAACGGCAGGCTCTCCAGCTCCTCGGCAGTGATCGTTGCCGTCGTGCCCAGGGGAATCGCCTTCGGAACCGGCGCTACCAGCCCGCTCGCCTTGAACCGAGCCGCCAGAACGCTTCGCTCCATCCGCTCAGCTTCCTTTTCAGCTTTTCTCTTTGCCGCTCGCTGCGTCTTCGCCGCCGCAGTGCCATCCGCCTGCCCGGCTTGTTGGGCATACACCGCCGCCTGCGTGCTGACCCCTATCAGCAACGCCGCCTCTGCAAGCCGCTTCCAAACTCTCCGCCCTGCCATCAACCGATTAGCTCGCAGCAGATTTCTCGGGGGAATAGTGCTTGCCCCGCGCCCCGCTCTGCCCGCGGGACCCGCTCCAGCGGCGCAAACCGCTTCCGCACGGCAATCATTCCCCCACAACTTGCCGCGCCTGTTTCCCCAGTTGGTCAAGTTCCCTGCGATTCTAGGTCATCCCAGGAAAAAATTAGGAGATTTTGAGTACCAGTACTGCTGCCAAGGTAACTCTTTTCAAGGGTACCTTACCACCCTCGCCGCAAACCCGCTTTCGCCCTCCCGTTCGATACACTGGAAAGACGGGCCTTCGCATCGGCGAGCGCCCGATGCCTCATGTTCATCGACGAAGCCAAAATCCGCGTAAAGGCCGGCGACGGCGGCAACGGCTGCATGGCCTTCCGCCGCGAAAAATTCGTGCCCCGCGGCGGACCCTCCGGCGGCGACGGCGGCCGCGGCGGCGACGTGGTCATGGAAGCCTCCCAGCGCCACAACACCCTCATCCATTTCCGCTACAACCCTGAGCACAAGGCCCAGCGCGGCGAGCACGGCATGGGCTCCAACTGCACCGGTTTGGACGGCCACGACATCGTCCTCCACGTCCCCGTCGGCACCGCGCTCTATGACCAGGAGTCCGGCGAGCTCGTCCACGATTTCCGCGAGCCCGACGAGCGCCTCATCGTCGCCAAAGGCGGCCGCGGCGGCCGCGGCAATCAGCACTTTGCCACCAGCACCCATCAGGCTCCGCGCGAGCACGAGCTGGGCCGCCCCGGGGAGGAACGCCAGTACCGCCTCGAGCTCAAGCTCCTCGCAGACGTCGGCCTCGTCGGCTATCCCAACGCCGGCAAATCCACGCTCATCTCCCGCATCTCCGCAGCGCGTCCCAAAATTGCCGACTACCCCTTCACCACACTCGAGCCCAACCTCGGCGTCGTCACCGTAGGCGAAATGCCCTACGAAGAATCCTTCGTCGTCGCCGACGTTCCCGGCCTCATTGAGGGCGCGCACCTCGGCCACGGCCTCGGCACGCAGTTCCTCCGCCACATTGAGCGCACCCGTCTGCTCGTCCACCTGGTCGACGTCTCTGACGCCTCAGGCCGACCCGATCCCGTCGAGGATTTCAAGGTCATCAACAATGAGCTCGCCAGCTTCGGCAACCGTGCGGGCGAGCAGCCGCTGGCCGAGAAACCCATGATCGTCGTGGCCACCAAAATCGACGCCGCCAATCCCGACAAACTCAAAAAGCTCGCCGCGCACGCCAAGCGCCGCAAGCTCGAGTTCCACGCCATCTCCGCCGTCACCGGCCAAGGTGTTGACCAACTCAAATGGGCCCTCGCCAAAAACCTCCGGCCAATCCCCGCGGCGACACCCGTCGCAGAGTAGCGCTCGGCCTAACGCGCTGCCGTCTCCTTCCGCAGCGTCACCAGAACCACATCGTTGCTCCGCATCGGCACATGGATCTCCACCGCACCGTCTCTGCCCGCCACCACCGTTTCATCCCGCTCCGGCGCATCCCGCGTCAGGTAGTCCAGGTGCGCAATCTGCTCGGGTGTCAAGTCCTTCGGCGCGCCCAGTATGATGTACGCCGAATCCGCATCGTTCGCCTTGTATCCGGTGCGATGCACTTCAAGCCGGTACGCCGCGCCCGGCGTAAGATGCACCACCTTCATCTCCACCGGCGCCGCCGCATGGTCCGGAACCAGCCTCGTATAAAACGGCCGGTCGCTCAGCTTCTGCTCCGGCCGTTCAAAATCCCACACCACCGCCGCCAGGTTCTCGCCATCCGTCGCCAGCATTGATTGTGCATCGGCATCGCGAATCGTCGCTCCCTGCAGCGCGTGCAGATACTTGTACGCAAAGAACGCAGGCTTGCGAATTCCGTCGCGCGTCACCAGCCCAAAGCCCCCATAAAACGCCCGCGAAGGCGGTCCCGGCTCTTCAAACAGGTCGGAGTACGTCCAGTAACTCATCCCCTGCACCAGCCCCTCGCAGGCCTTCAGCTTGCTCAGAATGTACGCCGCGCTGATGTACGAGTCATGAACGGGGTCCGCCGGCGTGTAGCTCGTGCTCCATTCCGTAAAGTAGAGCGGCAGATGCGGAAACGGCGAAGCTGAAATCTGCGCGCGCACCTTGCGCACATCGCCCACAATCGCGTCCGGCGAGGGGTCGAGCTTCACGTCGCTCTTTCCGTTCTCGTCCAGAAATCCGCCCGTCACGCCGTAGGTATGCGTCGATACAAAATCAATCGGAGCGTCGCTCTTGTTCACATGCTCCAGAAACTCCGGAACCCACGCCGCCCCGGCCGTCGCGGGCCCGCCCACGCGCAGCTTCGGGTCCACCGCTTTGATCGTCCGCGCCGTCAGATCGTACAGCGCAAAATAGGCCTTCTGGTCTCCGCCCTCCCAAAAGCCCGACAGGTTCGGCTCGTTCCACACCTCGAAGTACCACGTGCGCACCTCCGCCTGCCCATACCGTTGCTCGATATGCCGCGCAAACGCCGCCACCAGCGCGCTCCACTCCGCCGGCTTCGGGTGCGATGTATTCCCGTGCCAGTAGAAAATGCTGTTGTCTGAGGTCTTCATCGCCTCGGGCGTAAAACCGAGTTCGACAAAGGGCTTGATGTGCCGCGCCAGCAGGTCGTCGTAAAGCTGGTCAATCTTCGTCCAGTTGTAGACGGTCTTCCCGTTGTCCTCGCGCACCGTTCCCAGCACATCGTGAAAGATCGCATGGAAGCGGATATACCGGAATCCCAGCTCGTCGGTCACCATCTGCAGTTGCGCCTGGCTGTCGTCGCGAATCAGCGTGCCCGGATAATCTGAGCCCACCGAAAGATCAAAGAACCGGTCCACCGGACCTGAGGTGTCGTGCATGTTTGCAACAATCACGCGCCGCGCAGGGACTTGCGCACACGCGGGCACAAGCAGCACCGCCACCGCCATCATCATCAGCGCGGGCCTGCAATTCATCTGCAAATTGAACTTGAACATGCTTCCTTTATATTCGATGCGCGCTGGCCGCTGCCGACGCAGCCGACTTACACCATCGCCCGTTCCTTCACCCCCAGGTACTGGTTCAGCACTTGCGACGTCAGCGCCTCCGGATTCAAATCCAGCGTCAGCGCGCCCTGCTCGTGCAGCCGCGCCAGCAGCAGCTCCCGCCGCCCCGCCATCTCCTGCGCCGCGGTCGCGCGAAACATCTGCTCCACCGTCTTCGGCCGCGTCTCAGCCATCCGCTCCACCTCCGGCTGTGCCATCGCCACAAACAGCAGCACGTGCCGACGCACCAGTTGCATCGCGCCGTCAATCACCTCCGGCCGCATCGCCGTCTCCGCCAGATCCGTAATCCACAAAATCAGCGCCCGCCGCGGCTGCAGCCGGTTCAGCATCGCCGTCGCGCGCAAATGATCCGCCTCGCCCGTCTCCGCGCGCACCTGCGCAAGCGCGTCAATCACCTGCCGCATGTGCCCCGCGCCGCGTCCCGGCAAAATCCGCTGCTGAATCCCCTGCCCATACGCCAGCAGCCCCACGCGATCGCCTGAAAACAGCGCAAGCTGCGCCAGCGAAACCGCCGTCGTGCACGCATGGTCCAGCTTTGAGTGCACCCCCGCCGCATCGCCTTCCACCGCCAGCGCCGATTTCCCCGGCGCCGCCGCCACGCGCGACCGCATCAGCCGCCCGCAGTCCAGCACAATCCACACCGGCTGGCTTCGCTCCGTCTGATACTGCCGCGTAATCAGGCTTCCCCGCCGCGCCGTCGCCGTCCAGCACACGTCGCGCAGATCGTCGCCCTCGCGATACTCGCGCAGGCTCTCGAAATCCCGTCCCAGTCCTCGTTGCCGCGCCTGCCGCAACTGCAAATCAATCTGCCGGCTCCGCGCCAGAAAAATCTGCTGCTCCTCGCCCATCCGCAGCGCCGGATACACCCGCACCGTCTGCGTCAGAGGCGCCAGCGCCCATCGCTCGGCCAGTCCCAGCGGCGAACGGTACTGCACATACACCCCACCCGTCTCCCAGTCTCCGCGCTCTTTGGGCTCCACGCGATACCGCACCGCCGCCGGCACGCCGGGAAATGCCCGCACCCGCGCTGTCGCCGGCTCCGCGCTCAGCGCCGCCGGCAAATCGTCCTCCAGCCGGCACTCCACAATCATCTTTCCACGGTTTTCAACCGTCAGCTCAATCTCCGTCTCGCTGTCCAGCGAGGGCGCATTGGCCCAGCTCCGGCTCACCGCCAGTTGCGTGGCCTTCGGCAGCCGCAGTCCGTCCAGCAGCGCCGCCAGCAGCACCACCGCATCCCACGCCACCATCGCGTAGCTCATCCGCGGCATCCAGAATCCCGGAATCAGCCACACGAATCCCGCCAGCAGCAGCACCATCGACCGCCGCGTCAGCCCGAAGGCCCACCGCCGCCGCGGCACGCAGCCGGCCCGCACCTCCGCCGGATGCAGCGAGGTCTGCATCACTGCCTCGGCACCGGAACCGCCGCCACCACATCGGCCAGCACGCGGTCCGCGTCGAATCCCTCCAGCTCCGCCTCCGGCTTCAGCATCACGCGATGCCGCAGCACCGGCGCAACCGCCCGCTTCACGTCGTCGGGAACCAGAAAGTCCCGCCCATCAAATGCCGCCGTTGCCTGCGCCACGCGCATCACGCTCAGCGCCGCTCTCGGGCTTGCGCCCAGCAGCAGCGTCGGCCACTCCCGCGTCCGCCGCCCCAGCGTCACAATGTAGCCGTAAAGCTCCGGCTCCACGCGAATCCCGCGCACCTCCGCCCGCGCCGCCGCCAGCAGCTCCGCCGGAATCGCCGCAATCCGCGCATCCTCCAGCAGGCCCGCGCCCGTTCCGGCGTGGTGCCGCTCCAGAATCTTCAGTTCCTCCGCTTCGCTGGGATACGCCACGCGAATTTTCATTAGAAATCTGTCCAGCTGCGCCTCCGGCAGGGGATAGGTCCCCTCAAAATCCACCGGGTTCTGCGTCGCAAACACCGTGAACCACTGCGGCAGTGGCCGCCTGGTCCCATCCGTCGTCACCTGCCGCTCTTCCATGCACTCCAGCAGCGCCGCCTGCGTCCTGGGAGGCATGCGGTTGATCTCGTCCACCAGCAGCAGGTCGGTGAACACCGGTCCCGAGTGAAAAGTGAATGTATCGGTCCCCGGCCGCAGCACCGTCGTCCCCAGAATGTCGGCCGGCATCAGGTCCGGAGTCGCCTGCACCCGCTGGAAGCCCAGTCCCAGCAGCCGCCCCAGCGTCTTCACCATCAGCGTCTTCGCAATCCCCGGCACGCCTTCCAGCAGCGCGTGCCCCTGGCACAACACCGCGATCAGTATCTCCTCAATCGCGCCGCTCTGCCCGGAGATCACCCGCCCCATCTCTCGGCGCGCGTGGTCAATCAGAACGCCCGTCGCTGTCAGCGTTCCGGCCTGCGGCTTTGCTTCGGCCGCCGCCGGGCCTCCGCCTGTCTCGTCGTTCCGCTCAACATTCGCCTCTTCGCTCATCCGGCCCTTTCCACTCGTTGCGATTCTTGAATTTCCTGCACCTCACTCTGTATGCGCGCCCGCGTCGCTCCCTCCAGCGTCCGCCAGTGCGCATGCAGCGTCTGCACCAGCTTAAGCGCCTGCTGCGGCTCCAGGCTCTCGCTCCTTGCCGCCTCTTCGCAGGCTTCCAGATCCTTCTCCAGCTTCGCATCCAGCCCCTGGAACCGTCTCCGCAGCGTTGCCGCCAGCTCCGCCGCGCTCATTGCCACCGGGCGCATCCCGCACATCCGCAGGCTCTGCCGCCGGAACCGCTCCAGCGCCACGCCCACCGCTGTTCCCGCCGCTTTCGCGTTCTGGTAGAGCGACCCCAGCGCCTGCACAAACTCCGTCGGCGACGCGCGCAACGGCGCAGCCGGCTCGCGCACCGGCCCGCTCCTCCGGCTGAAGCTGAACACAATCAGCAGACCCACCAGCAGCAGTCCCACGCGCAGCAGCGTCAGCGCCGGCCCCGCCGCATAACTCCAGTTCGACCGCACATCCCCATGCAGCGACTCGTCCCAGTAAAAATGATGTCCCGCCCGCGGTCCCAGCGAGTTCAGCAGCAGGTTCAGATCCTTGCCTCGCGTCAGCGACCCGTTCTCCAGCGGAGTCGCGCTCGCCCACCACACCACGTGCCCCTTGCCGTAGTTGTACTCCACCACCGCCGGCTCGCCCGCGCACGCGTACTGCACCCTGAACGCCGGATTCCCCAGCTGCCAGCTCGACTCCAGCTTCATCCACACCTGCCCGGTGTCCGCCAGCGCATCCAGCCCATTCGGTTCCAGTTCGCACGCCGCAAAGTGGAACGCGCTCGGCGATGTCGCCGCGCCGCTCGGCACAAGGTATCCGCCCATCGCCCCCGTTGCCAGCACGCGCGCGCCTTTCAGCACCATCTTGCGCATCGCCTGCAAATCGTCATAATCCGGCTGGAACGGCTCGGCAACAATCACCACCGTCCCCGGCCCCGCCGTCGCCGCCAGTTCGCTCAGCGGCCGCTCCCACCGCTCAATCGGATAGCCTGACCGCAGCAGCATCTCATAGGCCGCCCGTCCGCCATGCCGTCCATTCAGATACGTCGACGGCACCGGATTGTCGTTGTCATTGCCGTTCGGCATCAGCACTCCGATCAGCACCGCCAGCGCCAGCGCGCCGCTCAGGAACCACAGCATCAACCGCCGGTCCTTGGCGTCCAGGCTCGCGAAGAGCTTCATCGCGCGCCTCCAATCCCGCTGCCTGCCCCGCTGCTTGCCCCGTTGCCTGCCCCGCCACCCTGCCCAATCAGCGCCGTTGCCAGCGCCTCGGCGTTCTCATACTCGCTCTGGCTCGCCGCCCGCCCTCCATACCACGTGCGCTCAAAGCTGCGCGTCAATTGCGTCAGCCCCGCCCTGCGCCCATCCTCTTCGCCCACCAGCGCCAGATATTCCCGCGGCGTCCGCGCCTTGTCCGCAGGCCACAGCCGCTTCTGCTCCAGCCGCGAAATCGCCGCCCAGTACACAAAATGGATCGCCTCGCGCCACCTTCCCTCCGCAGCCGCGCGCCGCGCATCCTCCAGCCACTTCTGCCAGTCCCGTGCTGAGGGCGCACCCGCCGCCGCACCCTCACCCTCCGGAACCAGCCGCACCCTCCATCGCCGCTCGAACTGCAGCAGCCCCCACACCAGCCCCACGCACACCACCACCACAAACCCCACCACAATCGTCCTGCCCAGCCACGGCGCAGTAATCCGCAGCTTTGACACACCCGCAAACAGGCTGTTCAGCCACCGGCTCAGCTTCTCCAGAAATTTGTCGCTCGCCGTCTCTCCCTTAAGGCCGCGAAACTCCTTGCCCGCCAGCACCCGCCCCAGCGTCGCCCGTTCCACCGCCCAGTCCACCGGCTTCGCGGCGCCGCCCTCGCTCTCGGCCGCATCATCCTTCAGCCGCTGCTCGGCATCCTTCAGCAGTTCGCCCGTCGTCGCCGGCGTCACGCCTTCATCTTTCTTCTCAGCCGCTTTCTTCTTCGCCTCGAACTCCGCATCCGGCTTGTCAGGCGTCTGCGCGCTCAGCAGCAAATTCCGCAGCCACGCCAGCCGGATCATTCGCTGCTCCGCGTGCCCATTCACCGTCCACGGCACGCGATCATCCGGCCCCACCTGCTTCGGATCGCACGCCTCCTTGTTCCGCGCCTTCGCGCACGCCTCCACCAGCGTGCCCAGCTTCGCAAGGTGCTGCCGATACCCCTCCATCGTCGAATCGCGCCATCCATTCCCACTCGGCGCAGGCGGCTTCTGCAGCGGCAACGCCGCGGCCCAACCCATTCCCGCGCACAACACCACCGCCAGCCCCACGGCCCATCCCAGCCGTCGCATCGCCGTCGCCGTCCTCGGTTGCGTGGTCACTCGCCCGAACCTCCCGCCGGCTCTTCCGGCAGCACCAGCCATGGCGAAGCGCCCGAAAGCGCCATCGGCTCTTCCACCGCCACCGCCGCGCTCTGCATCCCCGCGTGCCGCATCATCCATTCAACGTCAAATCCCTCTTTGCGTATCCGTTGGTCAAAGTAAAACAGCATCAGCGCAATTCCGTACACCGGCCGCAGCAGCGTCTTCACCACAAACCACAGCCCGTAAATCGCGAACATCATCACCGCATTCACCGTATCCGCGTGCTGCTGCCCGTTCGCCCCCGGAATCAAATAAATCGCAATCGCCACCGGAATATAAGACCCAATCGTCAGCACGTACTCCAGCGCATACCCCAGCAGAAACACCACGATCAGTCGGCCTTTCGTCCCCTTGCTCAGCACCCAGCTCCGCTTCAGCGCCTGCCACGCGCTCACCGGCTCCGCCACGCACGCCGCGAAGCCCAGGCACAGCCGCAGCAGCAGCCACAGCGCCCCCAGGGCCAGCGCCGCAATCAGCGCAAACATCACCACCGTGCTCAAAACGCTCAGTGCTCCCAGCCCGGCCTTGCCCGCCAGAGCACCTGCCAAACCAGGAATTGTCAAAAGCGCAATCACGGCCGATCCCGGAATCACTCCCAGGAACAGCGTATCCATCGTCAGCAGCCACAGCACGCGCCAGCGCCGCTTCCACGCGCTTCCATACGCCGCGCGAATCGTGAACGTCCCGCCCAGAAACGTTGTCGCCGCCGCATCGGTCAACGCTGCCCAGCTCAGCGCCATCGCCCCCGTGCACACCGGCAGACCCACCACCCCGAGCACTCCCAGAACCGCGAAGATCAGGATGCCCAGCGGGTTTCCCGAGAATCCCCTCGCCGGTTCGCCCATCGCCCACGCAATGAAGCCCACCGCGACTGCTGTGAACACCAGCAGCACGCCCATCGGTATCGCCGCGATTCCCACAAACCGCAAAAACTGCGTGCGATACATCTGCGCCGTGCGATCCAGAATCTCGCCCAGGGTCAGAGGATGGAGCCGCTCATTCATGCACGCTCCCCGGCTCCGGACGCGGCTCCTCGGCCGAACCTGCGTCGCCTGGCAAGGCAGGCTCGCCCGCGGCCGCCGGCAGCGCCTCCAGTCCCGCCGCGCGCATCATCCACTCAATGTCGAATCCTTCCTTGCGCACCCGCTGGTCATAGTAGAACAGCGTCAGTCCCGTCGCCAGAATCGGTCCCACAAACGTATTCGTAAGGAACGCCACCAGCTGCTGCGCCACCCTCTCCCACACCGGCAGCGCCCCATGATGCTTCAACACGGAGACGAGGAAGAGCATCTGCGTGATCATCACCAGCCCAATGTCCACCGACGCCACCAGCAGAAACAACAGAAAAATCCGTCCCCGCGCGCCCTTGCTCAGCGCAATGCTCCGCCGGATCGACTGCCGCGCCTTCACGTTCTCAACCACGCACGCCGGCACCGCCAGTGAATAGCGCAGCGCCATGATTGCCGTATACACGCCCACCGGAATCAGCAGCAGGAAAAACACCACCGTCGCCGTCAGGAATACCATCGTCGCGTGGCTGTCCATCGGCATCACCGGCACGCCCGTCCGCCCAATCAGTCCCTTCGGCCCCGCGTACAGCAGAATCACGCCCAGATAGGACCCGTAGACCAGCCCGAACGGCAGCCACACCATCACTGCCGTAATCGTCATCAGCCACAGATAGCGCCCGATCTGCGGCAGAATGCTCCCATACGCGCCCCGGATCGTCGCCGGCTGCCCCAGGTGCAGCCAGCCCACCGCGCGGTTGTTCGCCGCCACCGCCGCCCCGGCAAAAATGAACGCCACCACCGCGCTCACGCACGCCGCCGCCCAGATCACCCAGCGCATCGACTGCTCCACGTGCTCGGCGCGCAGAATCTCGTCCACCCCGATCTGCATCAGCCCCAGCACCAGCAGTATTCCCGAGTACACCGCTGCGATGCCTGCAAACAACAGAAAATTCTCGCGGTAAAGTTGCGCCGTCCGATCCAGAATCTCGCCGAGCGTCAGTGGACGCAGTTGGGTCTCCATGCCGATTCCTTTGCAACTCCTTGCCAGTGCTTGCCGGGATACTAGGGCCTGTTAATACTACTGGGATGGATGGCGTTGCGCGCGAAAATGCGGGCAGACGAGGCGAAGTCCGACGGCTGTGGCGGCCCCACTGCCGAGGACGACAACGAAGTCTGGCCGCATTTTCGCCGCAACCCGAAGGGACGGGGCCGGTTTTCCCCATTTCTTCGTCGCTCGTCCCTAAGATACACCCGGTATCTGTCGCTCCTCGCTCCTTAGAACTGAGAAAAGGAACTGAGAAAAACCGGCTCCCGTCGCCGCCATTCCCGTAGTGTGAACAGGCCCTAACTCCCCCGGCGCCGGTAACTCCGCGCTAACTCGCTTCCAAAAGTCCCTTGGCATAGCCTGCAGTGAACCGGTTCATCTCCCCCTGCCAACATTGAGTTGGTGCGCGAAGAAAGCTCGCTCAATGTCACTCTCGATATCCTGCTTGAGGCCTTCGACCCCAAGGCCGAGGGTAGCGACGCGAACGCATATCGCGTGAAGGCGCAACTGCCCGGAGGCAACACTTCCATCTTCTATGTCGTGAAGGAAATCGGCCAATACAAGCTGCTCGACTCCGAGGACAAGCCGAACGCCGTCGCCCTCGAAATGCTCGATCGCATCCGCGCGTGGAACCTCCCAGGCGCAAAGGTGCTGCTGGACTGGCTGCGCGAGGACCACCTTGCGCAGATGAGGCTGAAAGCGCAGGGAGCCCTGGAGCCGACTCCGGCCCGCGGAACCGCCAAATTGAGACGGGGTTCGGCAAGAAAGAAGCGCCGGCGAGGACAGTCCTCGCCGGCGCTTTGTGTGAGTACGCAGGGTGCTAGAAGTCGAACCGCAGACTTCCCTGCATCACGCGCGGCTTGCTCAGCAGCGAGCTCGCCACGCCAAGGTTACCGCCCGACAGTTGCGCGCCAATCGATGCGGGATCGAAGCGTACGGTGTTGGTCACGTTGTACACCTCCCAGGCGAACTTCAGAGTTCCCATTTCGTGCACCTTCCACGACTTGGTAAGCCCCGAGTCCACATCGAAGACGCCGTCGCCGCGGAAGTTATTCCGTTGTCCGGCTTCACCGGGATAAGGGAGACGTTCTGGTGATCCCGTCGCGATGCCAGTGTTGATAGCGTCCGGATTATCAAAGAACTGTGGATTTCCGTTGGCATCCAGGTGACGCCGCATTTTGATCGGCTGCGTCTCCACACCATAGCTTTCAATCTGCCAGTCGGTCGTCCAGCCCGGCTCATAGAACGAGAAGGGCAGGCCGCTTGTCCAGCGGGCAATGCCGGAAAGCTGCCAGCCGCCCACAATGGAGTTCATCAGGCCTCCGGAGTTGCCCAGCAGCATCTTGCCCCGGCCGACCGGCATCTCATACACCCAGTCGGCGGTGATCATATGACGGGTGTCGAAGTCCGAAGGGCCGCGGTTCAGATACGGTTTCCAGGTGTTCAGAATCTCGCTGAAAGCTCCGGTATTCGATGCGTTCGTTCCGAACTCACTGCTGCGTTCGGTATCGGAGCCCATGTCAATCGATTTCGAATACGTGTAGCTGAAATCCATCAGCAGGCCGTGGCTCATCGGATGACGAAGCGTGATTTGCCCCGCGTTGTAGTAGCTCATGCCCATGCTCGACAGCGCATAGAGCGACGAGAACTGGTCCTGCCAGAACTTCGACTGATAGTTGTTGCACTGCGCGTTGGACAGGTACACGCAGAAGAAGTCCAGGTCGGCGAGTGAGGTCGTCGCGCCATACTGCGCGCGATAAGGAGCCCACTCGTAGTTGTAGATGGCCTGGGTTGCGCTTTCACCTTGATAGTCCAGACCTTGCATGAAGGGGAAGACGTCTTCAAAATACGGGATTGTCTGGACGTCGGGCCACGTCAGGGCGTTGCCATTGTTGTCGTAGGTCACCGAGCCCGCGCCACCGTTCGCGTCCACATCCTTCGAAAGCTGCGTTCCGGCTGCGTAGTAGTCACCCCCGCCTTGCGGGTCAACGTAGTCAACCGGCTCAGCCAGGTCGAGCTGTTGCAGCAAATGCCTTCCTAGCCGGCCTATATACGCCGTTTCGAGTGTGAACCCGCCGGGAAGCTCCCGCTGAATCGAAAAGTCAAAGACCTCCGAGTACGGAGTTTTGATCTTGTTGTCCAGACCCCAGGTGATGGCAAAATTATACTGCGGAGCCGTATACGGGAAGGTGATGGTATCTGCCGGCGTGCCATTGTCGATTGGCGGCAGCGTCGTCCTGCTGATGAACCGCGGAGAGGGCGGGTGGTTTGCATTTCCTTCAATGCCGAAGACGCCGGCCGGATCGGTCACCGACGAACTCATGCCGAACGAGCCATTATGGTCAAAGGTGTTCACCAGCGACTGGCCGTAGTGGTCGTAGTAAATGCCCGCGCCGGCGCGAATTGAAGTCTTGGTATCCGGAGAGTAGGCAACCGCGAGCCGCGGAGCGAAGTTGTTCTTTGATTTCGGCCAGAAGCCCGGCTTGCCGTAGTAGGGACCAGCCGGCGCAAACTGCAGATCCGGCTCATAGACCTGGCCGGCCTGCGCCGCGATCTCACGCTGCAGATACCAGGCGTGCGTGTCGATCGTCGGCGTCACCTGCTGGCCGCTCGTTTCATAGGGCGTTTGCAAAAGCGTGTGGCGAACCCCGAAGGTGATGGTCAAATTGGGCTTTACGCGCCAGGCGTCCTGGATATACCACTCGAACTCGTTGGTCTTGAAGTGGCGGTCGATGAACTCACCATCGGCCAGCACCGACCCCGAAGTCGCACTCGTGAGCTTGTAGTTGTAATTGTTCGTCAGCGACGGAACCGTGCCCACCAGGTTGGCAAACGCGATTCCATAGGAGTTCGCAAACCCCGAGCCCACTGAAGCCTGCCCGATCTGCGAGGGATCAGGCGGATTGCCGCCCAGCCAGTAGGGATTCGTGCTGGCGCTGTTGTAAGAGATGCCATTGGACGAGTGATTCTGGTGAATCAGCCGCCAGTTGACGCCGAATCCCAGCGTGTGGTTGCCCTTGGTCCAGGTCAGGTTGTCCACGATGTTGTTCACCGGCACGCTGGTGATGGTCGTGCTCGTTTCCGCCGTCGGCGTCGACATGAACCGAAAGTCCACGTAATCCTGGGTCTGCAGTCCGCGGTCGGCAAAGCCCTGGCGGACGTAGCCGTAGCGGATGTCGTTAATCAGGGTCGGCGAAATGGTCCAGGTGTCGCCGGCGATGATGCCCTTGCTGTTGTCTTCCAGTACGTGCGAGGCCGGCTGACCCGGAAACTGCTCCGAGTAGGCCGTGGTGTCCTTCTGCAGGTTTCCGCGGACAAAGATGCGGTGCTTATCAGAAGGATCAAAGTCGATGCGTGCAATCAACGTGTTCAGGCTTTTCGGGGTCGGCGAAGAAAACGAGAAGGATCCTGTGTTCAATCCGTCGCCTAAATTGGTGCCGTTGGCAGTCGGCATGGAGGTGAAAAAGCCCAGCGCGTTGGGATTGTCGCCTGGGGGATTTGGATACTCTGACGTGTTGCAAATCTGGCATGCGGAATCCAACTGCGCAAACTGGTCGGGCGAGAGCGCAACGGTGTTTCCGCTCGCGTCATAATACTGCAATTCTCCCTGCTGGTAGGCAGCCAGGGGAACCGTCTGCGAGGCCTGCGTATTCTCCGCCTGGCGCCATCCCTCGTAGTTCACAAAGAAGAAAAGCTTGTCCTTGATGATCGGACCGCCCGTGTCCGCGCCGAAGATGTTGCGTACATACTTGCCCGGAATGTTCGGCAGCCCGCTGCCGAGTTCCGCTTGCTTGTTGAACCAGTCGTTGGCAACCCACGTCGGCCGGTAATACTCATAGGCCGCGCCGTGTAAGCGGTTGGTTCCCGACTTGGTGATCATGCTGATCTGTGCGCCGGACGAACGGCCCGCATCGGCGTTGGCGTCGCCGGTCACCACGCGAAACTCCTCAATCGAATCCTGGGTCTCACGCAGCACGCCCGTGAATGCAAGACCCCCCACCTGGTCGTTGTCGTCCACACCGTCGATGGTTACGTTGCCCTGATCGGAACGTCCGCCGTTCACCGCGCCGCTGCGGCTGTCGGAGGTCGTAGGCAGATACAGCACGCCGGGCTGCAGCGAGAGCAGATCGGGCACGTTGCGCGTTTCGCTGGGCAACTCCTGGATCTCCGCGTTGCCGGCCGAAGTTCCCAGGGATGCGTCGGTCGTGTTCAGCGTTTGCGCCGCCGCAGAGACGTCGACCGTCACCGCGTTCGCCCGCACACTCATGGCGAAATCGATCGTTGCCGGCTGGTTCACCAGCAGCTCTGCAGTTTTGGTCTGCACGCTGAAACCCGCTGCCGACACTTTGATGGCGTAGTTGGACGGAGCAATCTGCGGAAACACATACAAGCCGGCGCTGTTTGAGGTTGTGCTGATCACCTTGCCGGTTGCTCGGTCCGTCAGCGTGACAGTGGCCCCAGGAACCAGGGCCGCGGTTTGGTCTTTGATGACTCCGCGCAGCGAAGTCGTTGCGAGCTGGCCGAATGCGAGAGTGACGGTGGAAAGAGTGCACAAAAGCACCCATCCCCAAAGGGACTTTTTCACGGCAGTTCCTCCAGAAAGTGACGTGCTACCGCAGATCGTGCCTTGCGGCCTGTTTTTCTTCGTGCAATGCGGCGGTCGTGGCTTCCGCGCTGCCTGTAGCGCAACTCGTGCGAGTCCACCTCGACGGCAATTGATGAATGCCTTGCGGCGTTGGTTGCGGTTTCGTGCGATAAATCTGTGATCGAACAGGCTAGAGGGGAAAGGCCTATCACAGATTTCATCCATCATCCGCGATATTTATCAAGGATTCAACAAAAAACCGATATCTTCATGCGCCCTTTATGCGCCATGACCTCAAATTTCAGGCTCGCATCCCTCCTCCATCTCATTGTTGCTGCTGCATTTGCTGCAAATCCACGCGCATCGGCCTTGGTTCCGGCTGCTGCTGCGCTCGCTCCACCAGCACGCTCCAGTCATCAGGGATCGGCAGCTTCCGATCCAGCGCCGGCGGCTGCTCGCTGGCCTCAACCTGCACCGCCACATAGAGGTCACTTTCCGTGTTGCCGCGGAACACTCCATGGGTCGGCGGCACGTCGGCATAGTCCCGCCCAATCGCGGTTCGAATGTGTCGATGATGCGCGATCAAATTGTTCGTCGGGTCAAATCCAACCCATCCCAGAAGAGGCAACAACACGTCCACCCAGGCGTGCGTTGCGTCCGGCGTGGACCGGTCATGGTCCTCGCGCCCCCGAAAGAGATACCCCGACACGTAGCGTGCCGGGATTCCCACGTGCCGCAGAAGAGCAATCATGGTGTGGGCGAAGTCCTGGCAAACGCCCTTGCCGCTCACGATTGCCTCGTCAATCGGCGAGTCCACGCGGGTATGGCTGGGAACGTATTCAAAGTATTCGAAGAGACGCTGATTCAGCTCATGCACAAGCAATAGAGGGTCGTCGCGGCGGGTAACGCCCAGTTGCGAAGCAAGCAGCGTAAGCGCCGGCGTCGCCACGGCAAACGTGCTGGGCAAAAGCATCTCCCAGTAATCGCCGGTCTCCACCTGTTCGTCCAGCGCGGCCCACGCATCCGGAGCCAGGAACCGCGGCACATCCGGCAGCGGTTGCTGCTCCACCACCGATTCGGCCACGATGACCAGCTGGTTGTGTTCGCCCGGAATGTCAAAGTGCTGCACGTTGTTCCCCAGGTGGTCGCGATAGGTGAAGACGCGGCACCGCGGGCTCACCGAAAGCGAAAACGTGAGGCAATGCTGATTGGCGTCTGAACGCGGATGCATGCGCGTCTCCATGATGCTTTCGCTGATGGAGTGCGCGTAGCGGAATCGCGTCAGATGCCGGATCGAATAAAAGTTCATGCAGAGCCCCGTCACATCGCCAAGGCGGACTGAATCGAATAGTGGATGTAGAACCGGTAGATCATCTCGTGGATCCGCAAACACTGTTCGCGGATGATGCGCAGAAATTGTCCGGTCTCGCCGGCCAGAATCTCGCCAATTGTCGTAAAACTCAGCATCGCATGCAGCCGGCCGATCGCCGCGGACAACTCTTCCGGAGCGCGCCGTCCTCCTGTCCGCTGGATCGACTCGATCGCGTGCCGGATGCCGTCCACCGTGTAGCGGATGGCGTGCGGAAAGTCGTGATTCAGCAGCAGAAACTCAAGAATGCGGTCGCGCGACAGGTCCGCCGTGTACACCTGGCAAAACGCCTCGAACGACGTGCAGCAGCGCAGCAGCCCCACCAGTTCCAGGTACTCATGTCCGCTGCTGTCCTGCTCAAACGAGCCGGAGAGCAGCGGCTGATACACCTCGAGCAGCGTTGCCGTCGCGTAGGCGCGCTCCAGGTAGCGCCCCAGCCGGATGAACTGCCATCCCTGCCCATGAATCATCGTTGTGTCGCTCACGCCCTTGAAGAGGTGAATCCCGTCCAGCACCAGGACCAGAAGGTCGCTCATGTTCGAGTCCAATTGTCCAATCGCCTGCGGGGACTGCATCTGGTGGAAGAGCCGGTTCAGCCTCTGCCATTGTTCGCTTGAAATTTCCTCGCGAACCTGCCGCGCATTCTCGCGCGCGCCGCTGATGCAATGGATCACCGAAGCCGGGTTCGCCTGTTCGAAGACCAGCCGGCGCGCCATCTCGTCCAGGTCACCCGACCATTCCAATCCCACCGGGCCGCCCAGCGAGGCCACCAGCCGCTTCCATCGCGATTCCGCGCTCGCGCCGCCCATGTCCAGCATCAGGCTGATCGTTACGTCCAATTGCCGCAGGGTATTCTCTGCCCGCTCCAAATAGCGGCTCATCCAATACAGGCTGTCGGCAACGCGCGTAAGCATCGTCGTACTCTCCCGAATCCCCTGTCGAAGCGCTACTCCAGTACCCATGTGTCCTTGCTGCCGCCGCCTTGCGAGGAGTTCACCACCAGTGAATCCTTCTCCAGCGCCACTCGCGTCAGTCCTCCCGGAACGATATTCACCTTGTCGCCGTACAGAATGTACGGCCGCAGATCCACGTGCCTGGGCTCCAGCCGATCTCCAATGAGGCATGGAGCGCGCGAAAACTCCAGCGTCGGCTGCGCGATATAGTTACGCGGATTGGCCTCGATCTGCCGCGCAAACTCCTCTCTCTGCGCCGCGGTGGAGTGCGGACCGATCATCATCCCGTATCCGCCGCTCTCGCCCACTGCCTTCACCACCAGCTTGTCCAGGTTCGCCAGCACGTGCCTGCGGTCCTTCTCCTCGCTCAGCAGGAAGGTTTCAACGTTCGCGAGAATCGGATCTTCATTTAGGTAGTAGCGGATCATCCGCGGCACATACGCGTAGAGGGCCTTGTCGTCGGCCAGCCCGGTCCCAAAGGCGTTCGTCACGGTCACATTGCCTGCGCGGTACGCGTTGAAAAGCCCCGCGCAGCCCAGCGCCGAATCCGGACGAAAGACCAGCGGATCGCTGAAATCGTCGTCCACGCGCCGGTAGATCACGTCCACCCGCTTCAGCCCATCCGTGGTGCGCATGTAGACAATGTTGTCGTGCGTCACCAGGTCGCGGCCCTCGACCAGGTCGATGCCCATCTGCCGCGCCAGGTAGGTGTGCTCGAAATAGGCGGAGTTGAAGACGCCCGGCGTCAGCAGAACAATATTCGGCTCGGGCCGGCCCTCCGGCGCCAGCGAGCGCAGCGTGGAGAGCAGCAACTGCGGGTAGTGTTCGATGGGCCGCACGCCGTAGCGGTGAAACATCCGCGGAAAGGTCCGCTTCATCACCCTGCGGTTGGTCAGCATGTAGCTCACGCCTGAGGGCACGCGCAGGTTGTCCTCCAGCACCACGAACTCGCCCGAGTCCAGCCGCAACAGGTCAGACCCCACCACGGCGACATACACATTGCGCGGAACCTGCAGACCGCGCATCTGCCGCCGGTAGTGCTTGCAGCTATAGACCATCTCGCGCGGCACCACGCGGTCGTTCAGAATCTTCGCGTCCGAGTACACGTCGCGCAAAAACAGGTTCAGCGCGGTGATGCGCTGCGTGAGCCCGCGCTCAATCGTGTCCCACTCGGCCGCCGTCACCAGCCGCGGCACAAGGTCATACGGAAAGATTCGCTCCGTGCCCTCCTCGCGGCCGTACACCGTAAAGGTGATTCCCTGCATCAGGAAGGAAAGCTCGGCGGACTGCTTGCGGCGCTGCAACTCACCCTGCGGCAACTGCGCCAGTGTCTCGGTCAGCGCCTGGTAAAGCTGACGCACCGCACCGCCCGGCTCGCGCATTTCGTCAAAGGCGCGATCCAGCGGATAGTCCCCGAACAGAGCCTCAACTTCGTCTGGAATTCCGGCTTTCATGCGAGGTTGCGCGTATCCTTCGCCACACCAGAATCAGGATGCCGGTCGAAAACCTCATCGCGGATGGCGCTGTTGCACAGCCCAATCCTATGAAAGTTCTCCCCTGCCGATCCTGTTCCTTCGCTTGTATCACGCGCCGCATAAAGGCACAATCAGGAAGCCCGGCTCCGCTCCCTGTTCGGCGTCCCGCAATCCGGCACTTCGTGCGCTCGTCGCAACAGGTCTCCTTCATGTTTTACCCTGTTGCTCTCAGGAGAATCTGTCGCCATGCCAAAATCGCTTCGCTCCGTCGCCGCCCTCGCAGCGACGCTTCTGGTTGTCTTCCCCGCGGGCGCCGCGCTGGCGCAATCCGCCCCCATCCAAATCACCGCGGACCTTTCCGACGCGCCCCGCAAGCTCTATCACGCCGAGGTCACGCTCCCCGTCAAGCCCGGCCCGCTAACGCTCATCACGCCGGAGTGGATCCCGGGCACGCACATGCCCTACGGTCCGGCCGAATTCATCAGCGGCGTCGTCTTCACCGCCAACGGCAAGCCGCTGCCCTGGCGCCGCGATGACGTGAACCTCTACGAATTCCACCTCACCATCCCGCCCGGCGTCACCACGCTCCACGCGCACCTGGACTGCATCGTCACACATCGCGTCTCGCAAAAGCTGGCCGTGCTCGAATGGGAAAAGCTGCTGCTCTACCCGGCCAACGAGCCGGTCCGTGACATCTCCATTCAGCCTTCGCTCATCGTTCCCGCCGGCTGGGGTATCGGCACCGCGCTCACACCCGTCGATGCGCCGTCCTACCCGGTGCCCGCTGCCGGCGCCGTCACCCACTTCGCCGCCACCAACGTGGAGCAGCTTGAGGACTCACCCGTCATTACCGGTGAGTACTTCCACGAATACGCGCTCGCCCCCGGCATTACTCCGAAGCACTATCTCGATGTCGCCGCCGATTATCCCGAGGATGCCAAGCTTCGCCCGGCCTTCCTCGCCGAAGTCAGCAATCTGGTGCGCGAGGCCAGCGCGCTCTACCGCTGCCATCACTATCACGTCTACCATTTCCTCCTAACAATGTCTGACGTTGCCGGAGGCGAGGGCCTGGAACACGGGCAATCCTCCGACAACGGCGTCAGTGAAAAAGGCTTCGCCGATGCCGCACATCAACTCGGCAACGCCGATCTTCTCTCCCACGAGTTCACCCACTCCTGGAACGGAAAGTACCGCCGTCCCGCCGGCCTCTATCAGCCGGATTTCGCCACGCCTCAGCGCGGAGCGCTGCTCTGGGTCTATGAGGGCATGACCGAGTACCTCGGCAACGTGCTCGCAGCCCGGTCCGGCCTGAAAACCCAATCGCAGTATCGCGACGTCCTCGCCATGACCGCCGCCGACGTGGAATACACGCCCGGCCGCATCTGGAGGCCCACTGAGGACACTGCCGTCGCAGCCAGCATCCTGCGCGGCGGCGACCCCGCATGGGAAAACTGGCGTCGCAGCCAGGATTACTACCTTGAAGGCGAGCTTCTCTGGCTCGACGTGGACACGCGCATCCGCGAAATGACCCACGACAAAAAATCACTCGACGACTTTGAGCGCATCTTCCTCGGCGTGGGCGGCAACACCGGGCCGCTCATCCTCACGTACAACTTCGACGACCTGGTGACGGACCTGAATCAGGTGGTTCCTTACGACTGGGCCACCTTCCTGCGCGACCGCGTCTACAAGATCGCCCCTCACGCCGATCTCGCCGGCCTTACGCAGGGCGGCTACAAGCTCGTCTTCCAGAACAAGCCAACCCCCTCCGAACATTTGCTGGTTTCCGCAGGCCGCCGGCGCGGCGGGCTCGATTGCTGGTACTCGATCGGCCTGCGCCTCACCAACGAGGGCGCCATTCGCGACGTCCTTTGGAATGGACCGGCCGATAAGGCGCGGCTCGCGCCCGGCGAAAAGATCCTCGCCGTCGACGGCCAGATTTTTTCAAACGATGTTCTGCGCAAAGCCATTCGCAAATCGAAGGGCTCCACCGCGCCCATTCAGCTCATCCTCCAGGCGGATAATTTCGTTCACAACGCCACCATCGATTATCACGGTGGCGAGCGTTACCCGGCCCTTGAGCGCGTGCAGGGCACACACGATTACCTGGACGAAATCACCACGCCGCTTACCAAGCCCGAAAAAGTAAACGAGGCAAAGGAGAACGACGATTAAGCCTCCGCATCGCTTCCCTTGCAGGAAGACGTCACCATCGCCGGCCCCATCTCGCCCCGGCTCAAGATCGCCAGCACCGGAACCGACTCCGACTTCGACATCAAGATCATCGACGTCTATCCCGACAACTATCCTGACCCCGAGGACACCTCGCACGGCAACAAGCACATTCTCAGCGGACCGCCGGTACACATGGGCGGCTATCAGGAACTGCTGCGCGGTGAGCCCTTCCGCGCCAAGTTCCGCGACAGCATGGAACACCCCACGCCGCTGGTTCCCGGCAAGCAAACCGAGATCGATTTCACCATGCCCGACCTCTTCCACAGCTTCCGCCGCGGCCACCGCATCATGATTCAGGTGCAAAGCTCCTGGTTCCCGCTCACGGACCGCAATCCGCAGACCTTCACGGACATTCCCTTCGCCGCGCCGGATCAGTTCCAGAAGGCCACCGAAACGGTCTTCCACCAGCAGGACGCCGCCTCCGGCGTGGAAGTCTACGTTTTGCCTCAATCCTGAGGTTGGCATTTAGAAGAGTGGTCAGACCGGCCATCCTCCCCTCGCGCGTATAAGGGGATCCTGCCGCTCAACTGGCTTTTTGGCGAGAACCGCGCAGCATCGGCAGCAAGGCCACCATCAGCGCGATCGATGCCGGAATCGTCAGCATGCCCAGGCGCAGGCTGCCCGTCCGCGAGGAAATCCAGCCGGCCAGCCACGGCGTCACCGAACCGCCAAATCCGGCCGTCGCCATCACCCAGCGCGCTTCAGAGGTGTGGCTCGCCCGCGCCAGGAACTCCGCGATCAGCAGCGGATAAATCGGCGCCAGACCCACCCCCAGCATGAACATCGCGGCCTGGTTTCCCGAAGCAGAAGGTTTCACGGCCAGCATCAGGCTCGCAGCCAGCGCCAGGCCTACTGCAAAGAGGAAAACGGTCTTGGCCCGGGCGCGCAACAGCACCGCGGAACACACTCCCCGCGACGCCAGAAAGCCAATCCAGTAGACGGAGGTCGCCGCCGCCGCCAGCGCCGCACCAATTCCGGCCTCACGCATCACGTATGTGGAGAGCCATGCCGTGGAAGTGTTCTCCACTCCCACCTGCAGGAATGCGGCCATTGCAAATGCAACGATCAGCGCCAGGCTGTTAGCTCGCGCGGAACTCCTCTGCGCATGGCTCGGCTCCGGCGCGTCCTTCAACAGCACTCCGCATGCAACCGCCGCAACCAGCGAAGGCACGGCCAGCCACGCGTAGGCGCTGCGGTACATATGATGCACCAGAATCCGTGCCGCGATCAGCGGCGCAGCCAGCGCTCCCGCGCTCCACACAAAGTTCAGAAAGGTGAGCAGCGGCGCGCAACGCTCCGGAAACGCTCGCCCCACATACAGACTGATTGCGGACATCGGCACACCCACGCCGATTCCGAGCAGAAAGAAAATGACCGGCAGCATCCTTGGCCCAGCCGCCGCCATCCCCAGGCAGCAGGCCGCGGCTCCCACAAAACCAATCGCCATGCTCCGCGCATAATTCCACCGGCACAGGAGCGCCCCAATGGACGATCCGCCGAAGTAGAGGAAGAACAGCAATCCGCTCTGGCTGTCGCGCAAGTGAAAGGTTGCCGCCATCGACGGCATCAACGGTCCGCCAATCGAGTGCAGGACTCCCGTCAGCGCGAAGGCCGGATAGAGCACGGCAAGCGTGCGCGCCCGGCTGCCCTGGGTCTCGCGTGTCATCGCTGCGTCAGTTGCGCTTTCCGCGCTGCCGCCGCGGATTCGGTGGGCAGGTCGACTCGCGAATCACCAGCTCCGGATGGATGGGAACCTCATCCGGGAAAGACGCCTGCCCCCGGATTCGCTGCAGGAGAATGCGCGCGGCAACTCTGCCCATCTGCACCAGCGGCTGCCGGATGGTGGTCAGGCTGGGATTGTGGAACGCCGCACCCTGAATGTCGTCAAATCCGATGACAGAGACATCATCAGGCACCTTCAGGCCGTGATCCATCAGCGCGCGAATCGCTCCAATCGCCGCAATGTCGTCAAAGCAGACCAGCGCCGTAAAATCCGCCCCTCGCTGCAGCAGCTCGTTCGTCGGCTCATAGCCCAGCTCCGGCGTTGACACCATGAGTCTGAGTTGCACGCAGAGTTCCGGCGGCACCGCGATCTTCAGCTCCTTGGCCATCTCCATCAGGCAGTTCCAGCGCTCGTCCGCGTCTGAGCTGTGGCTGCCGCCCCGCATGTACGCGATTCTGCGGTGCCCAAGCTGATAAAGATGCCGCATCGCCAGCTCCGCCGCGCGCCGCTGGTCCAGCACCACGTTGGTCACGTTCGCAATCTTGCGGTGGCCCGCCACCGCCACCGCCGGCACGCTTAGGCTCTTCTCCAGAATCGTGTCGACAAGGATAAATCCCTCTACCGAGCGGTCCATCAGCAGGCGCGGATACTCCTCGATCAAATCCCGCTTGCGCCGGTGACTTGCCGTCAGATAAAAGTAGCCCTCTTCAATCAGGTGCTCCTCGGCGCCGGCCATCACCTGCGTGGCATAGGTGTCGCTCAGCTCCGGCACAAGCACGCCCACTGTAAAGGACTGCCGCATGCGCAGGGAGCGCGCATAAAAGCTTGGCCGGTACTCGAACTTCGCCGCCGCGGCAATCACCCGGTCGCGCGTCTCCTGCGGAATCGAGCGCACCCCCGGCGCATTGTTCAGCACCAGCGAGATCGTCGCCGGCGAAAGATTCAGATACTCCCCAAGCGTCCGCAGGCTGATCGGCTGCCCGGGCAGCGGATCGCTGCTGATTTTCTTGCCTTTGGCCATGCTCTCCTGTTGTAACACTGTTTGCCTCTAACGTGCCGTGTTTTCATGGTCATCGTCCTGATGAACGCTGCGCCGCGCCGGAATTCTGCGGAAGATCGCCTCTCGCAGTCCGCGCCACCGCAGCGCTCCCGCTTTCGCGCTCCCAAGCCCTGGCGTTTTAGGATGGATGCGCCACACAATCGGAGAGCCCATGTCACTCATAAATCGCCGCGCCTTCCTTCAGACCTCATCCGCCGCCCTTGTCTGCGGCTCCACGCTGTTCCGCGCCACGCCGCTGAACGCCACGCCGCTTGGTCTTCCCCTTGGCCTGCAGCTTTACTCGGTGCGCGACCTGCTGCCGCACGATTTCGCCGGCACGTTGAAGCAGATTGCCGCGCTCGGCTATCAGGAAGTGGAAGCCGCCGGATACTATCACCACTCCGTCGGCGAAGTTCGCACGGCACTCCGCGACGCCGGACTTCGACTGCCGAGCGCCCACTACTCCCACGACGACCTCAGCCGCGACTTCGACCAGATCCTTACCTTCAACAAAGAACTCGGCGTGCATACCCTCATCTGCTCCTTCCCCGGCCTGAAGAGTCCTTCGCGGCTCAAGTCGCCCTCCTTCGCAACGCTCGTCCAATCCTTCACCCTCGAAGACTGGCGCTGGAACGCCGACGAGTTCAACCGAATGGGCCGGAAGGTGAAGGCCGCGGGCATGCAGTTCGGCTATCACAACCACACCATGGAATTCCGCCCGCAGCAGGGGGTGGTGCCCTACGACCTGCTGATGCGGCGAACGGACCCGGAGCTTGTCACCTTTGAGATGGACTGCGGCTGGGTCAAGGTCGGCGGCGGCAATCCCGTCACCTACCTTGAGCGCTACCCGGCGCGCATCACCATGCTTCACGTCAAGGACTTCAAGAAGACCAACATGCCTGTCTCCGTCGCTTCGCCCCCTCCGCCTGCCGAGCTGGGCCGTGGAACGGAAGACTATCGCCCCATCTTCGCCGCCGCGAGCAAGGCCAATATCAAACATTGCTTCGTGGAGCAGGAAGGCTTCGACATGCCCCCCATGCAGGCCCTCAAAATCGACGCCGAGTATATGAGAAGCTTCAAGGCTTAGGGACGCCCAGGATCGGAAGAGGGCCTTCAGGTTTCCTGCGCCCTCTGTGCGCGCTTCAATTTTCCCTTTCGTCGCTTTTGTCTACACCGTGAATCTCCGACCGGTGGTCTGACCTCTTAGGCGAAGCAATCTTATCCATCGCGTTTGCTCTCCCATTCGTTCAAGGCCAAGTCTCACGACCAGAATCGCGATGCCCGCTGCGCTGAAATCCCCTTGCCGCTCGGCAGTCGTCGGGAGGGTCATCGGCGGCGGCGTTGCTCGGCTGTGATCGTGCCGCGAGTCCGCATGCGCTCCGAGCCCGAGCCGCGATCATCCCCGGAAGGGCGTTCCATGCCCTGCGCCGTTTGCGCCATGTGCAGATGTTGCTCCATCAGCTTTCGCGCTTCCTCCGGTTTACGCGCACGAATCGCACGGAATATCGCGCGATGCATCTCGGCCGACTCGCGCAGGTCCATTGCACGCTCCACCGTCTTGCGCCTCTTGTCATACATTGAGGACGTCACCGTCTCCATGATTGCCGCAAGAATCGGGTTGCCCGACGCCTGCGCAATGATCCGGTGGAATAGCACGTCATGAATCAGGTACTCGCTCGGAGCGCCTATGGCCGCGAACATCTCGGCCACCTCCTCGGCAAGCGCCGTGTGGTGTTCTTCTCGGCCGCGCTCGGCGGCCAGCGCCGCAAGATTGCTCTCCAGCAGAATCCGCGCCTCGAACATCTGCCAGGACTGGAAACCATGCAGCGCCCCCATCAGGCTCAGCGACGTCTTGCCGAACTCCGGCGGACCATCCTCCACGAATGTTCCCACCCCGTGCCGGATCTTCATCACGCCCATCGCCGCCAGGTAACCAATTCCCGTGCGCAGGCTCGCCCGGCTGATCTTCAAGCTCCGCGCAAGCTCCCGCTCCGGAGGAATCTTGTCTCCCGGCTGGAGCGAACCATTCTCAATCAGCGCCCGAACGTGGTTGACCACTTGCATCGTACGGTGGCTGCTCGGCGCTTCCGGCGCTCTTCGTGGCATACGGAAAAATCAACCCTTCGCGGAACTCAACGCAGCTTCACTACGAGCTTAACACTGGTTTTCTTCCTCACAAGCCGAAAGAATTCTTACTCCATCTTCTGCTAAGCTTGCGCGGCTGTGTATACTTGCGGTCTGACCTCTAGTCCGCCAGAACTGCCAAGCCAGTTTTGTAGCCGAGGAAAGGTTTCCGTCATGCTTCTTCATGAAGACCGCTTGTTTCCAGCCGAGCCGCGCATCAGGTCCATCGCACGTTTTCTTTACCAGCAGGTCCAATCCCTGCCCATCCTCAGCCCCCATGGGCACACGCAGGCCGCCTGGTTCGCCCACAACGAGCCCTTCCCTGATCCGGCCACGCTCTTTGTCCAGCCCGACCACTACATTTACCGCATGCTCTACAGCCAGGGCGTCCCCATGGACGACCTCGAGATCGGCACACCCGATCCCCGCGAGCCGCGCAAGGTCTGGAAAATCTTTGCCAGCCATTATTCACTCTTTCGCGGCACACCCACGCGCATGTGGCTCGACTTCGCCTTCCAGGAGCTCTTCGGCCTCGAGGAGCGTCTTTCCGAGAAAACCGCTGACCTCTACTTCGACACCATCTCCGCGAAACTGGCCACACCCGAATTCCGCCCGCGTGCGCTCTTCGAGCGATTCGGTATTGAGGTACTTGCCACCACCGATTCACCGCTCGACTCGCTCGAGGATCACAAGGCCATTCGCGAATCGGGCTGGCCTGGCCGCATTCTTCCCACCTTCCGTCCCGACCCCGTCGTCGATCCTGAGTTCGCGGGGTTCTCCGAACGCCTCGCCCAGTTAGGCCGCATCACTGCCGAAGACACCGCTTCCTGGAGCGGCTATCTGCGGGCTCTGCGCAAGACCCGCGCCCATTTCCGCTCGCTGGGCTGCACGGCAACCGATCACGGCCATCCCACGGCCCAGACTGCGGATCTTTCCACGCCTGAAGCCGAAGCCCTCTTTCGCAAGGTGGTTGATGGAACCGCGGATGCCGCGCAGCAGGAGCTCTTCCGCGCGCAGATGCTTACGGAGATGGCCCGCATGAGCCTCGAGGACGGCCTCGTGATGCAGATTCATCCCGGCAGTTTCCGCAATCATAATCGCGTTGTCTTTGAGCGCTTCGGTCGCGACGCTGGCGCGGATATCCCGCGGCCGACAAACTACGTCGTTGCGCTTCGTCCGCTTCTCGACCGCTTCGGCAACGAGAGCAGTTTCACTCTCATCCTGTTCACGCTCGATGAGTCCACGTACAGTCGCGAGCTCGCGCCGCTCGCCGGCCATTATCCCTGCCTGCGGCTTGGCCCTCCCTGGTGGTTCCATGACAGCCCTGAAGGCATGATGCGCTTCCGCGAGCAGGTGACGGAGACAGCGGGGTTTTACAATACAGTGGGCTTCAATGACGATACGCGCGCCTTTCTATCCATTCCCGCACGGCACGACGTAGCACGCCGCATCGACTGCGCGTTTCTTGCGCGGCTGGTCGCCGAGCATCGGATTGATGAGGACGAGGCCATCGAGCTTGCCCACGAGCTCACCTCCGGTCTCGTCCGCAAAGCGTACAGGCTTTAGAGGACGCGCAATAGGAGTGACCATGGGTTCTGGCAATTTCGGAAGCGAGCAGCAGGCATCCGCCGCAGGCTCCAGTGGTGTTCGCTGGACCATCTGCGCTCTGCTCTTCGCCGCCACCACGCTCAATTACATGGATCGCATGGTGATCGGCCTCCTCAAGCCCACCATCCAGCACAGCATCGGCATGTCTGAACTCGGTTACGCCTACGTCGTAGACGCATTCCAGGCCGCCTACGCGCTGGGCATGCTGGCCATGGGCCGATTCATCGACCGCGTGGGCACGCGTATCGGCTACATGATCGTCATGGGCATCTGGAGCCTCTCGGCCATGGGTCATGCGCTTGCCAACACGGTCATGGAATTCGGCATCGCCCGATTCTGCCTCGGTCTTGGCGAGTCTGGAAACTTCCCGGTCGCCATCAAGACTGTCGCCGAGTGGTTCCCGCAAAGAGAGCGCTCCCTGGCCACGGGCATCTTCAATTCAGGCACAAACCTTGGCGCAATCCTCGCGCCTCTCGCCGTGCCATGGGTCGCTGAGCGCTACGGCTGGCATTCGGCGTTCCTCATCACCGGCATCTTCAGCGCAACCTGGATCGTCGTCTGGTTCGCCTATTACCGCAAGCCGTCCGAGCATCCCAGGCTCACGCCCGCAGAGCGCAAATACATCACCGAGGGCATAGTTGAAGCGCCTAAGCCCGGCACCCCATGGCTCAAGCTGTTTGGCTATCGCCAGACCTGGGCCTTCGTCATCGGCAAGTTTCTCACTGACCCCATCTGGTGGTTCTACCTCTTCTGGCTGCCGTCTTACTTCACCAGCAAATTCCACCTCACGCTCTCCACGCTCGGGCTGCCGCTCATCATCGTTTACACCGGCGCCACCGTCGGCAGCATCTGCGGCGGATGGCTGCCGGCGCCGTTCCGCAAAGCAGGCATGTCCGTCACCCGCGCGCGCATGTCCGCCATGCTCACCTGCGCATGCGCGGTCCTCCCCATTTTTCTGGTCGCCTTCCTCAATAACGAGTGGGCCTGCGTCGGCCTTTTGAGCCTGGCAACCGCCGCGCACCAGGGATGGTCCGCCAATCTCTTCACCACCGTATCCGATATGTTTCCGCGCAGCGAAGTCGCGTCGGTCACCGGCATCGGCGGCACCGCCGGGGCGGCCGGCGGAATTGTCATCGCTTCTGCCGCTGGCCTGATTCTCCAATACATGCACACCTACACGCCTCTGTTCTTCGCCGCCGCCACCGTCTATGTCGTCGCGTGGGTCCTGATCACCTTCCTCGCGCCTGGGTTGAAGAAGGCGGAGATGGAAGCATGAGTCTCTACTGCGACCTCGGCGGCCCGGAGATGGAGATCTCCTCCGAGCAATTGCAGGGGTTGCTCAACGACTGCCTCGCAAAACTCGGCCCGCGCAGCGCGGTCCTTGCCGTGCCGCCGGACCAAAGCCGCATACACTCCCGCGCCGGCGATCTCACCAGCTTCGCCTGGCAATATTTCGGCGATCGCCTCAAGGCCGTGCTTCCCGCATTGGGCACGCACACGCCCATGCGCCCCGAGCAACTCACCGCCATGTTTCCCGGCGTGCCCCACTCGCTTTTTCGCGTCCACGACTGGCGCAACGATGTCGAAACCCTGGGTGAAGTTCCCGCGGAAGTCATTCGCGAGCTCTCTGAGGGCAAACTGAATTACGCCTGGCCCGCGCAGGTCAACCGGCTCATCTCCCGCGGGGGCTTCGATCTCATTCTTTCCATCGGCCAGGTCGTGCCGCATGAAGTCATCGGCATGGCCAACTACACCAAGAACATTCTCGTCGGCACCGGCGGCCGCGAGGGCATCAATCGCAGCCACTACCTCGGCGCAGTCTACGGAATGGAGCGCATCATGGGTCGCGCGGAGAATCCCGTCCGCAGTGTGCTCAATTACGCCTCCGACCATTTCCTCCAGCATCTGCCCATCGTTTACGTGCTCACCGTCGTCGGCCGCACAGCCGAGGGCCGTCTCGCCCTCCGAGGCCTCTTCATCGGCGACGACTCCGAATGCTTTCACCGCGCCGCCGAGCTCAGCCTGAAGGTCAACTTCGAGCTCGTCGAAGAACCGCTCCGCAAGGCTGTCGTTTATCTCGACCCCGAGGAGTTCCACAGCACCTGGCTCGGCAACAAGGCCGTCTACCGCACACGCATGGCCCTGGCTGACGGCGCCGAACTCATCATCCTCGCCCCCGGTGTCCGCGAGTTCGGCGAGGACAAGGCCATCGACGCGCTCATCCGCAAGTTCGGCTACTTCGGCACGCCGGCCACGCTCAAAGCCGTTGAGCAAAATCCCGAGCTAGCCAATGACCTGAGCGCCGCGGCACATCTCATCCACGCTTCGTCTGAAGGCCGCTTCACCATCACCTGGTGCCCCGGCCAGCTCACCAAACAAGAAATCGAAGGCGTCGGATTCCAATTCGGCGACCTCAACACGATGCTTGAGCGCTACAACCCGCAAACGTTGCAGTTGGGCCTGAACCGGATCGACGGCGATGAGGTCTTCTTTGTTTCCAATCCCGGCCTCGGCTTGTGGGCGCATCGCAGCCGGCTTTGAGTTCTCTTTTCAGGAGCGACGATGAAACACAACGCAATCCAGCTTGGCAAGTACTCCGTGGGCACTGGCGACCGCTTCGCCCACCAGGCAAAGGCGCAGTTGCAGGGCTGCATCCAGGCTCTCCAGCACGGCGTCCAGGTCATTCCCGTCTGGAACAAATCCAACCGCGAGCACACCATAATCGGCTCGGAGCCAACCTCCGTGCGCCAGGCCGCCGACGCCGCCGTGCGGTCCCTGGGCTGGAGCCTGCCTTACTACTGCGATGCCGATCACATCAATCTCCAAACCGTTGATCGATTCCTCGATGCCTGCGATTTCTTCACGATTGATGTCGCCGACTCCATCGGCGAGCACGCTTCCACCGCGGACATCGACGCCTTCGTAAATCGCCGACCTGACCTGCTGGGCCGCATCGCTCTCGACGGCATCGACGAAGAGTTCTCCATCACGCCGCAGATCCTCCGCGCCACCGCGCGCAAATATCTTGCCGCAGTTCAGCAAGCCGGCCATGTGTACCGCGCCATTGCAGCCGCAAAGGGCGAAGGCAATTTCATTCCTGAAGTCTCAATGGACGAGACCGACACCGCGCAGACCCCTGTCGAGCTGCTCATCACCCTCGCCGCCATCGCAGATGAAGGCATCCCCGTGCAGACCATCGCGCCTAAATTTACCGGCCGCTTCAATAAAGGCGTCGATTACGTCGGCGATGTCGCCGGTTTTGAGCGCGAGTTCGCGCTCGACGTCGCGGCCATCGCCTATGCCGTCGCTCGCTTCGGCCTCCCTGCGAATCTCAAGCTCAGCGTGCATTCGGGCAGCGACAAATTCTCCATCTACCCCGCCATCCACCGCACCATGCACCGCTTCAACGCGGGCGTGCATCTCAAGACCGCCGGCACCACCTGGCTCGAAGAGATCATCGGCCTCGCCGAAGCCGGAGCAGACGGGCTCGACCTCGCCAGAGAAATCTACGCGGAAGCCTTCGCGCACAGTGAAGAGCTTTGCACCCCTTACGCGACGGTCATCGACATCGACCCCGCGCGCCTCCCGTCTCCAGAGGCGGTTCGCTCCTGGTCGTCTGAGCAATTTACTTCCGCTCTCCGTCATGTTCCCGGTTCTCCGGCCTACAACAGCAGCTTCCGCCAGCTCCTCCACGTCGGCTTCAAAATTGCGGCAAAAATAGGCCCGCGCTATCTCACGCTGCTTGAAGCCAATGAACCGGTCATCGCCAAAAACGTCACCGAAAATCTCTTCCAGCGCCACATCGCCCCCGTCTTTCTCGGCGCGGCCCTCACAACGCATCAGAGCCATCCATCCGCCGCCGAGGTCCGCACCGCATGAATGCAGATCTGATGAGCCTTTCAGGAAAAGTTGCCGTTGTCACCGGCGGAACCTCCGGCATTGGCCGCGCGCTCAGCCTCGGGCTCGCCGCGGCCGGCGCGGATGTTGTGCCCACCGCCCGCCGCCCGCAACAGGTGGGCGAAACCGCCACGGAGATTGAAGCGCTCGGCCGCAAAACCCTTCGCGTCGCCAGCGATGTCTGCGACCAGGCTTCCTTGGACGACCTCGCAAAGGCCGTCCTCGATACCTTCGGCCGCGTCGACATCCTCATCAACTGCGCCGGCCGCATCAAACGCACGCCAACTCTTTCCCAGCCCATCGAAGAGTGGTCCGAAATCCTCGACACCAACCTCACCGGCACGCTGCGTGCCTGCCAGGTCTTCGGCAAGCCCATGCTCCAGCGCGGCTACGGCCGCATCATCAACATCGCCTCGCTCAACAGCTTTGTCGCGCTCCATGAGGTTGCCGCCTACGCGGCCAGCAAAGCGGGCGTTTCCTCGCTCACGCGTTCGCTCGCAGTCGAGTGGTCTCGAAAGGGCGTCACCGTGAATGCCATTGCGCCAGGCGTCTTCCGCACTGACTTGAACGCCGCGCTCCTCGACAGCACGCCCCGCGGGCAGGAGCTGCTCCAGCGCACCCCCATGGGTCGCTTCGGCAAGACGGAAGAGCTCATCGGCGCCGCGGTTTATCTCGCCTCTGACGCCGCTTCCTTCGTCACCGGCCAAACGCTGGTCGTCGATGGTGGCTTCCTCGCCAGCGGCGTCAATCAGTAGCTCGCCGCGCAATCGCGCTATTGCGACGAACTCTTCGCATCCGTCATTTTCCGGATCGGCGTGCCTTCCTTCACATCGAGATGCACGCGCTCCAGCCGCCTCGCCGCGCGCATGCGTCAATGGCTTTCTGAATTGCCGCCGTATCCTTGGTCGCTCAATCGCCTTTTGCGCCATACGCGCGTACATCACGTAACGTTCGCGCATGAGTCGCGGCCGCCCCTGCGCACACGGTCAACAGCGTCCGCAATTGTGTGCGTCGCACTTTCATCAGCCCGCTGCTCCCCTGCCGCGCTCTGCCCATACTCAACGCTGGATCCGTGCTGACCCACCTGCCGCAAACGCCCGCACCTGCTCCACCGTGGCCATCGTGGTATCGCCAGGGAAGGTCGTCATCATCGCTCCGTGCGCCCATCCCAGTTTCACCGCCTGCTCCGGCGTCTCTCCGGCCAACAAGCCGTAAATCAGTCCTGCGGCAAAACCGTCGCCTCCACCCACGCGGTCCAGCACGTCCAGTTCGCATGTCGGCGCATTCACCGTCGCCCCATTCACCCACGCCACTGCGCTCCAGCTGTGCCTGTTCGTCGAGTGCACCTCGCGCAGCGTCGTCGCCACCACTTTTACCTTCGGAAAACGCTCCGCCACACGTTCCATCATCGACAAAAATGCAGTGGTATCCAGCTTCGAGCGGCTCGCCGCCTCCGGCCCCGCAAATCCTAGCCCTTTCTGCAGGTCCTCCTCATTGCCCACCAGCACATCCACGTTCTCCACAATGGCGCTCAGCACCCTCTGCGCGCGCTCCACTCCGCCGCATGTCTTCCACAACTTTTCGCGGTAGTTCAAATCAAACGAGCACACCACCCCGGCCTCCCGCGCCGCGCGCATCGCTTCCAGAACCAGCTCCGCCGTTGTCTCTGAAAGTGCCGCGAAGATGCCGCCGCTGTGGAACCACCGAACCCCCGCGCCAAAGATCGAAGCCCAATCGAAATCGCCAGGCTCCAGTGCGGCCGCCGCCTCATTGCACCGGTTGTAGAACACCACCGGAGCACGCACGCCAAATCCCCGGTCGCTATACACGGCCGCCATGTTCGGCCCGCGCACGCCGTCGTGTTCAAAGGTCCGATAAATTCCCCGTACGCCCATCGCGCGAACCCGCTCGGCAATCAGGTCGCCGATGGGATACCTCACCATCGCGGATGCGATCGCCGTCCGCATCCCAAAGCAGTCCGAAAGATTCGCCGCCACATTGAATTCGCCGCCGCTCACATGAATCGCCACTGAGGAAGCCTTGCGAAACGGCACGATCCCTGGATCGACGCGATGCACCAATGCTCCCAGCGACAACTGATCCAGCGCGCCCTCGGCCGGAATCCGAAATCCTAACTCCATCTCCACACTCTCCTCGCATTTCGCGGCACTCTCAGCCATCGAGAATTCAGCCCGTCCCCAACCTATCGCAATTTCCTGATTCACGCATCCGTCCGGTCGTCACCCATCCTATTCTTCAAGAGGTCGGACCGGAGAATTGATTTGCGTTCCCACGCCGCGCCGCACAAAAAATGGCAACTTCCGCCCTGCATCCCACCGCACCCGCATGAAATATACAGCCGTCCTCTCGCAGTGCCGTCTCACTGTTCATTCTCAATCAAGTACTCATGACGTGCCATTCTTCCGCTACTGTTGACTGAATTGTTCGCGTGGTCAGTCCTCAAGTTCCTCTCCTTCTGACTGTGAGCCCGGCACCCTCGCCTCAGTGACCCGCAAGCAGCGGCCGGCGGCACCGCGCAGCCCGTCGTTCCCGGCCGCATTCCCGAAGACGCCTTCGCCGTCGTACGCAGCAGCGCTCCTTTACTCGCCGCGTGCCATTATGACGTGCTCGAGAACGGCATCGCCCGCCAGCTCCCGGGCTGTACCCCGAAGGAATACACCCTGCGCAGCCTCTCTCTGCAACCGCGATTACGCTACACTGGAGGTGCTTCACCCCGTCTCCAACCGCGGAGGGATGGGTGAGTGGTTGAAACCGGCGGTCTTGAAAACCGTTGTGCCCGCAAGGGTACCGGGGGTTCGAATCCCTCTCCCTCCGCCAAGACTTTTTCCAAGAACATCCCAAGACATCCAATAAAATCATCATAACCACAGAAAATACTGTGGTTATTGTGTTTCTACTTCCGGCGGCGTACTATGGAAGCCGACCCTGCCGGGGGGTACTTTTGCCGGTATTCTGTTTTTGATCAGGGGGTATTTTCTAAGACGGGGGGTATTTC
>DATLRP010000028.1:0-63943 GCA_035534635.1 Occallatibacter sp.
TTTGTGATCCTGATCAAAGAGGTGCAGGAGGAAACGGACATTTCGTTGATCGCGAAAAAGATACTTGCGATGATCCAGGCGCCATGTGACATCCGCACCCGCGACGTTAGAGTTACTCGAATTATTCAGGCAAGTATGGGAATCGCCGTTTTCCCGCAGCACGGCGCAACTGCAGGTTCGTTGATCTCTGGCGCGGATCGGGCAATGTATGTGGCAAAACGCACCAGGTCTGGGTATTCCTTCGCACAGTGACAAATGGACTTTTTCAATCGGCGCCTACATCCTGACGATTCCGAGTGCTGCGAATGCCCTCGGCATGCCTTACTGAAGTAGAAGATGAGAGCGCGTCTTCGTTCCGAGCGAGTCATGGTCAATCCAGAAGTTACGCGCCCCCCGACTCGCCGGCTCGCCAAATGAAATCCAACCCACCCGAAAAACTGTCCTCTTGAGCGAAGGTCGCCTCCGGCGACCGGAGTCGAAAGATCCGCGGTCGCTTTTCCCAATTTCCGAATTGCCGGTTAACTGCTCAGAATTATTCGCAAACAACAACTATTTTCTTGGCAATGTGCCTTTGCGGAAGGGCTCGGCAACCACTTGCCAGTCGTCCTCGTAGACCAGGTATCCAGGTTTCTCCGTCTTGATTTTCTTCACGTAAATTCCGTGTCGTTCGAGAATGCGAACCATCCTCCAGATGTGGGCGACGTGCTCGGAAGCTGCCAACTTGAACCAACAAATACCCAGGCTTAGCTTGCCCCGGCCGAAGGAAGTCGGCTTCTCCAGATTTTCACTGAACCACGCCCGCAGGGCAATGAGTTCGTCTGCATCCGCACCGGTTATGATCTCCCATTCGATCGCCCTCGATACAGCCTGAAAAATTCCCTGTTCAACCCCGCTGTCCTCGTCTTTGTGACCAACGACAAACCTGATAAATTCGCGTTTTTCTAATGGGTCATTACGCTCAAGGATGAATCGCTCCTCCTCGGTCTCCACGAACGCGAGACGTCCTGGAATGCACGACAGGATCGTGCCTAACCCGTGTCCAACTATCTTTTCTAGCGCTTGAGCGAGGGGAACCTCTTTCTGATCGAGCGCCGGATCCTCCGAGATAGCAAAAACAATCTTCGGGGAGTGGCGCTTGTCCAATTCTCTGGCGATGTTGTCAACGAAAAGTCTGTTACTCGGAAACGGAAGACGGTACCGTGCATCGAAATCCTTGAAGTGAGCAAGCCTGCCAGTGAATTTATGGCGCAGACGAGAATCGGAGATGATCTCTCTGTAGCGATCGCGCTTGTTGCGCTTCACGAATGCCGCAATTAGTGAGATCTCGTGGCTCACGGAACGAGTGTAGCGTGAATTGCCCATCGAACTGCAATTCCGTCAGTGCCGTCGCCCACCCCGAAGCTCGTCGCCCTGCGACCCATCTCGCCCCTGTCAACCCCTCCATCCTCACCCCCCGCCCACAACCCCCTCATTCCACCCGCCAAATTCCAGTGCGCCTTTTGCCGACAATTCCCCCCTCCCGCCGCACAATAGAAACAGCATCCAGTTCCACCAATGCCCCTCATCGATCAAGGACCTGTGATCGAAGATCGAAGCGAGACCCTCCCCCATTCCCGGATGCGCGGCTGTGATCCTGTGAAACTGTGCAGCACAGCCCAAAGCTCGTTCTTCGGCTGTGATCCTGTGACACTGTGCGGCCGCCCGAAGCGCCAGCCTTCAATGAAACAAATCTATAAATATCAGCGATTTATGTGCTCATCTCCGCGCCCTTGGCCTCGTGTCCCAGCGCCGCCAGGCCCGCCAGCGCCAGCGCCACCACCACCACCGTAATCGCCAGCACCGGCGGATACGTGCCCCACCACTCCGCCACCCGCGCCTGCAGCACACCGTTCCAACTCGTCAGCAGCCCGCCCAGTTGGTACGCCAGCCCCGGCGCAGTCGCCCGCACCGGCCCCGGCGAAAGCTCCGTCAGGTACGCCGGAACCACGCCCCACGCGCCCTGCACCATAAACTGCATCAGCACCGCGCCTGTGCCCAGCGCCCAGGCCGAGTACCCATAGGCCCACAGCGGAATCACCGGCAGCGACAGCAGCGCCGCCGTCACAATCGCCTTCTTCCGTCCCCAGTGCTCGCTCAGCACGCCAAACACAAACCCGCCCGCAATCGATCCCAGCCCGTAGAGCACGCCGATCAGCCCCACCGTCCGCGGCGTCAGCCGCATCTGCACCTCAAGAAACGTCGGGTACACATCCTGCGTCCCATGCGAGAAGCTCATGAACGCCGTCATCAGCAGAATCAGAAACAGAAACGTCGGCAGAAACTCCTTCAGGTGCGGCGGCAGCAGCGGACCCGGCCCGCGCGCCTTGCGCTTCTGCGCGCCGGCCAGCCACGCCGGGCTCTCCTCCACCTTCGTCTGCACATACAGCACCAGAAGCCCCGGGCACGCCCCCACCATAAACAGCCCCCGCCATCCAATCCAGTGGAAGAGCAGCGCAAACGCCCCCGCTGCCAGAATCGACCCCGCCGCATACCCTTCCTGCAGAATCCCGCTGAAGCCGCCGCGTCCTTCCTTCGGCAGCGTCTCAAACACCAGCGCCGCGCCCACACCCCATTCGCCGCCCATGGCAATGCCGAACAGCGCCCGCAGCACCAGCAGCACATTCAGCGTCGGCGCAAAGGCGCATGCCAGCTCAATGATGGAGAAGCTCAGAATGTTGAAGATCAGCACCGGCCGCCGCCCGTACCGGTCCGCCAGCATGCCGAACAGCAGCGCCCCCACCGGCCGGAAGGCCTGCGTCCAGAAGACCGCTTCCAGAATGGTGCTCGGCACGGTCCGGAACTCCGCGGCCATCGCCTTCACGCAGAAAATCAGCAGAAAGAAATCCAGGCTGTCCAGCGTCCAGCCCAGAAACGCGGCAATGAACGCGTGCTTTTGCGGGCGGGTCAGCCGGCCAAAATCAGGCAGTAGGGACATTCCCGGCAGCATAGCAGAGCCTTCGCGCCTTCCGCCCTCGCTCTGGGGCCTCCGGCCTCCACTCCAGGGGCGCCGGCTTCCACGCCTATCTCTCACACGAAAGTACCATCCTGTAATACCCATTTGTCTATGGCATTGATTATCAGGAACGATACTCTGATTGCGGGGGATCACTATGAGCGACCAGCAGCGCACACATGTTTATCAGAACGCTCTCACAGACGCGCAATCCGAATTGGAAGAGATTCTGGGTGAATTCAATGAACTCGCCGGCTGCAAGCACCGACTGGAGCACGTAATCGACGTGCTCGGCCCGCTGCTTCACTTCGTGCAGGCTGACGCTGCCTCGCAGGCCGCTCCGGCAGAGGAGTACCCGCAGCTGACCCCGCGCACCTTTCAGCCGCTGTTCGCCAACGAAACTCCGCAGCAGGTCCAGAACTTCACAGAAACCGCGAACTTCCAGATCGCACAGACTGAGGTTGCGCACGAGGAAGTGCCCGTTGCGCCCGCAGTCCTTGCAGAGACTTCCCAGCCCGAGCAGGAAGTCGTCCTGCAGCAAAACGAAACACGGGAGCCGGTATTGCAGCCGGTCGCGGCAGGCGATCGCCTGGAGCAGCGCATCAACTTCGCCCTCAATTTCGCCCTGCTGTCCTAAGCAAGCCCTTCGCAGTCCCTCTTCGCGCCGGCACCTCGCCGGCGCGATTCGTTTCTGCGCGGCCCCAGCAAAACCGGGGTGGGTTTATCCGGAAGGCAGCACATGCTGGTTGACGCGGCCCACAGGGAGCGGCGACCTTTGTCGTTCCTGAATCGGACGCAGCAACCCCGGCTTTGCTCGAATGCGGACGCGCTTTGCTCTAGTGCGGCCGCCCCGGCAGAATAAAGTGCTCCGCGCAGCGCGGCTCGTAGAAATCCCCCGCCATAATCACCGGACTGTCATACTGCGCGGGCTTGCCGTCCACCAGCCGCTGCGGATAAAGCGCCTTCGCCCCGCAACTGCAATAGGCCACCAGCTCCGTCAGGTTTCCCGAGTAGGTCCGCACCAGCCACGACAAATCCAGCATCTCCCCAAACGGCAGCCCGCGAAAATCCAGCTCCAGTCCGCTCACCATCACGTCGTATCCGCGCTCCAGCAGCCGCTTGGTAAACAGGAAAAGATCCTGCACAAACTGCCCTTCGTCAATCGCCATGCATTCCACGCGCTTGCCAATCCGCTCCTCGGCCTCGGCCAGCAGGGGCAGCGCGCTCCACGGGTCCGCTGACCGGAATTCCAGCGCCTCCATCCGCCCGCAGCCGTTGCGGTTCCGGCTCTCCACCAGCCCTGCCTCTGACTTCGTGTCGTCGCTCGGCTTCAGCAACAGCACATCCTGCTTGGCATACTGCCGCCGAATCTCGATCCGCCGCAGCAGCTCCGCCGTCTTGTTGCTCCGCATCGGCCCCACAATCAATTCCAGCTTGCCCAGCACGCGCCGCCCTCCGCTTGTTGCCCCCAGCTTGTTGTTCCTGCTTGCCCATCATCTTCTCGCGCCCGCCCCGCGCCGCGCTTCCCTGCATTCCATCGCGAACCACCCCAACCTTTCAACTGGCGTTGTGGATTTCGCGGCTCGAACTCTGTCCGCTCCCGAATTATTTGTTGCAACAAATACCCTCCCTCGCGCGTCTGATTGGATAGGACACCGCGCATCCCGGGCCGCACGCCCGATGAAGGTCCGGCTCGCATTCCCCGTCTGCGCGACCCTTCTTTTGAAAGGATTTTTCATGAACCGTTTGGCTCTCCTCGGCGGCATCCTCGCTCTTACCGCTCCCCTCGCCCTGGCGCAAACCTCCACGCAAACCTCCACATGGACGCCTGACCCAGCCCACTGCGACGTCAGCTTCTCCGTCGTGCACATGAGCCTCTCCCGGGTCCGCGGCCACTTCGGCCCCATCACAGGAAAAATTGTCCTTGACCAGGCCGACATCTCGAAATCCTCGGTCGACGTCTCCATCGACGTCTCCGGCGTGGACACTGGCGACGGCATGCGCGACACCGACCTGAAAGGCCCCAACTTTTTTAACGTCGCCCAGTTTCCCAGGGCCAACTTCGTCAGCACCAGCGTGGCCAAAGCCCCCGGCGGCCTCGCCGTCTCCGGCAACCTCACGCTCCACGGCGTCACAAAGCCCATCGTCCTCCAGGTGGACGGCCCCACAGGCCCGATCACTGGCATGGACCAGAAGGAGCATGAAGGCTTCTCCGCCACCACAACCATCAACCGCACCGACTTCAATATCGCCCTCGGCTATCCTGACAAGATCGTCGGCGACCAGATCGATCTCACCATCGACATGGACATCGTGAGGCAGTAGCTCCGCCCCGCTCACGGATCGGGCGCGCAACAGACGTGCTTTCGACAGCAGACGCGCAGCTGGAAAAACAGATCGGATTGGCCATGGCAGCCCTCAAGCACGAAATCGCCCAGCAGCAGCCCTTCTCCGGGCCGGAAGAGGAGGCGCTGCTCAACGTGCTGCGCACCGCCGATTGCCTTGAGCGCGCCTTCCACCACAGCACTCGCCAGTGGGGCATCACCTCCACGCAGTACAACGTCCTGCGCATCCTGCGCGGCGCCGAGCCGCAGGGGCTCAACTGCACGGCCATCGGCGACCGCATGATCACCGCGGTTCCCGACATCACCCGCCTGCTCTCCCGGCTCGCCGCTCTCAAGCTCATCCATCGCCAGCGGGATAAAAAAGACCGCCGCGTGGTGTGGACCCGCATCTCCGCCGCCGGCCTCGAACTGCTGCGCCAGATGGACCCGGTGATTCTTCAGGCGCCGAAAGACCTGCTCGGCCACCTCAGCAACAAAGAGCTTGCCGAACTCACACGCCTGCTTGAAGCCGCGCGCCGGCACTGCGTCGACGGCAATGGCCCGGTTGCGTGCGACGGCGGAACCTCCACCGCGGGCGTAAGCTGCGACTGCAAGCCCGCCACACTCACGAAAGCCTGAAGCACAAAAATGAAAAAGCGCCGGAGATCCGGCGCGGTCGCGGCAAGATTGCACCCGTCTTACCGGCTGGCCACCTTGGAAAGAGCCGCCTCTTCGTCGGAATCGGCATGGATGATCTTGTTGTGCAGGCAGTAGAGCGCAAGCTCCAGGCGGTCGGAAACGCCGAGCTTGTCATAAATCTTGCGCAGGTAGTTCTTGATCACCTGCTCGGTCGTCCCAAGCTGGAAGGCAATCTCCTTGTTGCGCTTGCCCTGCGTGATGCAGGTGATGATGGCCAGTTCCTTGGGCGAAAGCCGCGGCTGGCTGCGCGGGCTCACCAGCGCCGCCGCCTGCGAGCGATAGGCCTCGATCACCCAGTTCACTGACTGGTTGTCGATCCACGTCTCTCCGGCCGCGATCCTGCGCACGCAGCGCACCAGCAGGTCCGGCGAAATGGCGCGCGTAATAATGCCGCGCACGCCGCGCCGGTAGAGTTCCACGGTCTGGCTCTCATCGCTGGCCACCGCCTGCACAATCAGCTTGATGTCCGGGGCCTGCTTCATCAGCTCAGGAATCACGTTGGCCGTGCCCGTCAGCAGGCCGCCTTCCATCAGCACAACGTCGGTCGGATAGCGCTCAATGGCGGCGCGAAGATTTTCAATCGAATCGGCCTGCGCCACGACCCGCAGGTCGTCTTCCAGCGCAAAAATCTTACGGATTCCCACACGGTAAATCGCCTGGGAATCGGCAAGAATGATCCGGATCGCTCCCGGCCTGACCGGTCCGTCCGCTACTTCGCCGTCAGGGGTTTCGTCGAAAAGTTCCATAGAAGGCCGAAATTAAATGCATTCATTCTACTGCTCGACGAATCGATAATCATCGATCGTAGCAGCAGCCTGATATTGGTCCTGGCTTGTGGAGCAGCGTACCACACGTCCGCTGCAACGAACCATTACGTCGTGCGTCGCACCTAGCACGTCGCCCGGCATCCGCAGGGAGAAGAGGATGTCCTGCCCCACCAGCAGTTCCTTGTCCACCGTGAACAGTACGCCGCTGGCCGAGACGTTGCGCGTCGTGGCGTCGCGCTCGTCCTTTCCCATCGAGAGAGTGGCCGGAATCATCAGCGGAAACCGTACCGCGCAGCGCACTTCCTGCCGCGGCGCACTCCGGCGAGAGCGTTTGCCCTTCTGCGAAACAACCGATGTTGAGCTGTCCATAGACTTTTCCTCAGTCCGTTTGCGCGGGCCTGAATGAAACTGTACCGAAGATTTCTTATTCACCATACGGCACCAAAGTTTCTCGCGGGTAATCGATTCGTTAACGGTAACCCCGAATCGAACCCCCCGTCCAGCGTCATTTGTCTCATTTGATGCGTTCTTTCCCCGGAAAGAACCCCGCGGAGGCGCCAACCCACTCCTGATTGCGGTTATGGTCCACGCCCATCATCCTGCCCCGCCCCAGCCGGATGAGCGAAATCGCCGAGGTCAGCCGTCCGCCCCCCGGCCAGAGATACAAAATACGAAACTCGGCCTGGGTGAGCCCCTGCGGAGTGGCAATCGTCGGCTCAAAGCGCATTCTCTGTTGCAGCAGATAGCCTGGCCTCTCTCCCTGCGGAATGGACTCCAGCCGCGCCTGGGTCGGGGCAAACTCAATCCCCTTGCCGGCAAAGGAAAAGAGCGGCTTCAGCAGCAGGTCGTCGCAGACGGCATCCGGCCCCGGCATCGGCAGCGGCACTCCCGCCGCTTCCAGCTCCGTACGTCCGCCCCCCTCCAGGAACTCCGAGAGAAAGACGGCGGGCGGCACCACGCGCCGGCCGGCCGCCGAGCGCCAAAGCCGCGGAAGCGAAAACTTGCTCACCAGGAAATACCAGTTGGGGTGGCCCGCCCATTCCACGTCCCAGAGCCGGGTCAGGTCGAACGGCAGCTTCACCCCGCGCGCCGCCAGTTCGTCGGCAATGGCGCGGTTATAGATGCGCCGAATCGGGATGCGCCGCCCCGTTTGGTCTCGATAATGCAGCGTCTTGCCTTCCGGCTCCAGGATGGCAATATCCACCACGGCAATTCCCAGCCTCCTTGCCGTCACAAGAAAGTCGGGCAGCGTCTTCTGGCGCTGGGGATCCACGTCGGCCAGAACCACCTGCTCCGGATCCTCATTGCCCAGAATGGTCCGGGCGAGCAATTTCCAGTAATCCGGCTCCTCCAGGCCGCCCAGAAAACACCTCAACCCCGGATCGAGCCCGAAAACCTCCTGATAAGCCGAGCACAGCAGCGCCTGAAACCCGAAGATCGACGGAAAAGCCTGGATTTCGACCAGCCGTGGAGAGAGCGTGCCTTCGGCATCCCGCTCCAGGGCGAAATCAGCCGTCAAAAAATGCGGGCGCTCTGGCTCCCCGGCCACGCAATACTCTGGCGGAATCGCCTGCCGCGCGGCGGCCAGATAGGCCACATCGCCCATCAGGGCCTGCAGCAGAGCCTCGCCCTCGCTGGCCATCGCGTCCAGCAGCCCATACCGCACAAAAACCGGCGTTTCCGCAACCCGGAAGGAAATCTTCGCCCCGCACTGCTCGTCCAGCCGCCTGAGCAGCCGGGCATACTTCTCCGGGCTGAACTTCCGCAGAAAGCCGTCACGCAACTCGGGAATCAGCGCCAATTCCTTCTCGGCCCGCTTCCGGGCCGGCTTCCGGACCCGTTTTCCGGCCCGCGTCCGGGTTCCTCGCCGTGCCACTTGCCGGGCCAGTTACTTTGGCCGATCCCACCCGGCACTCGTCTGCTCATCTCGAGCCTCTCGGCCTCCGGTCACTTCTCCAAGTGTAGGGTCCCAAAGGCCCGGCCTCCCCTGGAAGTGTTCCATTCCCTGCCAGTTTCCGGTCCTCGCGCGGACCTGGCTGGGTCGAGACTGCGCCAAAATGCCCCGCAGGAGTCAGTTTCGAGCCCGAATTGCGCTGCATGCTCACGACCCACACCCACTACACCAATCCCCAGCTAAAAAATGTCTAAAATGTGACACTTTTGTTGTAGCGTAAATGCAACTTTTGGGTTAGTCTGCATTTGCAGCTCTCTATATGTTGCTCAAGGAGTACTGGTTTATGCGTTCGAATCTTTTCAAGATTGCCGCTGTCGCGTCTGGCGCAATTCTATGTGCGTCAATGGTTTACGCAAACTCAGTCCCGATGAATCCCTTTCCAACAGGGAACATTGCGGCTGTCCCGATGAATCCCTTTCCGACGGGGAACATTGCGGCTGTCCCGATGAATCCCTTTCCAACGGGGAACATTGCGGCTGTCCCGATGAATCCCTTTCCAACGGGGAACGTTGCGGCTGTCCCGATGAATCCCTTTCCAACTGGGAATGTTGCCTGAGGCGATCTCATCGCCCGACCGGGAAACCAAGCCCAACGAAGTGTCTGAAGCCCTGCTAGACTTGGCTCATCGCGCCGATAAGATTCTTTTGGATGTCGATGATGACGTTGGATAACGCAATCTGGCTGGCAGGGATACTGGTAGAGCTGCTTGTTATCGGGCTCCTTTTCTACCGCCGTGTTTGGCGGATTCTCCCATTTTTCTGCCTCCTTTGCGCTTGGGACGTCACTGGGACGGCGGGCAGCTATTTCATTCTGCATTCTTATCGCGGGCTCTATACCGTAGCCTACCTTATCGAGACTTTCGTGACCTCAATGCTTGAGGTCGCTGTAGTGATTGAGCTTACGTGGTCTGTGCTAAGGCCGATCCGCTCCTCGTTGTCTAGACTCACGCTTCTCTACATCTCGCTGGCAACTCTCGTGCTCGGTGCTGCAATTTGGCCGCTTGTGCAGGGGACGGTCATCTCCTCACCCAACAATCTGATTCGACATATCATGCACCTGCAACAGACCACTGCGATGATGCGGGTTCTCTTGTTCCTATTGCTTGCCGGTGGAAGTCAGCTTTTATCGATCGGCTGGCGCGATCGAGAACTCCAGGTGGCCACCGGGCTCGGCTTTTACTCATTGGTCTGCCTGGGTGCAGCGATGCTGCAGGCGCACCAGACAACAGCGGCTGAGTATGCACGCTGGAACCGGATCGAACTGTTGAGCTATCTGTGCTCTCTGCTCTACTGGACCTTCTGCTTCGCGCAGAAACAGGCGGAGCGCCGGGAATTCACCCCGCAAATGCGCAATCTGCTGCTTGCCATGGCCGGCGTGGCACGTTCCAACCGGATTGCCCTTTCCGATACCGGCAAGCCGCGCCCCGGAGACGGCAACCGGCTCTAGCAGTCCCCCGCTCGCCCTGGTCGCCAATTCCTTGATTTCCAAGGGTTTTCAGCTTGAGGCACTTCCTGCAGGCCTGGGTATACTGGCTAACACTTCGCCCCGTGTGCGGTCACCGGAAAGTATCATTGATTTCAGGTGCGGGTTACCCTAGATTACTTGTGAGGCTGTGCAGCTGGGTACCGAGGTGAACACAAATCTTCCCAATTCGACAAGATTTTCCTCCAAACTCACGATGAGTTCTGGTAGTAGTAGTACAAACAGTCTGAGCCGGTTGGACATTCCCGTTCCTGGCAAACCAGGAAGATTAGGCTGGCCTGAGGATATCGAATGCTTCTTTTGATCCAAATCGTCGCCTTGGTTGCAGTGGCCGCTTACCTTGTCCGCTGGCGGGCGAGTGTTCGCCGCCGAAACACACAGTCGTGGGAGACCATCCTCTGCCGCCTGCGCACCGATTGGAGCGGACGGGATCTCAGCGACCATTTCCTGTGGAAAGAAGGGCTGAACACCACGCCTGCAGAGACCTGGGAAGCCATCCGAGGCGCCCATGGGCTTTGGGCCATGTTCCAGAATGCCCGCACCATGCTGGAGCTGGCGGATTTCGCCGCCAAACACTGCGAGGCCGTGGACCGCGAACTGGTGGAAACCCTCCGCAGTGACGCCATGCAGATTCGGGTGTGCGTGCTGATGGCCCTTGCGCAATACGCCTTCAGCCATGCCAGCGAAGGCGTCCGCGTGAATGCCTTCCGTGCCGCTTCCATGTATACCGGAATGGCCGCGCGGATGACCCAGCTTCTGCAGGCAAACGCAGCCATCATCCTTCCCGACTTTGTGGCGGCCATGTAACGCCGTCTCATCACCTACGCAAAAGCCCCGGCACCCGCCGGGGTTTTTTGTTGCCGAAATGAGCTGCCGCGGCCACAGCAAGGCCAGGGTTGGTGTATCCCACAAAACCACGGCGTTCAAGTGGACGCGACCAACAGGGAGCGGCGACCTTGCACCAGGCCCGCAAGGACACTGCTACCCTGGCTTTGCTCTAAGCAGGATGGTCGCCCAGAAAGCCGACAATCCGCCCGTATTCCTCATCCGTCAGCCGAAAGTCCAAGGCCCCCGCCATCTGTTCCACCTGTTGAGCGCTGCGCCCTCCCACAATCGCCGCGGTCACGGCCGGATGATGCAGCGTCCACGCCACCGCCACCACTCCCGGCGTCACTCCGTGGCCGTCGCCAATCTCGCGCAGCAACTCCACCAGTTTCAGATTGCGGCTCAGGCGCGGCTCATTGAACTCCGCCGCGCGCCGCCGCCAGTCATCCGCGGGAAGAGTCGCAATGCGATCTCGCGTCATCTTGCCCGTCAGCAGCCCGGAAACCATCGGCGAATAATAGATCACCCCGATGCCATGCGCCTGCGTGAAAGGCAGAATCTCCGCTTCAATGGCGCGACGCAGCATCGAGTACGGCGGCTGCAGGCTGGTGATGGGCGCGATCGCCTGCGCCCGTTTCATCTGCTCGACAGAGAAATTCGAAACCCCGAGCCAGCGCACTTTGCCCTGCTCGCGAAATCGCTCGAGCTGCGCCCAGCCCTCCTCGATCTCCTCCTCGGGATTGGGCCAGTGAACCTGATAAAGGTCGATGGTTTCCACGCCGAGCCTGCGCAGCGAGCCTTCCAGTTCTTCAGCCAGCGAGCCGGCCTTCAGCGAGCGATAAATTGACCGGTCCTGATGCCAGCGCATGGAGCACTTTGTGAAGATGAACGGCTTATGGCTGGCGGCCTTGAGCGCCTTGCCGACAATCTCTTCCGAGTGGCCTAGCCCGTAGATGGCCGCTGTATCAATCCAGTTGATGCCCACGTCGAGCGCGCGGTGAATGGCGGAAATCGACTCGTCGTCGTCCTGGGCGCCCCACGCGAATTCCCAGTTGCCGCCGCCAATGGCCCAGGCGCCAAAGCCGATGGGAGTGAGTGCCAAGTCAGAGTTGCCAAGTGTGCGTAATGAAGAAGCCGTGGTAGTAGTCATCGCTTGATTGGATGACGCGTGGCGCATGTGTGGATGCAGGATTTCTCGCCCGCTCAAGGGCTTGCAGCGCGCTCTAAGCGGCGATCAAAAAGCGGCCGTCGCGCATGATCTGCTCCTGGCCCTCGCCAGACTCAAGCCAGATGTTGAAGCCGAGCCCCACCACGTCAATGTGCGTTCCGGAGCGCCAGGGCGCGCCCGTGTGTTCGCCATAGGGATTGCCGAAGGCGATGTGGATGCCCGGAAACTTCTCATCCTGCAGAATGTTGCCGATGACGCGCTCCACGCCCAGGTTGGTGCCGATGGCAAATTCGCCCACGCGGTCGGAGTTTTCGTCCGTGTGCGTGTAGGCCCAGAAATCTTCTTCGAGCTGCCTGTTCACGCTATTGCAGCGCACGATGCGGTTGCCGGCAATCTCGATGGTCAGCGGCGAAGACGCCAGCAGCCCGTAGCGCGCGCAAAGCCAGTCGCCCACCACACCATCCACCACAAAGGTGCCGTTCACCTCGCCCGGCGAGGTGAAGCACTCGCCGCCGGGCAGGTTGCCCCACTTCTCCGGCGAAATGATTCCGGAGGTCTTAAACCACTTGTACGCGGGATTCATCTCCGCGGTAATGCCGGTTCCCGCCGCCGTTGTGGCCCGGATTCTGGTGGCCTTGCGCACGCGCTCCAGCACTTTCTGGCTGAGCCGGTCCACCAGGTCAAAATCCGCGCGCATGCCCTGGCACATAATCTCCGGCGTGATGTTGACCATGTGCGCGTGGCGCATGTGCCGGCGATTTACCACGTCGGTCATCTGCATCCGAGAGCGCAGTTCATTGGGCTGCACCTGCACGGCGAAAATCGACACGGCGGAGCTCTCCATGTCCGCCAGAACGGCGTGCGGCATGTCTGCGAGCGGCCGCGGCGCGAGATCCTCGAGGACAAAGGCATTCCACGGACAGCCGCGCTCTGCAAGCTGCGCGGCCAGCGCCGCACCGATTGCCTCGGTGGCGCGGTCGGTAATCAGCGTCACCTATTCAGCCGGATCGATGCGCAGGCAAGTGGTCACGGCAGAGAGCGCGCCGTGTGTGAACTCCGCGGGATAAGCGCGCGAAGCTAGACGTTTTCCTGTGTCATTCATGCGTCGGAACAGGCACTCCTTGCGGGCTTGAAAACTCCAGACGGGTATTCCATGAGGGTATCGAAAAAACGGCGTGAAGGCGAGTCTGCGGGGTGCAAGTCCTCAGTCAAGCCTTCGTGGCCGCCTCATCCGTCCAGTCCCTCGGCGGTCTCCGCCGCCATGTAATCCACCACCGCCTTCAGGTCGCCTTTGGACTCCTCGAAGACCTTCAACTGCCGGTCGGCGCCGGTTCCGTGCGCAAGAATCCAGCGGATTCCTTCGATGGCTTTGCGGCTTCCGAGCTCTTCCACCATGGGATCGACCAGGATCAGCAGTTCCTCGATCAGATCGCGCAATGGAACCTCCTGCTGCTTGCCGAAATCAATCAGCTTGCCGTCCAGCCCGTAGCGCACGGCGCGAAATTTGTTCTCGGTAATGAGCGAGTGCGTGTCCTGGCGAATGTCCTGGTTGGCCTCGTGCAGCTTGTAAAGGAAGGCCGCGGTGGCCTGGATCAGCGCGGCGATGGCCACGGATTCCTCGGCGCGCAGTGGAATGTCGCAGGCGCGAACCTCCACCGTATTGAAGAACGGATGCGGCCGAATGTCCCACCAGATCTTCTTGGCGTTGTCGATGCAGTTGGTGCGGACCAGCAGGCTCACGTAGTTTTCGAACTCGCTGTAGCTCGAGAAGGAGTCAGGGATTCCGGTGCGGGGAAAGTTCTCAAACACCTTGGCACGGTAGCCCTTGTATCCCGTATTCAGGCCAAGCCAGAAGGGCGAATTGGTGGCCAGTGCCAGGATGTGCGGCAGAAAGTAGCGCAGCGAGTTCATGATGCGGATGACGGCTTCGCGGTCCTCAATGCCCACGTGGACGTGCAGACCGAAGATGAGGTTGGCGCGCGCCACCAGTTGCAGGTCCTTCACCACCTGGTGATAGCGCGGGTCAGGGCAAATCTCCTACGTGCGCCAGTCGGCGAAGGGATGCGTTGCTCCGGCCACCAGCAGCAGCTTGTGATCTCGCGCCAGGCGGAGCATCTCTCGGCGCAGCTCGTAGAGGTCGGCTCGGGCCTCCTCAATATTGACGCAGACGCGTGTGCCCACCTCAACCACCGAGGTGTGCATCTCGGCCTTCACGCGCTCCTGCAACCGCAGTTTTCCGGCGGCCAGCATCTCTGTTTCAATGTGCGAGCGCAAGTCGCGTGTCACCGGATCGACGGTCTGGTACTCCTCTTCGATCCCCAGCGAGAAGGATGGTCGCATCGGTTGTCCTCGGCCCCGCCTGCGCTCATTGTATGTCAGCTTTTGGCGCGGTCAGGCCGGTTTTCCGCGGCGAATGCAGAAGTTCACGCTTCAGCGCCGTTGACATTGCTCCTCTTTGCCGCCGGCCGCGCCTTTGCCTTCGCGGCGACTTTTTTCCTGGCAGGTTTGGGCTTCCTGCTTTCGTTCGCGGGGCCGCTCAGCAGGGCTGCCCAGCGCAGCTCCGGCGCCTGCGGCGCATGCTTTGCCTTGGCGATTGCCAGGTCAGCCATCTCCTTCACAATCCAATCGAAGTTCGCCTGACCTACCGAGTGCAGGTCCGCGTCCGGCGCGGGATTCATGAAATCGATAGCGTAAGGAATGCCGCTTTCGACGGCGAACTCCACCGTGTTCAGGTCGTAGCCCAGCGCGCGGCACAGCGTGAGGGCGTCGCGCTCTACGCGCTGCAGCAGCTTCTTTTCGTAGGCGGGCGGATCCTTCAGGTAGCGCTCGTGAAAAGGGAGGCGCGGATCGTAGGGCATGATGTGGACCTTCTTTTGCCCAACGACATAGCAGCGAAAGTACTCCTGAAAGTCGACGGCCTTCTGATACATCATGCACAGGTCTCGCGACTGGTCATAGGCGCGAAAGAATTCCTCGCGGCTGCGCACGTGATGCACGTCGCGCCAGCCGCCGCCATCCACAGGCTTCAGAAATCCGTGCTCGCCCACATAAGCAAAAACGGCGTCCCAGTCCAGCGGATACTCGAGATTGCGCATCGACCGATCGGTCGTCCCCGCAGGATGCTGCTTGTGCGGCAGGATGACCGTGGGCGGCACCGCCGCGCCGAGCTTGGCCGCCAGCGTGTAGTTGAAAAACTTGTCATCGGCCGACCACCAGAAAGGGTTGTTGATGAGGATCGTGCCGTTCAGCGCGGCGTGCTTCAGGAAGGCGCGATAAAACGGAATGTCGTGCGAGATGCGGTCGACAATTACCGTGTAGCGCGGCGTCTCGTTCAGCGGCACGGCGCCGGTCTCCACAAATTCGGCCGAGATGCCTTCCACATGACGCGCGTTGATCGCTTCCACCAGTGCGCCGGGAAAGCTGTTTTCCATCCCGAACAGAACGCCGATCTTCTTCATCGAAAGCCTCCGTGGCTGGCCGGCCTCGCGGGCGTGTGGGCTGGGAAACGCCCCGCGTTTGCTCCCAGTGTAAGGGAGCCGTGGCCACTCCTGAAGAATTCTTCCAAGGGCCTCGCACACGGTGCTTAAGCACCTGCGCGGTATGCTGCCCGCGCGATATGCTTGGAGTGAGGCCGTCCCCCGCGGTCGCGCTCGTCCACAGCTCCACGGAGGCGTTGCCCCATGCATCTTTCCGCCAGGGAAAAACTCGCGTGTCTCCTTGTGCTCGCACTGGCCACTCTAGCCGCGCCGTTTGCCGCAGCGCAAGACGCCACGAAGCACTATGACCCGCGCATTGCCTTTGCGCCGCTCACGCTGCCCCAGCCGGTGAACGCCTACCGCTCTGGCAACGGCGCACCTGGACCCGCGTATTGGCAAAACGAGGCGGATTATGGGATGCATGCAGTGCTCGACACCAAAGACAAAGTCCTTCGCAACGACGAGGTGATTACCTACATCAACAACAGTCCCAATGCGCTCGACAGCCTCTGGCTGCACATGGAGCAGAACACTTATCGAAAAGATTCACGCGCGCATCGGATGACGGGAGTATCCCCACGCCGCCGCCGCAATGCAGAAAATTCCCAGCCGCAGTTCACAGATGGCTTTCAACTGGACTCGGTGACGATTGAGCGCGGCGCGAAGACCGAAAAGGCGAGCACCCTCATCAGCGATACGCGCATGCAGATTCGCCTGGACCAGCCGCTGGCTCCGAAGGGGGGCGCGCTTCGCATCCACATCCGCTATCACTACACCATTCCAGGCAAGTGGGGCGGGCGCACTTCGTGGGGCATGTCGAAGGACGGCCCCATTTTCGACATCGCGCAGTGGTATCCACGCATGTGTGTTTACGACGACCTGCGCGGATGGGACACGCTGCCCTACCTTGGCAGCGAGTTCTACCTCGAATACGGACACTTCGATTACTACGTCACCGTCCCCAGCAACATGATCGTCGCCGGATCCGGCGCGCTGATGAATCCCCAGCAGGTGCTGACGAAGACAGAGATCGCGCGGCTGGCCGAGGCGCACAGCAGCGACAAAACCGTCATGATTCGCAGCGCGGAAGACGTGCATCATGTGGCCAGCAGGCCCGAATCAGGCGCTGCGCTCACTTGGCATTTCCACATGGACCACACGCGCGACGTGGTGTGGAGCGCTAGCCCGGCCTTTCTGTGGGACGCCGCGCGCATTCGCCTGCCGGGAGGCAAGACCGCCCTGGCCGAGAGCTTCTATCCGCCCGAGAGCGCAGGCCAGGATGCGTGGTCGCGCTCAACCGAATATGTCAAGGACACGGTCGAGCGCTTCTCGCGGCAGTGGTATCCCTTCCCCTGGCCCAACGCCATCAATGTGGCCGGCTTCTCTTCCGGCATGGAGTATCCGGCAGTGGCCTTCGACGGCATCGACGACAAAGGCAAGGAACTCTTCTGGGTCACGGCTCACGAGGTGGGCCACAACTGGTTCCCCATGATCGTCGGCTCCAATGAGCGCCGGAACGCCTTCATGGACGAGGGCTTCAACACCTTCATCGACATCGGCGAGTCGGCCGGCTTTGATGGCGGCGTCTACGGACCCAAACGCGACTCCGAGTACTCCGCGGGCGGCGAGCCGGCGGACACGATTTTGAAGGTTCTCGACAATCCCGACGCACCCAACATCCTGATGCCCGCCGACGCGATCCCCTGGCCATTGACGCATCCGGTCAGCTACTTCAAGACGGCCTACGGCCTGGTTCTGCTGCGCGACCAGATTCTGGGCAAGGAGCGCTTTGACCGGGCCTTCCGCAAGTACATTCGCGACTGGGCCTTCAAGCATCCCTCGCCCTCGGACTTCTTCCGCGAGATGTCGAGCGCGGGCGGCGAGGACCTCGGCTGGTTCTGGCGCGGGTGGTTTATGCATAACTGGCGCTTCGACATGGCCATCACCGGCATCGACGGCAACCGCCTGACGCTGGTGAACAAAGGCCAACTCGTCCTTCCCGCAACCGTCGAGGTCACCTACACCGACGGAGCCAAAGCGCGTTTCCGTCTGCCCTGGGAAACTTGGGAGTCCAAGGCTGAGCTGGTGTGGACGGGCGATAAGCCCATCGCCTCGGCCACCATCGATCCAGACCATCTGCTGCCGGACGACGACCGCGCGGACAACACGGCCGCGGCTAAACACTAGACTGCGGCGGATGGAGTGGCGCGCTTTCTGCGTCTACTCTTCTTTGCTTAGTTGCGAGACCGCCTTTTGCAACTGCGACAGGTGGTTCAGATCGTGCCCGGCCATCAGCTCCACCATGCCGCCAAAGGTTTGTTCGCCGCGCTCGGGATGGGTCGCTTTCCTGTCGGCGTTCCCGGGCAAGGCAGTGCGGATCAGCTGCAGGTTCCAGTTGCGCAAGGCGGCAAAGGTCACCAGCGCCTGCGCCACCGTCATTCCGGCATAGTTCTGCGCCCATTTGTCCTGATCGAAGGGCTGCACGGTGTGGTTGTCCTCAGCCAGCGTTTGCCGCAGCCGGAACCCAAAGGCCACTTCGCAGTCGGCCAGGTGGCAGGCAATCTGCGCGGGGCTCCACTTGCCGGGCGCAATCGGCTCGGAGGCCCGTTCCGGGCCGAGGGATTTGATGGCCTGAGTCAGCGCGGAAGCCGAGGTCGACAGAATCACTTCCAGCGGCCTGCCGTCCAGAAACTTCGCGTAAGGATTCCGTTCGCTCATTCGGTGGATCTCCTTTGCGGTCAGATTCGTTTGTACCACCGCTCCGCGCGGTCACCAGCCAACACGGCACGGAAAGTTGTGGAGAAGCCGTACTGGCACTTTGGACGATGCTTCGTCGCGTGCCGCGGGCTCCACGCGGCCCTGCTCGTTAAAGATACTCCTGCATCATGCGCTGCCAGGTGGGCCAGTCATGCGCATTCAGGCTGTCCCAGATGTAAAGCTGGTGGGGAATGCCCTTCTCGCCCAGGATGCGCGCCAGGTTCTGGTTCTGGCCCAGGCAGTGGTCGTCCCATCCGGTGGCAAGCACGAACTGGTTGCGGCGGTATCGGTCCAGATACCACGGGTCGCTCATGTTCGGCAGATAGTGCGCGGGGATGTGGAAGTAGCAGTCCTGGTCGTAGTAGCCGCCGAGAAAGCCGCTCACGTCAAACGCGCCGGACATCGACAACATTCCGGTGAAGAGGTCCGGGTGGCGCAGCGCGATATTCGCCGCGTGATAGCCGCCGAAACTGCATCCCAACGCCACCAGGTGCGGGTCGCGGTTCCTTCCACGGATGAGCGGCACCACTTCCTGAGTCAGATAGTCCTCGTACTGCATGTGGCGCGCGATGCGCCAGCGCGGCGGAACCCCGCGGTTGTACCAGCTCTCGCCATCGAGCGAATCCACGCAGAAAAATTGCAGTTGTCCGGCGTCGATGCGCCCGGCCAGCCCGCCGATCAACCCACGGTCTTCGAGCTCGTAAAACCTGCCGCAGGAGGTGGGGAAGGCCAGCACCGGAAGCCCGGCGTGGCCAAAGACGAGCAGCTCCATCTCGCGGCCCAGGCGGCCGAAATGCCACTTGTGATACTCGCGATGCATTGATCGTGTCCTGCTCTCGTCCTGCTCTCGGCTCTCTGTTGTGGGGTTGTGAGCTTTCCGCTCCGGAGATTTTGTTCTGGGTTTCGCGTTTTCAGAACATTGGAGAACCGCGGTTATTCTTGATACTGTAACAGCCACGGGCTGGCGCAGATTCACGGATTTCCGGGCCTCGAGCGCAGCCCGCGCAAACCGGCAAAACTCCTGGCAGGAACCCGCACGATTGAATCCGCAGAGACAATCGAAACTGGAAGCCCTTGACGCGGTGATTGCGGCCCCAATCGCTCCGCCGCATCCCCGCCTCCGCCTTCATCGCGACTTCACCAGCGTTTATTTGCCGGATAAGCGCGACCTGATCGTCTACCTGCCGCCCGACTACGACGAGCGTGCGGAGCGCGACTATCCGGTGCTTTATCTGCAGGACGGCCAGAACCTCTTCGACCCCGAGACATCCTTCGTTAAGGGGCGGACGTGGCAGATGCGCGAGCAGGCTGACGCGGCCATCGAGGCCGGCGAAGTGGAGCCGCTCATCCTCGTGGGCATTTACAACACCGGCGACCGCCGACTGGCCGAGTACACGCCCGACGCAAACCGCGAGATGGGCGGCGGCGAAGCCGACCAATATGGCCTGCTGCTGACCCGTGAGCTGATACCATGGATGGACGAAACCTACCGCGTGCTGCGCGGGCGCGAGCACACCGGTCTGGGCGGTTCGTCGCTCGGCGGCTTGGTTTCGCTCTATCTTGCGCTGGTCCATCCAGAGTGTTTCGGCAAGCTGGCGATTCTTTCGCCCAGCGTCTGGTGGAATCGCAAAAGCATCTTGGGCATCCTGAATGAGCGCGCGCCGCAAATCTGGGAACGGCCGCGGATGTGGCTGGACGTGGGTGATCGGGAGGGTCACCGCACGCTTCGAGACGCCGAGCAGCTGGCGCGCCGGCTCAAGGCCAACGGCTGGCGGCCGGGAGAAACCCTGCATTTTGAGCGCGTAGAAGGTGGCACGCACGACGAGACCAGCTGGGCCACACGCGTCCGGCCCATGCTGCGATTCCTCTTCCCTGGCCAAAATTCGTCCGCCCGGGACGCTGCCGGCGCACAATCCAATTCAAAGGAACCCCTGCAAGGCTGAGCCGCAGGCGGTCTCCACCCCGCGAGCGCGTATCCTGTTTTGTGCGCGCGCGGCTTGCCTCGAACGGCAGTTTTCAGCGATACTTAGGTGTTGTGTCTCGCTTCGGCCGGACTCGCAGTCTGGCCTTTCCTTTGCTCCGTTGGCAGAATGCCGATGGGCGACCCCCTGGGAGACCGCAGCAGCTTTTTGATTTTGAAAGGAACCGTATCCTCGTGGTTATGATTCGTTTGGCGCGTTTCGGCGCCCGCAAGCAACCCCACTACCGCATCGTGGTCATTGAGAAGGACCGCGCACGCAACGGCCGCTCGATTGAAGTGGTGGGCACCTACAATCCCCGCACCAACCCCGCCTCAGTGGACCTGAAGCACGAGCGGATTGCCTACTGGCGCGGAGTGGGCGCCCAGATGTCGACTACCGTGGCCAAGCTGGTTTCGCGCCATCCGGTGCAGGCCGCTGAACCCGCGGCCGTCTAGGCCGTTTTTTCCTCAACCTGGCGATCCCTCCGCCGGCGGAATAGCATACACGGGTGCTGACGAGGGCCCAAGTGTGTGCTACTATTCGCGCACCAGTCCAAGATGCTCCTAGCAGGACGCATACGGTCAGAGGCAAGTGCATGACCAATCTCGATATGGTCGCAGTCGACGAACTGGTCCGCGAGATTGCGCGGGCTCTGGTGGATGACCCGTCCGCCGTGGAGGTCGAATCCGTGGGCCGGGACGACAACACCGTACTCAAGTTGCGCGTTGCTCCACAGGATGTGGGTAAGGTGATCGGCAAGCAGGGACGCACGGCGCGCTCGGTTCGCACCATCCTCGGCGCCGTCAGCATGAAGCTGCATCACCGCTACACGCTCGACATTCTGGAAGAGGACGACGAAGCCTAGGATGACGAGGTCCGGGCTCCGCCGCAACTGCCAAGGCACCTGGTGATCGCCGTGGATGCCTGGGTTTGGCTTGCGCGGATCCGCCGCCCGCAGGGACGCAAGGGCGAAGTCTACGCGGATATTCTGACCGATTTTCCTGAGAAATTTGCTGAACGCAAAGAGCTTTGGCTGGTTGCAGCCGACGCCATGGCCGTGCCCACGCGGGCTGGAGCAACCGCCTCGGCAAATCGCGAACGTCGCCCCGTGGAACTGACCGCTCACTGGCTGCACAAAGGCGGAATCGTGCTCCATTTCGCCGGCATTGACTCAATCTCGGCTGCCGAGACGCTCGCAGGACTGATCGTCGCGATTCCCCTATCGCAGCGGGCCGCACTCGGCGAAGACGAGACCTACATCGGCGACCTGGTGGGCTGCGAACTGGTGGATGTCGCCGGCTCCGCCCCGGTCGTGGTAGGCGCCATTGAAGACGTGGACCGCTCGGCCGGCCCCGTGGCGCTGCTGGTGGTGCGCGGCAAGGCGGGAGAGATTCTCATCCCCTACGCACGGAGCTATCTGCGGCGTCTTGACCTTGCCGCAAAGAGGGTCGAGATGGCTCTGCCCGATGGGCTGACGGGCTTGAACGCGCCCGGAGCAGGCGGCAAATAGCGGGATGCAGCCTTCTCGCGTAATCTGACCAGAGAGCCAAAAGCCGCCAAGTATGCGTTTCGAAATCATCACCGTCTTTCCCGGACTTTTCGCGGGTATTTTTGAGCACGGCATCATTCGCCGCGCGCAAGCCGAGGGAAAGGTCTGCGTAGAGCTGCACGATCTGCGCGTTTTCACGCATGACCGCCACCGCACCGTGGACGACCGGCCCTTCGGCGGCGGCGAAGGCATGGTGCTGAAGCCGGAACCGCTGGCCGAGGCGCTGGAATCGATCGGCATTGGCCCCAGGGCCGCACGTGAACCGGCCGATGAACCGGTGCACGGAACGCTCGTCATCCTGCTTTCCGCGCAAGGGCGGCCGTTTACGCAGGCTCTTGCCCGTGAATTGGCGGCAATGGACCGCGTGGTGCTGCTCTGCGGGCGCTATGAGGGTGTGGACGAGCGCATCAACGAGCTTTATTGCGACATGGAGCTTTCCATCGGCGACTACGTGCTGAGCGGCGGCGAGCTGGCTGCGGCCGTGGTGGTGGACGCCGTGATGCGCCTGCTTCCCGGTGTCCTCGGCAACCAGGCCTCCAGCGAGTTTGAGAGCTTTGGCGCGGAGGACGCGGAGATCGCCGCCGGTGCAGAGGGCGTTCCCCGCTCGCAGCATGGCGCGGGCGGCCTGCTCGACTATCCGCATTACACCCGGCCCGCCGAGTTCGCCGGTCTTGCCGTACCGCCGGTGCTGCTCAACGGCGACCACCAGCAGATTCGCTGCTGGCGGCGCGAGCAGCAACTCCGCAAGACCTTCCTCAATCGGCCCGATCTCCTGGAGCGGGCCACGCTCAGCGACTCCGACCGCCGAACTCTGGAATCGATTCGCGCCTCCTGCCGATAAAGCAAGAGAGGTCTGTCGTGCGCACTTTGGCCATCGGAGAACTTGCGACCTGCTGGGTCCTGTGGATTCTGGCGCCGGTGAGAATTGAGATTGGCGTCTATTCCGAGGACCGCCAGCTTGCCGACCGGTTTCAGGACGTATTTATCGAATACTCCTCCCACGTAAAGGCCTACATCCCCTTCTTTCGATGAGGGTTTGGGCGGCGCTCTTTCAGGCGCTTCAAGTGCCGGACGCAATTAGGTGTTCCGCGCAATTCTCTGATAAACTGAAGACTCTGAGTTCAATCGCAGGAAACGACCATGTCTATTCATCCCGTAATGCAGCGCCTGGCCGACAAGCTGAAGCGCACTGACCTTCCCGATTTCGCTGCCGGCGACCAGATTCGCGTCCAGGTCAAGATCAAGGAAGGCGAAAAAGAGCGCCTGCAGGCCTTTGAAGGTCTTGTTATCGCCGTGAATCACGGCCCCCAGGGCACCTTCACCGTGCGCAAAATGAGCTTTGGCCAGGGAGTGGAGCGCATCTTCCCGTTCAACTCCAAAGTGGTTGACCGCGTGGAGAAGATTCGCAGCTACAAGGTGCGCCGCGCCAAGCTGTTCTACATCCGCGGACTGCGCGGCAAGGCTGCCCGCCTCAAGGAAGTCGATCGCGTGGTCGCCAAGGCCTAACGCGGCAATTAGACCTCACATTCCACAGCCCCCGGCCGCAGCGCCGGGGGTTCTGCTTTCTATACTTGCTTGCATGGGCAGGCAGGCCACATGCGGGTGGGCGCTGGAAGAAGCGGCGCGCAAGCGAGGCGCGCGCTGCATCGCTGGCGTGGACGAGGTGGGCCGCGGGCCGCTCTTCGGACCCGTGGTGGCCGCGGCGGTGGTTCTGGCCGCCGGCTGCGTACTGGACGGCCTGAACGACTCGAAGCAATTGACCGAGCGCAAGCGCAACGAGCTCGACTGCCGGATTCGCGAGTGCGCGCTGGCCTTCGCCGTGGCCTCAGTGAACGCGGAGACGATCGACCGCATCAACATCCGCCGCGCATCGCTGCTGGCCATGCGGCTGGCCGTCAAAGGCCTCACCCTCACCTCGGATTTTCTTCTCGTGGACGGCCTGGATACCATCGAGTGGAACTGCCCGCAGCAGGCGGTGGTGAAGGGCGACGCCACCAGCTTTTCCATCGCGGCAGCCAGCGTGCTCGCCAAGGTCCATCGCGACAAAATGCTGGTCGAGTTGGACCGCGAGTTTCCCGGCTATGGCCTGGCGCGCCACAAGGGCTACGGCTCGCCGCAACATCTTGAGGCGCTGGCGCGGCTGGGCCCCACGCCGCTGCATCGCAAGAGCGTGCAGTGCGTTGTCCAGGCCGAGCTTCGATTGAATGGCTAGGCCGGACCCGGTTTGAGTGCTTATGCCGCGGCGGGCTTCGGCCTGCGCCGCTGCGCAAGGCTGAGCACCGGACGCACGAGCAGCAGGATACCAATGATGATGGTGATGGTGAGCGGGGTCATCACGCCGGTCTTCACCTGCCACCAGTAATGAACCACGCCGCAGACCGCCGCCGCATAAATCAGCTTATGCAGCCAGTTCCAGCGTTTGCCGCCCAGCTTGCGAATGGCCCAGTTGGTGGAGGTGGCCGCCAGCGGCAGCATCAACAGCCAGGCTGCCATGCCCGCGGTGATGTAGCGCCGCTTGACCACGTCCGATGCCATCCGATTCACGTCAAAGCCTGCGTAAAGCGTGACCCAGGTCATCAGGTGGAGCGTGGCATAAAAAAATGCGAACAGGCCAAGCAGCCGTCGGAAGCGAATCATCCACGCGAGTTTTGGAATCAGCTTCCGCACCGGCGTGATGGCCAGCACAATGGCCAGCAGCCGCAAGGTCGTCAGGCCCGTGGTGAACGTAATGGTGGCGGTCGGATCGGGCCCCAGCGTGTTCGTCGCGGCCCCCCACACCAACCACAGAAACGGCGCCAGGCAGGCCAGCCACACCAGCACTTTCAAAGCAACAAGCGTGGATCGCTTCAATAGTCCTTCCTCAGGTCCATGCCTTTATAGAGATTGGCAACCTCCTGGCCATAGCCGTTGAAGAGCAGCGTGGTGCGGCGCTGCTGCCAGAAGGGCAGGCCGATGCGGCGCTCGGTGGCCTGGCTCCACGGAACCGTGTCCACATTGGGGTTCACGTTCGAGTAAAAGCCGTAGGCGCTCGGTGCCTGGTCGTTCCAGGTGGTGTGCGGCTCATCCTTCACAAAGCGCACGCGCACAATCGACTTCGCCGACTTGTAGCCATACTTCCACGGCACAACGATGCGCACCGGGGCGCCATTCTGGTTGGGCAGCGTTTGACCGTAAATCCCGAAGGTGAGCAGCGTCAGCGGATTCATGGCTTCGTCCATGCGAAGCCCTTCGGAATATGGCCACTCGATGCCGGCCACCTCGTCCGCCCATTTCTCCACGTGCCGGTCATAGTAGGAGATAAACTGCACATATTTCGCCGTGCTCAGCGGCTCGCACTGCTTGATGAACTCCGACAGCGAGTAGCCCACCCATGGGATGACCATGCTCCAGGCCTCCACGCAGCGATGACGATAGACGCGATCCTCAAGCGGGCGCAGTTTCATCAGCGCGTCGATGTCGAAGGTCTTCGGCGACTTCACGAGACCCTCCACCTGCAGCGTCCAGGGCCGCGTCGGCAGTCCGCCGGCATTCTTCGCCGGGTCGCTCTTGTCCACGCCAAACTCGTAGAAATTGTTGTAGTGCGTGATGTCTTCGTAGCTGGTAAGCTGCTCGCCCGTCGTGGTCAGCGGGCTCTTCACCGTCTGCAGCCGCGTACCTGCAAGGACGCTGGTTCGTGGGGAGATGATTTGAGCCAGCCGCTCGCCGCCCAGCGCTGCGGCGCCAACGGCTGCCGCACCCGCCAGCGTGCCACGCAGGAAGCGGCGACGATTCAGGTACTGATCCTTGGGGGTGATTTGCGAAGACGGAATGGAAGGGCGGTTGCCAATAAGCATGGGAAGACCTCGCGTGGAGAAACTTCAATCGCAATTATTAGACACGATTCGGTCCGGCGGAGTTACAAGGACCGGGGATTCCGCTTGATCCGGTCAAATTGCCGGACTCGCGCTCAATCCTCGTGCTCGGCCCAGTGCGAAGTTTGCGCAGCGCCCTGCTTTCTGGCGATTCCGCCCGGGTTTGCCCCGTGGCGGACCAGCGCGGGAAGGCTTCCCCTGGGAAAGGTGGAAGACTGGCGAACCACCAGGCGGGTGGGAATTTGCCATTCCTTCCGCGACGCCTTGGGATGGTCGGCCTCGATGCCGGCGCGCAGGGCCTCCACCGCGGCAGCCGCCAGATCCTTGCACGACATTTGCACCGTGGTCAGGGGCGGAAGCATGAACTGCGCGAGGTGAATATCGTCAAAACCAACCACGGAGATGTCGGCCGGAACCTTGTGCGTGGTCCGATAGAGCGCGTGCAGCACACCAATGGCGGTCATGTCGTTCGAGCACATGACGGCCGTCGGCATTGGATTGAGCTTCTCCAGCTTCTCCATTGCCGCAATTCCACCCTCCATCGTATGACTTCCTTCGATTATCGCCTCGATTGGAACACCGAGTCCAAGCTCAGCCATCGACTTGATGAAGGCGTCCCGCCGCGCCACTGCCGAACGCAGACGAAGCGGGCCGCTGATGAATGCAATGTGGCGATGGCCCAGCGCGGCCAGGTGCTGCACGCCCTGCCGGATGCCTTCCGCATAATCCACCTTGAGCACGCGAATGTTGGGCAGCTCTGGTCCGGCGTCCACAAAAACCAGCGGGAACTCCCGCTCGACGAGCTTCTGCACCAGCCCTTCCTCAATGCCGAAGGTCATCACCGCCACGCCGTCCACGTTGCGCTGCAGCATCCTCCGGATCAGGGACTCGGTGCGCGCCGGCTCGTAATTCGTGGAACCGATCAGCACCTCATATCCCTGGGCGACGGCCAGGTTTTCAAACTCCTGCACCAGCTCCGGGAAGAAGGGGTTCGTGATCTCCGATACGATGAGCCCCAGCATGCGGCTGCGGCCTGAGACCAGGGCGCGCGCCTGCGTGTTGGGCAGATAACCTACCTCCTCAATCGCCTTCCAGACGCGGTCGGCAAGTTCCGGATTGACCGTGGGAATGCGATTGACGGCGCGCGACACGGTGGCGATAGAAACGCCGGCACGCTGAGCCACGTCGCGAATGCTGACCGTTCCCGGCCTGCGCCGGCCGGCGGAATGGTTTCTCGGGCCCTTCATTGATTGGACAATACTACGTTTTCCGGTGTTACTCAATCGAATTTCTCGTCGCGATTGGGAAAAGGTTCTGCCAAAAATCTAGAATTTACTGCATGTTGCAGGATGCGCGTTCCGTTTCCTCGCCTCGAAGAGCAGGGTGCCGTCCGCGATTTTGGTAAGCGTTTCCCCAATCCTGCAATCAATTGCCCGCCAGAAAATCGTTAAAGTGGGTCAGGGATGCGCCTGGCCGCCTGCCACCACTTCCAGCCCATGGCGCAAGAGCGGGAGGATGAACGCCAGGCTCTCCTGCGCGCCGCGGCGGCTTCCCGGCAGATTCACGATCAGCGTGCAGCCCTTCAGGCCCGCCACCCCGCGCGAGAGCCATGCATAAGGATTGCTCTTTGCGCCGTTGGAACGCATCGCCTCCGCCAGCCCCATCGCCTCGCGGTCCATCACGCGTCGCGTGGCTTCCGGAGTCCGGTCGCGCGGGCCCAAGCCAGTCCCGCCAACTGTGAGCGCCAGCGCGATTCCCCGCCCTGCCCACTGCTCGAGTTGATGGACAAGCTCGTCTTCGTCGTCGGGCAACAGCCCCATCACGATCTCTGCCTGCGGCCAGTTCTGGCGAAGCAGTTCCGCCACGGCCGGACCTGCGGTATCCTCCGCGAGCCCCCGCGCACAACGATCTGACACGGTGAGAACCGCCAGTTGCATCCTGCTCATTGTAGCCTTCTATTGCAGCACATGGATGGTGTGAAGCCAGTCCTGCGCACGCAGTGGCCACCTGGTCACCGGAAGGGCAGTGCGCCGCAGTCCGTAGCCGTGCCCACCTTGAGCGTAGACATGCAATTCGGCAGGAACCTTCGCATGCTTGAGCGCCATGAAGTAGACCACCACATTTTCCACGTACACCGGATCATCCTCAGCCTGCACCAGAAACGTGGGCGGCGTATCAGCGGTGGGTTGCACGTCAGGATTCAGTTCGAAGTGCTTCTCCGCCAGAGCGAGATATCCCGGGTACACAAGCACGGCAAAATCCGGACGGCAGTTGAGTTTGTCGGCGGCGTCCACGGCGCCGTAAGGCCCCGTGTCAAAGTGCGTACTCAGGGCCGCCGCCAAGTGTCCACCCGCGGAGAAGCCCAGAACACCCACCCGGTGCGGATCGATGTGCCACGCAGCCGCGTGCTCGCGCACCAGACCCAATGCGCGCTGCGCGTCCTGCAATGCCGCCGCGGACTTTGGATAGGGCCCGGTGTTGGGCACGCGATACTTCACCAGTACGCAGTTGACGCCAATTGAATGCAGCCAGCCGCAGACCTCGGTTCCCTCCAGGTCCATGGCGAGAATCTGATATCCTCCGCCGGGAAACACAACCACCGCTGCGCCGGAATTGTGTTTCTTGGCCTGATAGAGCGTCAAAGTAGGCCGATACACGTTGCCCAGCCGGATCAGCGGCCGGCCGGCAATCAGCTGGTCTGTCGGCTTGGTCGTGTTCACCTCGGGCGGCGGATTTGCCGGCGCGCCCGGAGCCGTTCCGGGCCACAAGGGAAGTGTCAGGTGGCCGGCAGCGGGCTGCCATGCCGGCTTCTGCGCGGACAAAGGCCCAAGCGAGGCCAAAAGCAAAAAGGCGATGAGTGCGGAGATTCGTTTCAATCGACCATCCTCCTGCCAATTTCATTCGCAGGGATGATTGCAGCATGAGGCCGCCGCGCGCAATCTGCCAGGCAGGCTCAAGCACTTCCGGAAAATCCGCTCCATGCGGGGTCGTTTACGGATTTGCGCCCGGCGGAACCAAGAGCGTGACCTGCTCTGAGGCCACTTCCATACGCGCCGGAAGCATCCCCAGAACCTCCCCGTCCGCCTCCACGTAGACAGTCGTCCGCGCGCGATTTCTTGTGCGGCATTCCACGGTGTCAGCCTCGACCAGTTCCACTTGATCGCCAAACGAGTGCCGCTTCGCAATCACAGCAAACAGAAACCGGAGGTAGCGCAACCGGCTTCTGGTTTTGAAGGCCACCAGGCTCAGCGTATGGTTGCGCACCGTGGCCCCCGGAGCGAGTTGGCCCAGCACCCCGCCAAACGACCGCACCCGCACCGCCAGCAGCTGGGACACTTCTTCGGTCCTGCGGGGCCGCTCATCGTCCCAGGCAAAAATGGCTTCGAAGTATGGGAAGGAGCTCGTCGCCCACACCCGGAACGCCTCAATCAAATAGAGTGCATATCCGAATCGCCGCTTCAGCTTCAGGTCGAGCCGTGACATCATCTGCGCATCGGCTCCCACGCCCGCGGCCACCGTAAAGTAGCGAGATTGCTCCGCGCCTAGCCTGTCGCGATAAAAGACGCGGCCCACCGGGACCTGCAGGGGTTCGGCACGCAGCAGCCGGCGCACGGCCTTCAAGGGCGATCTACCCAGTCCAAGATCCTGCGCCAGCGCATTGGCCGTTCCCAGAGGCACCACGCCCAGCGCAATGGGCGTACCCACCAGGCATTGCAGCACCTCGTGCACCGTGCCGTCCCCACCGCAGGCCAGAATCGTGTCGTAGCCATTCCGCACCGCGGCTCTGGCCAGGGTTCGCGCGCTTCCGGGCGCATCCGTCTCCAGCGCCTCGGCGTCCAGTCCCGCCTCTCGCAGGATTTCAAGCGCCTTCTCGATGATCCGGGCGCGACGGCTTGAGAGTTGACCGGAGGCGGGGTTGTAAATGAGCGCAACGCGGCGCATGACTTGGGATTCGTTCCTTCCCGGAGCTCGTAGACACTCGGATGCTACATCTATTTAACCGTTGTGGCCCGCCAGCGGCAAATGGCGCCCAGGCAGAAGGCCGCACTCCGCCGCGCAAGGCCACCCGTTGCAGCCGGCCCATGCGGTTCCTCGGCCGCCGGCGGTCCGGAGCGCTCAGCAGGGCTGTCGGATCTCGCTCGACGTGCCGCCGGCCGCGGGAATATAGCATTTCCGCGTGTAGTCCATCACCATGCGATCGGCATTGAAGCGCCAGCCCAGGGTCCGAATGGTCCGCTTCATGCGCTTGATCCATCCGCGCGGCAGCCCGTCCCGGTCCCGTTTATAGAACAGTGGAACCAGTTCGTCGCGCAACACGCGAAAGAGGTCCTCACCATCGCGACTGTCGTGCACATCCATCTCAGAATGGGTTCTGCCGGCCCCGATGGCAAATCCGTTCATGCCGTCGTAGGCCTCTGCCCACCAGCCGTCCAGCACAGAGAGATTCAATCCGCCGTTCAACACCACCTTTTGGCCGCTTGTGCCGGAAGCCTCCAGCGGCCTGCGGGGATTGTTCAGCCACACGTCCACGCCCTGCACGAGCACGCGGCCCACGTTGATGTCGTAGTCCTCAACAAAGACGAATTTGTCCCCGAACTCGCGGTTGCGCATTATCTCGGCAATCTGTTGCAGCACGCGCTTGCCCGGCTCATCGTGGGGATGCGCCTTTCCGGCAAAGACGAACTGCACCGGACGCTTGGGATCGTTCACCATCGAGGCCAGCCGCGCGATATCGGCGAGAATGAGGTTGGCCCGCTTGTATGTGGCGAACCTCCGCGCGAAGCCGATGGTCAGCGCATCGGGTGAGAACACCTTGCCGAGTTTCTGCAGCGCTTCCGCCGGTTCCCCACGGCGTTCGGCCTGCTCGCAGACCCGCCGCCGCACGAACTCCAGCAGCCGGGATTTGAGCGCAAGATGCGTCTCCCACAGCTCGCCATCATCCACGCTCTCAATGCCTTCCCAGGTGCGCGCAGTGCCGCTGTGCACCTGCCAGCCCACGCCCAGGTGCCGGTCATAGAGCCGTCCCATCTGCGGCGCAAGCCATGAGGGTACGTGCACGCCGTTGGTCACGTGGCCAATCGGGACCGCATCCTGCGACTTGCCCGGATAGAGATCCCACCACATGGCGCGCGAGACCTCGCCGTGCAACGAAGAGACGGCATTCGCGCGGCGCGAGAGCTTGAGGCCCAGCACCGTCATGCAGAAGGTCTCCTGCGGGTCAGTGGATTGCACGCGCCCGAAGCCCATCAGGTTCTCGTGGGAGATGCCCAGCGAATCGCGCAGCGGTCCCAGATGCTCTTCAATCAAATCCGCAGGAAAGCGGTCATGGCCCGCGGGCACCGGAGTATGCGTGGTAAAGATGACCTCGCGCGGCACTTGATTCGCCGCCGAATTGAAGTCCAGTCCTTCCTCTTCCATGCGGCTGCGAATCGCCTCCAGTACCGCGAAACCGCTGTGGCCTTCATTCAGGTGCAGGACTCCGGGCGAGATGCCCATTGCCTTGAGCGCGCGAAATCCTCCCACTCCCAGCAGCAGCTCCTGGCGAATCCGGGTGCGCCCGTCGCCGCCATAGAGCCGCGAGGTCAGCTCGCGATCTTCCGGCTCGTTGCCCTCCACGTCCGTGTCGAGCAGCAGCAGGTCGCAGCGTCCCACCTTCACACGCCACACCTTGGCGCGAATGCGCCCGCCGCGCGTCTGAATCTCCACCACCACGCGCTCGCCGTTCAGCCCTATGGCCGGCTGCATCGGGCAATGGCTCACATTGGTCTGCACATATTCTTCTTGCTGCCATCCGGTGGCGTCCAGCCGTTGCAGAAAATATCCCTGCCTGTAAAACAATCCTATTCCGACCAGCGGAATGTCGAGGTCCGAGGCGCTCTTGATATGGTCCCCGGCCAGCACGCCCAGCCCTCCCGAATAAATCGGAAGAGACTCATGCAAGCCGAACTCGGCGGAAAAATAGGCCACCGGACGCGGACGCAATACTCCCGCGTGCTCGGCGCCCCAGGTCCGGTCGTCGTGCAGATACTCCTGCTGGCGCCGGTACGCATAATTGATGCGGCTGTGCAGCGCGAGTTCGGTCGCGCGATGCTCGATCTCGTTCAGGGGTATCCCGCTGAGCAGAGAAATGGGATTCTGGTTCAATTCGCGCCAGCGGACCGGGTTCAGATCGCGAAAAATGCTGATGCAGTCCTGGTCCCAGCTCCACCAAAGGTTCTGTGCGAGGGACCAGAGCCGCTCCTGCACGGGCGCGATGAAGCGGTCGAGCGTGCGCGCCTCGCTCACCACCGGCGCCACTTCGCTGGCTGCCTCGGTCAGCATGCGGATCTCTTCCTCGCGAAAGACTCGCGCTTCCTTGGTTTGCACAATCAGCACGCCCTGCAGAATGCCGCGATGAATGAGAGGCACGCCCAGAAAGGACCGGTACTCGTCCTCGCCGGACTCCTTGAAGAACTTGAATCGGGGATGCTTGCGCGCATCTTCCACGGAGACGGGCATCACCTGCTCGGCCACCAATCCTGCCAGGCCCTCATTCAGCGGCATGCGCAACGTGCCGATGCAGCTTGGGTGCAAACCGAGCGTTGCAGCCAGCACCAGATTCGACCGGTCCGGCTCCAGGAGATAGGCTGAGCAAACATCTGTCTGGAAGCGGGCGGCGATCAATGCCACTACGTTCATCAGCGTATCGGCCGGCCTGCTGCCCTCCCGGGTCAGGTTGGTAATCTCCTCCAGCGTCAATACATGTCCGCCGTTCGCGTTATGGGCCTGGCTCATGCGTCTCTCCTCAGCCTCTTCCACCGTTGCCACTCTTCAATTGCTGACAGCTTCGCCGTGCATCTCCGGAAAGATGCGGCGACCAAACTCTGCCGGACGAAATCTTGGAATACTTTGGACCGACGACTCGGTTGCGGATCTTCCCTTTTTATGGGCTTATCGGCGGGATTGATTCGAAGATATCACTCAGCCCCACGTTTCCCTAAGGTAATTTCCCGGCCGAAATCAGCCTGCCCGTTTGAGGAATTAGCGTTCGCATCCAGTACGATCCTCAGAGTCAGGCGCTCCTCGCAACCTTGCGCGCAAGCACAACCTGATAGCCGAGTCTGCCCTCTCGAATTGCCCGCAGAGCGGCATCGGCGAACTCCTTCGCCGCGGTCAGGTCCAGACCAGGGGCGTCCAGTTTCTTGAGACCGGCCAGCACCTCAATCTCCATCAGCCTTCCCTGAACCTGTCTCACCATGTCCACCAGTGTCCCGTCCCAATTTTCGGTAGCTTCAACCCGGAATCCCGCGTCGCTGAAGAGCGCAACATACCGCTCCAGCGGCTGTGCGTCGGCAATGCACGCAACCCAGGCCAGCAATCCCTCCAGTTCGGGCATTGGCCCGTCGCTTCGGGTCAGGTCGCTCAGCCCCACCGCGCCACCGGGCTTGAGCACGCGAAAAAATTCCGCCGCGGCAGCCTCCTTCGAAGGGAAGGTGCAGAACGCGCATTCGCACACTACGGCATCAAAGGAACCGTCCTCAAACGGGAGCTTTTCCGCATCGCCGATGCAAAACTGCACCGCGTCACTCTTTTCGCGCGACGCAGACTCTTCCGCCGCCAGGCGAACGTTCTCTTCGCTCAGGTCCACGCCCAACACGCTGCATCCGAAGCGCGCCGCAAGATGAAAGGCGCTTGTTCCACGGCCGCAAGCTACATCCAGAACGCGCGACTCTGGGCCCAGGCCAAGAAGCTCTCCCAGGCGCGACGTGAGGGTGACGCCGCCGGGATGAAAGCTTTCGCCCAGCAGCGCGCGCGCCAGGTCGCTGCCATAGAACGCGGCGCAGCATTGCTTGACGTCGGAGCCGGTCACGGCCGGCTCCCGTCCTCGTGCTGCCGGCGAATCTGGTGGAGAACCTCAGCCGAAGCACCGTCTGGAGCCTCCGGAAAGTGGAACACAACTTCTTCCGGCTCGTAGGCTCGCCCCTCGCGCCGCGCCTGCCTTCGCCGCGGCTCCATCGCCTCCAATTGCGCACGGGCCTGTTCGCGATAGCCCACGGAGTTGTACGCGCAAAACGGCACTTGCTTGCCGCCGGGCAGCAGAAACTCCTTACAACACTTCATCAGGTTCTTCTGGTTGAAGGTCCAGGGGTCCATGAAGTCCTGCAGCATGATCATGATCATGTGGCTTGCCAAATCGCCGATCGTTGCCGATTCCGGCAACCCGCATGCCTGACAGGAAATCATCAACTGTTCAGTCGATCTCTGCGAGCCCGGAACGGTCGACGAGGACCACAGCCCTTCAAGCGCGTTGTTGGTCCGCTATTGCGGTCGTTTTGGTTTGCGGTCTCCATGGACTTCATTCTGCATGCAAAGATAAACCTCGCGCCGCGCGTCTGAACTCTTCAAAATGAATGGAGTAGGCCCACCGTACACGGATTTTGCGGGCGAAGCCATCACGGAGATTGCCGCGGCGATGCGCAACCGGTTCAAGTTGGGTCACCTCGCGGCCCCCATCCACCCTTGTCTCACTGGCTCCACGGGCATTCAGTTGCTGGCCACAAGAATGGCTGTGAACGAGGCGCTCAGCGAACTCTCAGGTAAGCTCATCCGGCGCATCTGCGCGCTGTGGCGCTGAGCCCTGCGCCGTCCCTAACGATGGAAGCGTGAGAGCAAGTAAAGCACCACGCTCAGCACCACGCTGATCACGATACAGGTGCCCAGCGGGAAGTAGATCGACATGTGTCTGCCTTTGTAGGCAAAGTCCCCCGGCAGGCGGCCGAGCGGAAGGCCCAGCCGGGACGAAACCATCAGCGCGACGCCGATCAGGGCCAGCAGAAGGCCTAATCCGAGCAGCGCCTTTCCAAGCTCCTGCATCCTCCATTGCCTCCACCCGCTTACCGGCTAGAATACAAGGAACCGGGGAAACCTGCGGATGGCCGTCAGTCCCGGCGATGAGGATTCATGCGGACATTCGGTCTCGTGCTCGGCACCTTGTGCGTGGTAGGCGTGCTGCTGGACGCCTTCCAGACCATCATCCTGCCCCGGCGCGCCGCCGGCCGCTTCCGCATCACGCGCATCTTCTATCTCGCCACCTGGGCGCCGTGGGCCTTCTTTGCCGCCAGGCTGCATCATCCTCGCAAGCGGGAAACCGCCTTCAGCTACTACGGGCCGCTCTCGCTCATACTTCTGCTCGTGGTCTGGGCCGGCGCCCTGATCCTGGGCTTCGCGCTGATCTTCTACGGGCTCGGCACTCCGTTCCACGATAATCTGTACCAGTCCCGTTTTGCTTCCGATCTTTACGTCAGCGGAACCACGCTTTTCACGCTTGGCCTGGGAGATGTGACCCCGCAGGGTCCGCTGGCGCGAGGGCTCGTCATTCTTGAATCGGGCACCGGGCTCGGCTTTCTGGCCGTCGTGATGGGATACTTCCCCGTCCTCTACAGTGCATTCTCGCGCCGCGAAGTGAGCATTGCCCTGCTGGACGCGCGTGCCGGCTCTCCGCCCACCGCGGCTGAACTGCTTCGTCGCCACGCCGACTCCGGAGCCGAAAGTGCGCTGTCCATATTGCTGGTGGAGTGGGAGCGTTGGTCGGCTGAGCTGCTTGAGAGCCACATCTCCTATCCACTTCTTTGCTACTTCCGCTCGCAGCACAGCAATCAAAGCTGGATCAGCGCCCTTACTTCCATCCTCGACACATCCGCGCTGCTGATCGCCGGCGTTCGCGGCCATCAGGCGCGGCAGGCCCAACTGACATTTGCCATCGCGCGCCACGCGGTGGTGGACCTGGCGCAGACGCTCTCGCTCGAACCCATTCGCAGCGCGCCGGACCGCCTGCCTCCACAGCGCTACCAGCAGCTCTACGAGATGCTCTGCCAGAGCGGAGTGAGCGTCTGCCGCGACGACAGCTCCTTCGAGCGGCTCCAGACGATGCGCGGGCTCTACGAGGGTTATGCTGAGGGGCTCAGCCGCTATCTTTGCATGCCGCTGCCGCCGTGGTTCCCTGACCATGCGCGCAAGGACAACTGGCAGGCCGTGGCCACGCTGCGCGCGAAGACTGAAGAGGCAAATGCGGGGCCGGGCGAACAACCTTCCCCGCAAACTACCTCGAGCACGATCGCTTCACTCATCGACCATCCTCACGACTTTTAGCGCGCGGCTCTACGACCGCCCCGCTGCCCAGATCGTCGCTGGGATGCAGCTTTAGCGGACCTCGGGTTGGAATTCGCTGATCAGTGGTCCGTAGAATGGGAGGAACCTATCTGCCGGACCACGATCAAACATAACCTTAAAGCCTGGGAGTTCCTCTCTAGCATATTCTCGTGCGAGTCCTTCAAGGTCATCGATCGAACTAACATCGTCCAAGGAGAACCTTCCCGCTGCTACGACCGGATCGATCCGCCGAATCCTCGAATGGCCAACCAGAAGTGCAGCGATTCCCATTGAGCCGAAGGACTGGCCGCTAAACGCGGCCTCAAGTGCCTTTCTCCGCCAGCCCCAGAGGCCAGCGGTGCCTAGAGTAAAAGTCTGTGAAACAGATGTGCATCCAATACTTAGGACTCGTATGCTTTCCGGACTCGCTCCTAAAACTCCGATAGCTTCTGCAACAGCATTTCCTGTGGGGTTATTCGCCCACATACCACCATCAAGATGTGCAATATAGGCTGAACCAATGTATGGAGGGAAGTAGCTTGGCGCCGCAGCGGTTGCCATTCCAACCTCAACGGCTGATCGCTTCCAATCCGATTCAAAATGTTCATGGTGCGGAGTTTTGTAGACATAAATCTTCCCACTCCGCGCACTAAATGAGGGGATAACAAGTCGTTTGCGAGAATGCCCCAACAGTCGATCACCAAAAGCTGACTTCAAAGCAATCTCAAGCGGATCTGGACGATATTTCGTGAAGAAGTAGTGCTGTGTGCGGGTTATCCAATTCTGAGCACCTGGGAAGATTTTTGACCCATTCGACCGGTAGAAATTTAATATCTCATCTGGAGTGAGGCCGAGTCCAAGACCTAGCGCGATGATCCCTCCGGTTGATGTCCCCGCAATCAAATCGAAGTATTCTGCAATGGGCCTTTCCAATGACTCCTGAAGGGCGCATAGAAAAGCGGCTGGGAAAATCCCCTTTATCCCGCCTCCATCAATCGAAAGAACTCTGAACATTCGGTCTTCTTTCACTATTCTGGGTGCTTCCCGCCGCCGTGCCATAGACCCGTTGCCAGCCAGTATTCATAGTTGATTAGCCAAACCGGAATCCAACGGACAATTGTGTCGGCAATGTACATATCAGGCGTCCACTGCTCGTGCAGGTGGAGACAAAGGCTTCCGTCACTGAAGCAATGCGTTTCTTTATATTTCTCGGGCGGAATTCGAAGCTCCGGTTCGAGAATGTTCACCCGAGGTCGTTGACCGGATAGGGCTTCGATCCGCACAAGATACTTCGCGCACGCCTCATTGGGCCTGAAGAACCCTTCCCAGATCGCTTCGTTACCCCTACGGCGTGGTTTGAACTCGGGAAACTTCTCCGCCATGTCCCTGAGCTGTACCATTGCCGAGAGCGACCTAATTTTCGACCCACGCTTCGTTTTCGCTCTTACTCTACTTCGCTGCATCACCGTAGAAAGTGTTTCTCGGAATCGGTGTGGCCCCTGTTGCGGACAAGCTGACGACTCCCGATGCCAATCTCCCAATTCTCATTCGTTGAGATTCACGAAACGCCTCAATTGTCTTCGCCTGATCTGCGAATGCCTTCTTCGTGACATCTTCGCCGAACATCCGTTGAAGCAAGATTGAACGTCGTCCCATGTCCTCACAAGCCAACAACTCCCTTATTGCATTCCTGAGAGCATGAATACCTTCAACGAATGCCCTATAAGCGAGGTCATCATTCCACCGCTCGCTTAGGTCTTCTTGCGGATGGGCAGGGTTGACCACAATTAGCCTGCCGGCGGCGGGCAGGTGAGAAACTATTGCATCCACCGATGCAGCTAGATTCAATGAAACCGATTGCTCGCCGTAATAATCGCCTCCGAGCAGCGTAGTCAAAACAACAGAAACAGGAGCCAAGTCGAGATCATCTGCGAAGTGGAGGTCTCGCCATCGCTTGACCAACTGAACGGAGACTTGCAGAGTGTTCTTCTGGTCCGCAGTTTGAGGTTCCGGTAATGGCGCCGCAGAATCCATCGCCTTTTGCGTGCGGGACGAGATAAGTCGCAGTGCGCTCCTGTCCCTGAACCATTTCAATAATCCTTTAGGATTGCTGGCCTGCCAGTTTCCTTCCTCGCGGTCCGGAATGACAAGACACGTCGGCCCGGAATTCGGATCGGGGCAGGCCGGAAGGATATCCAAATGAAAGTCGTGTTCGTAGTTGACACGCAGGCAGCGCTTCTTCCTTTCGATCCGTTCCCTGTAAGAGTCGCTTTCCTGCATGCGCCTCTCGATTAGGTCGAGCAGAAGGACAGGGCTCTTCACAGTTCGGTAGTCTATACCTAGCTCACAGACCAAATCCACATCGTATTCCTCGCCCCGCTGCGGCTTCACAGTTGTCCCGAGGGCGACCGAACCTTGGGGGTATAGGTCGGGCCGGTACGGATTGAGAAAACTGTCGTCGGCACCGAGCCAATCGCAGATTGCGTGGTAGTGTTTTTCGGCTAGAGAGAATTGCGTGGAGCTCAATTGGAAGATGTTGCAAACCCGAATCAGGACATCATCCAAGGCTTCCGTTTTGCTCGCATCAATTAGTGCGGATCCGTCAAGGGTTCCAATTTGCATTGTGCCTTCCTCCAGCATCTGAGTAGTGGTTACACCACGTCCATTCTTTCCGGCTTGGTTAACATGGGGGTTGTGAAAAGGAATACCTCGCAGGAACGGAGCCGTCCGGGGCGTTGAGAATTGACCTAATGTCGTTCTGCTTCAGTCTTTGGCGTTTCCCCGCGACGGAAGTTACGGATTCCGCCATTCATCTGGTTTACCGCGCTTCGTGTGCCGAACCCGCTCTACATGGATGGCGGCAGTAGGCGCAATCTGCTTGGCTCTTCCAATCGCCCCTGCCTGAGTTTGCTCAAGTGCGCTGGCTCTCTCAGACCCTGGCCTCTGGACCGCGAAATCGCCTTGCTGTGTCCGTTCGATATAAATCTCTTTCTTTGCCATCGTTCGCCTCCCACTTTTCCGATGTCGATTTCACTCTATGGGGTACCAACTTTCACCTTGTGGGGTAAGAGTTTCACCTTATGCGTAAACCCACACCGCCTTCAAGCAGGCCGGTCTCGATGCTAAGAGCATCCGCTCGTTGACCCGCAGCTCATGCAGCGGTAGCAGCTTCCATTGCGCACCATAATGGCTCCACAGGTGCTGCAGCTCGGCGCATCGCCCATCTCATACATGTCGCGCATGGCGTCGGCCGCGTGATAGACGCCGCGATCATGCAGCTCAGGACCGTGCGAAGGAACCGGCGCAGCGGCGGCAGTGGCCTGAATCTCCGGTGCGATTCCACCGGACGGCGCAGTCGTGCTGCCCATCCCCGTGCTCTGCGGGCTCACCTGGTTCAGCTTGCGCGCCACCTCTTCGGCCAGCTTGGCCAACTGTCCCTGCGAGATGCTCCCGTGCTGCTCTTCCGTTTCCGGTTCGGACATCAGCGCGGGCGATCCAGACAATTGCGGCACCTGCGGAGCCAGCCCCGCGAAGAGCGTGAGCTGCGTGCCGGAGAGGAACCGCAGGCTCAGCCAGCGGAAGATGTAATCCATCAGGCTTTTCGCATAGCCAATCTGCTCGTTGCCGGTCCAGCCAGAGGGCTCAAAGCGTGTGTGCGCGAACTTCTCGCACAGCACGCGGAGGGGCACGCCGTGCTGCAGCGCCAGTGAGATCGATGTCGCAAAGGCATCCATAAGTCCGGAGACCGTGGAACCCTCCTTCGCCATCCGGATGAAGATTTCGCCCGGCTGGCCGCTCGGATAAAGTCCCACCGTGATGTATCCCTCATGCCCGGCAATGGCGAACTTGTGGGTGATAGAGGCGCGCTCCTCGGGCAGCCGGTGGCGGATGGCTCTCGGCGGCGCATTCAAGTCCTGCATAGGCTCGGGCGGAACTTCGAACGCCGGCTCGGGCTTGCGCAGCGCCGCTTCGGACGAACTTGCCAGATCCTCGACCGTCTTCTGGAAGGCCGCGGCAGCGGCGACCACCTGCTTGGCCGTCACCTCCAGCTTGTCGCTGATTTTGGATTCGAGCGCCTTCACATCCGCTTCCGCGGCCGGATTGCCCGAGGCCATCTGCGCCAGCATCCGGCCTGCCGCCGCATCCAGCGGGGTGGGCTCGCGCTTCGCGTCCAGGCTGGTGTTCAAAGGCTGCGTGCCTTTCGATCCATCGCGATAGATGGCAACGGCCTTGATGCCCTGACGCCAGCTCTCCGCATAGGCCTCGGCCACTTCGTCCACGGTGGCCTCGTTGGGCAGGTTCACCGTCTTTGAAATCGCGCCGGAAAGGAACGGCTGCGCTGCGGCCATCATCTTGATGTGGCCCATGTACTGGATCGAGCGCGTGCCCTTGGCCGGCCTAAAGCTGCAATCGAAGACCGCCAGATGCTCCGGCTTGATTCCCGGCGCGCCTTCAATGGTTCCCGTTGCGTCGATGTAGCTTACGATCGCGTTGACCTGGTCATGGTTATAGCCCAGCTTGAACAGCGCGGCGGGAACCGTGTTGTTCACAATCTTGATCATGCCGCCGCCCACCAGCTTCTTGTACTTCACCAGCGCCAGGTCCGGTTCAATGCCCGTCGTGTCGCAATCCATCATGAAGCCGATGGTGCCCGTCGGCGCCAGCACCGTGGTCTGCGAGTTGCGATAGCCGTAGCGCTCGCCGTAAAGCAGAGCCATATCCCAGCAGTCGCGGCTCGCCTCCAGCAGCGCCTCCAATTGCGGCACACCAAACGGCTCGTTGCTCACGCGCGACTTGCCAATCTTGTTCACCTCGGCGCGATGCATCCGGATCACGTCCAGGAAAGGCTCGCGGTTCACATAGAAGCCAGGGCATGCGCCGCCCTGCCGCTCCACACTGGCCGTCAGTGCCGTCGCCGGCGCAATCGCGGGGCAATGCTGCGCGATGACGGCCGACTGCAGATAGGCCTGCCCGCACAGAATGGCCGTGAGCCCTCCCGCCAGGTCGCGCCCCGCCACCGAGTCATACGGCAGTCCGAGGGCCATCAGCAGCGCGCCCAGATTCGCATAGCCCAGCCCCAGCGGCCGGTAGTCGTGCGAGTTCTTCGCAATCGCCTCGGTCGGATACCCGGAGTTGTCCACCAGAATCTCCATCGCCGTAATCACCACGGAAATCGCGTGCCGATAGGCCGGAATATCGAAGCTCCCCGCCGGTGTGACGAACTTGAGCAGATTGAAGCTGGCCAGATTGCAAGCCGAGTTATCGAGGAACATGTACTCCGAGCAGGGATTCGAGGCGTTGATGCGCGCCGTGTTCTTGCTCGTGTGCCATTTGTTGATGGTCGTATCGAACTGCAGTCCCGGGTCGCCGCACAGCCACGTGGCCTCGGCAATCTTGCGCATGATCTCGCGCGCCTTGTAGGTTTTCACGGGCTTGCGGTCCTTCACCGTCATGGTGCTGAACTCCCCATCCTGCTCATAGGCGCGCATGAACTCGTCGCTCACGCGCACAGAGTTGTTCGCGTTCTGGAAGAAGATCGACGAGTACGCCTCCGAGTCCGGTCCCGAGCCGTCGTAGCCCGCCTTGATGAGCGTGAAGGCCTTGGCCTCTTCCTTGGCCTTGCACTCGATAAACTCCATGATGTCCGGGTGTTCCACATTCAGGATCACCATCTTGGCCGCGCGCCGCGTCTTGCCGCCGGACTTGATGACGCCCGCAAAGGCGTCGAAGCCGCGCATGAAACTCAGCGGGCCCGAAGCCTGGCCGCCACCCGAGAGCAGTTCCTTCGAGCCGCGAATCGACGACAGGTTGGTGCCTGTTCCCGAGCCCCACTTGAAGAGCATACCTTCGGTCTTGGCCAGCGTCAGGATCGAGTCCAGCGAGTCCTCGACCGCATTGATGAAGCACGCGGAGCACTGCGGATTGCGATAGCCCGTGGACGAGAACTGCACCCCGCCCGTCGCCGGGTCCCAGTGCCAGCTCTGCGCGTCGGAGTTCGGCTCCAGCCGGTCGCAGCCCACGTTGAACCACACGGGCGAGTTGAATGCCACGCGCTGCGTCACCAGCATGGCCGCCAGCTCGTCATAGAAGACGGCTGCGTCCTGCGCCGAAGCAAAGTAGCCGCCCGCAATGCCCCAGTCACGAATCGTCTCTGCCACGCGCCCCACCAACTGTCGCACGCCCGTCTCCCGCTCCGGGGAGCCCATCTGCCCATGCAGGTACTTCGAGGCCACAATGTTGGTCGCCGTCATGGACCAGTCGAGCGGCACCTCCACATCCTTCTGCTCAAAAATTGTGTTGCCTTTGCTGTCAGAGATCAGCGCCGTGCGCCGCTCCCACTGCACCTCATCGTAGGGCGAAATCCCCTCTTTCGAGAAGCGGCGCGTGAAGGTCAAACCGACCTGGCGTGCGGGGGCGTGGCTCGCGGGGGCCTGGTAGGAAGGAGCAGAAGTGTGGAGATTGGCCTCGTTCATCGGAATCCTCTCAGTCAGCAAAATGGGTGGAATCCATTGCCTATCCCCGGTTTGCTGCCCCCGGAGATTCGGCCAATTGGACTCGCACATCTTACGGGAAAACGGGGGCTTGCAACGTGCCGCGAGTCCAGTGTCCTCAACGGTTGGACGGCTGTTCTGCCGCCGCGCCTTGTTACATTCCGTTTAGAGCCGCAGATGAAAAAATAGCGCTGTCTATGGTGCAAGTCAACATCAAACCACAACATCTTGTGTTTTGTTTGCATTTGGGGGATTCGACCGCCAAACACCCGGATATTGCCTGTGGAAAGCGTCCCGAGCGCCGCAGGACGCGGCCTTTGGCGGCCTCGTCTTCCGTGAAACCGCTCTGGAACGGGCCCTCGCAATCCCGCCCCGATTTCCCCTCAAGCCTATGCTTCGCCGGGGTCGCCTACAACCGGGATTTGCGGTGCAAAACCGGCCCGCTCTGTGCGAAACTCGCCCGCCTTCGGCGTCGCAATTTCAGACACCTCCGGCATGCCTTCGGGCGCCACACTGATACGCTGGGTACGTGAACCCGACCACTGCCGACCTGCAGAATTGGAAGGCCGCCGCGCTTCCCCAACCCACCACCCTGCGCGGCCGCTACGTCGTGCTGGAGCCCCTCGATTGTGCCCGCCATGCACAGCCCCTCTGGCAGGCCCTCCACGGCCAGGATGAGCTATGGACCTGGATGGCCGCGTCGTCTTCCACCAGCCCCGAGGAGCTTGTCACCAGCCTCGAGCGCTGGCAGGAAAAAGAGCGCGCTCTGCTCTTCGCGATTGTCCCCATGGATACCGGCACGCCCGCGGGCTGGGCCTCCTATATGCGCATCGAGCCGGCGCATGGGGTAATCGAGGTGGGCAACGTGATGTTCTCGCCGGCCCTGCAGCGCACGCGCGCGGCCACTGAGGCAATCTACCTGATGGCGCGCTACGCCTTTGAGGACCTCGGCTATCGCCGCTACGAGTGGAAGTGCAATGCGCAGAACGAGGCCAGCCGCCGCGCCGCGCTGCGCTTCGGCTTCGCCTTCGAGGGCATCTTCCGCCAGCACATGGTTGTAAAGGGCCGCAATCGCGATACCGCATGGTTCGCGATGCTGGATGCCGAGTGGCCTGCCCGCAAACGCGCCTTCGAGGCATGGCTCGACCCCGCAAACTTTGACGCCGCCGGCCGCCAGCGCGCGAGCCTCTCGTCCCTCGCCTCCGCCGAAAAGTGAACGTGAAGCCTGCAAAATGCCGCCGGCGCTGGTTGCACCGGCGGCGCCAATCCCAATTGCTGATTCCCAAGACAGCAAAACCAGGGTTGGCGTATCCCGAAACCACGGCGTTCAAGTCGATGCGAGCCACCGGGGTCCCCAACGACAGGTCGTCGTCGTTGGGGTGGGAGCAACAGGGAGCGTCGACCTGGCACGATTCCTGCTTGGGGCACAGATACCCTGGTTTTGCTCTAGTCGTTCCCGATGCGCATGCCGTAAAACGAGCGGTGAACAAAGAAGAACGATATGGCGAAAAATACCGCCGCCAGAACGTGCGTCCACACCGGGCTGATCGCAGACAGCCGAACCGCTAACTCCACCGCAAGCAGGCCAAAGAGCGTGGTGAACTTGATCACCGGATTGAGAGCGACGGCGGCCGTGTCCTTGAATGGATCGCCCACCAAGTCGCCCACCACCATCGCCTCATGCAGGGGCGTTCCCTTCTCATGCAGATCCACTTCGACAATCTTTTTGGCGTTGTCCCAGGCTCCGCCCGCGTTGGCCAGAAAGATGGCTGTGTAAAGCCCGAAGATGGCAATCGATATCAGATAGCCGATGAAGAAGAAGGGATCCAGAAAGGCAAAGGCCAGCGCTGCAAAAAACAGCGAAATAAAGATGGTCAGCATCCCGCTTTGCGCGTAACGAGTGCAAATGGCCACCACCTTTTTGCTGTCTTCAGTGGATGCCTTCGTATTCCCTTCAATGTGTATATTCCTCTTGATGAACTCCACGGCGCGATAGGCGCCCGTGGTCACCGCCTGGGTGGAAGCGCCAACGAACCAGTAAATCACCGCGCCGCCGGTTACCAGGCCCAGCAGAAACGGAGCATGCAGAAGCGAGAGCTTGTCCACATTTTCAGTCAGCGAGTTGGTGAGCGCCATAATCGTGGCGAAGATCAGTGTGGTGGAACCCACGACGGCCGTGCCAATCAGCACCGGCTTGGCACTGGCTTTGAATGTATTGCCCGCGCCGTCGCCCGCCTCCAGCATCCTCTTGGCGCGCTCGAAATCCACCTCCACGCCGTACTCCTTTTTCACTTCCTCACGCACGCCCGGCTCGCTCTCGATAAGCGACAGCTCGTAAATGGATTGAGCGTTGTCCGTCACCGGTCCAAAGGAATCGACTGCGATGGTCACCGGCCCCATGCCCAGGAAGCCGAAAGCCACCAGGCCAAAGGCGAACATCGGCGCCGCCAGAATCACCTGGTCAAATCCCATCGTGCTGAACCCGTAGCCAAGAGCCATCAGAGCGGTCACCGCCAACCCCAGGTAGTACGCGGAATAATTCCCGGAGACAAAACCGGACAGGAGACCGAGGGCGGCTCCGCCTTCTTTTGCCGACGCCACCACCTCCTGCACGTGGCGGGCCTTGGTGGACGTAAACACCTTCACAAGCTCGGGAATCAGAGCGCCCGCCACCGTCCCGCAGGAAGTGATCGTCGCGAGTTTCCACCAAAGTGAGGGGTCTCCGCCCAGGTTGGGAAGCAGGAGTTCGGTGACCGGATAAGTGACCGCAATCGTCACGACGGATGTAATCCACACCAGCGAGGAGAGCGGCGCTTCAAAGTCCATTTCCGCTGCTTTGCCGAACCGCGCTTTGGAGATCAGCCCGTTCATGTAATAGCCGGCAACTGCGGCCACCAGCATGGCCACGCGGACCGCAAACAGCCAGACCAGCAATTTCACTCCAACCACAGCATCCTTCGCGCCCAGCAGGATGAACGCGATGAGCGCGACCTGGACCACGCCGTAGGTCTCAAAACCGTCTGCCGTGGGACCCACCGAGTCGCCGGCATTGTCTCCGGTGCAATCGGCAATCACGCCCGGATTCCGGGCATCGTCCTCTTTCACGTGGAACACAATCTTCATCAGGTCGGCGCCGATGTCGGCAATCTTGGTGAATATGCCGCCCGCAAGGCGCAGCGTGGCGGCGCCCAGCGATTCGCCGATCGCAAAGCCGATGAAGCATTGCCCGGCATATGCGCCCGGGACGAAGAGGATGATGCTGAACATCATCAACAGTTCGATCGAGATCAGCATCATGCCGATGCTCATGCCCGCCTTCAGCGGAACGTTGAATGCGCGATAAGGATTTCCGCCCAGCGAAGCATAAGCGGCGCGCGAATTCGCCAGCGTGTTCACCCGGATGCCGAACCACGCCACAAAGTAGCTCCCGCCCATTCCCAGCACGCTGAAGGCAAGAATAATGGCCACTCGCAGTGCGCTGAAGTGAAGCAACACAGCGAAATAAACGAGAATGACGACTGCAATGAATGACCAGAGGATGAGCAGGAATTTTCCCTGGTTGATCAGGTAGGTCTTCGACGTCTCCCAGATCAACTGCGACACTTCCTTCATCGCACGATGCGCCGGCAGGCCCTTCAGGTGTACGTACATGAAGAGGCCGAAAAGCATTCCCAGAAAGCAGAACAGGGGTCCGAACATCAGCAGGCTGTGTCCGTTCATGCCCAAAAACTGGACCTGACTCAAGTCCGGAAGATGCAGATTGGCTTCGCCGCCCACCTGACCGGCGGGCTCCGCAAATGCCGCACCCCGTCCAAGCAGAATGAGCGTGGCAATCGCGCCGGCGATTCGCCCCCGGCGCCACGAAAGCAAATGACTCTTCATGCGCTCTCCTGTGCCTGCTAGTCGGGTTTGGGCGGCACTCGGCCGCATTGCCGCGGTTCCCCACTCCAAGCTCGGAAGTTGCCGTGAGAAAATCCATGCCGCCAGCAGCGAAAGCACGCTTACACCAAGGGGAAAAATCACCCAGCCTTGTACCGTCACATATCCTCCAGGTTCAACCTTTGAAGTCGCAGCATTCTCCTACCCAGGAAACAAGAGCGTGAAAAACCGGGGCAAAAGCCACCGGAAGCCTATCATCCGGTTGGACCCCTGTCGAGTGATTGCAATCATTGAACCTATGCTCCGGTTCCGTACCGCTCACGGCACAATTTCCAGACCGGACTGAGCCGCGCGATATAAAGTACTGGCCAGGGGGATGCTTGAAATTGCATTTATGAACGGGTCAAACCTGCTCACACCCCGCCAGGCGGCCGCAAAGCTTGGCATCAGTTACCCGGCGCTCAAGCATTGGATCCTCGCCGGCCGCATCCGCACCATTAAAACGCCCGGTGGCCACCACCGCGTACCCATCGAGTCGCTGCAGGAGTTTCTCCCCGCTCCGGCCCCGCGCTCTTCGCCGCGCATCAGCGGACGCAACCAGTTGCTCGGAACCGTGGCGGAAATTCAGGTGGAGGGCCTGTTGGCCAAGGTGGTGCTTTCGGTCGGCGGCCAGCGCGTCACCGCCATCATCACGGCGGACGCGGTACGTGACCTCGCCCTCCAGCCCGGCGAATCAGCCGTCGCCCTCATCAAAGCCACTGAGGTGATGATCGCCCGGCCGTAAAGGCCGACTCCTGCCTGCGGCTCGAAGGACCCGTCCTACTCGCAATTCGCTCAATTCTTGAGACAATCGCCATTTATCGCATAAAATCGCTCAAGAATCGCATCGATTCGAGGTGAAACCGTTGACATTCCCCAAACTGCTCCTCGCTCTCATCGTTTGCTTTTGCGTTGCGCCTGTCCTCTCAGCCCAGGGTTTCACGGCGCGCTGGCTCGCCCGCGTCTCGGCAACCCAGGCCGCGCAACCCCATTGGATGACCCCCGTTGCCACGGTCACACCGCGACTGGAACAGGAGTTCCGATTCGACACGGTGCATGAGCAAAAGTCCGCGGGCAACCTTACCAGTCTCGGCGGCGGCAAAGGGTTGGAGCTGATCCCCTCGCGCAACACCGAATTGCTCATCAATCTTCCGCCTTATCTCCTGCACCAGAACCCTAAACTGCTCGACGGCTGGGGGGACGTGTCGTTTCTGATGAAGTATCGCCTTCTGTCGCGGAATGAACAGCACGGCGCTGCAATCCTCACCGTGTTCCTGGGCGGCGGCATTCCCACCGGAACCCACCAAAACGGCTCCATCAGCGCAATCGTCACGCCCACCCTGGCGGCAGGCAAGGGGTGGGGAAAATTCGACGTGCAGGCTACCCTGGGCGGCAATTTCCCGGTCGATAGCCTTCGCCAGCTCGGCCGCACTGTCTTGTCCAACAGCGCCTTCCAGTATCACCTGCTCAAGCAGGTCTGGCCGGAGGTCGAAATCAACTCGAGCTTCTGGCTGGGCGGCGCCAACGACGGCAAGAAGCAGACCTTCCTTACCCCTGGCCTGGTGCTGGGCCGCTTCCTCCTCCACCACCGCATCGCCATCGTTGCGGGAGCAGGCTTCCAGATTGCCACCACCCACTACAGCCAATACAACCACGCCTTCATCGGAAGCCTGCGGATGCCGTTCTAACCTTCCCGGACTATTCCACGGGAATCTCGATCTTGTCTCCCGGCAGCGGAATCGTCAGGTTCTCATCGCCCTCGTCCCGCTCCATTCCGCCGGGCAGCGGATGCAGCTTGAAGAGCACCAGCACATTCCTGTTCGGATCGTCGAAGGCAGGAAAGCTCGCCACCTGTTCCACTGAGTACTGCGTGTGCAAATCGGCCAGCGTCCCCGGGTCCATGTCGTTCCATGTCGCATACCATCCGGGCTTGTACACGGCCAGCCGCGTCGCCAGGTCTGGAATCTCCGGCGTCGGCGTGCCGAAGTCGTCGCACATGGTTCGCAGGTGTGTCATCAGCGTAATCTCGTCGCCGCTGGACGACACCAGCAGCCGGTTGCCGTTCGGATGCTGGTCAATGTAGCGCGTCAAATTTCGCGCCGCATCCACCCACGTGTACTCGGGATGCATCGCATAGCTCAGCGTCCACGCGCTGTTCGCCACCGCCGCGCCCACCGCCAGCGCCAGCGCGGCCCATCCTATCTTCCGGATCGTGCCCTGCCGGCTCAGCAGTGCTCCCGTTCCCTTCGCCACCAGGATGAAGCAGAAGAAGGCCACCACGGCAAAGTAGCGCGGCTGCGGATGATCCTGGTACGCCATGAACAGCACATATCCCATCGCTGCCAGCACTGACGACCCGAAAACCGGGTCCATCGCCAGGCCGCTTCCCCATGCGCGCCACGGACCCCTGCGCCGCCTGTCTACGCCGCCCGAGGCCGCGAGCGCTGCAGCCGCCAGGACGCACGCCAGCGGAACAAGGATGCGATCCACCCACATGCCTCCGTGCAATGACCACCAGAAGCTGACGATCGGCCAGTAAAACTCGTGCGGCTTGGGATAGGTATTGATGAAGAACAGATACCTGAAGTCAGGCAGCATGCCGGCGCGCACCACCAGCGCCATCCACAGCCCAAAGCTTGCCGCACTCGTGACGCCCGCCGCAATCAGGCAGCGCCGGGCGCTCCTCCAATTGCCCCACATCGAAGACACCATTGCCCACGCCAGCGCCGGCAGCAGGAAGACGGCCGTCGTCTTGGTCAGCAGCATCAGCGTGAAGAGAAATCCAATGCCCGCCGCATCACGTACCGGCCGCCGCGCTTCGCCCAGCCGCACCGCCGCCAGCAGGGCCGCAAGCGCAAGCGTTGTCAGCAGCGGCTCCAGAATCGCCAGTCGGCTGAAACAGTAAAGAAAGGGACTCGTCACCAGCAGCGTGACCGCCATCAGCCCGGCCCAGCGCTGCCCGCGCCGGCTCACCAGCAGATAAGTCAGCAACAGGTTCAGGTAGAAGAACCCTACCGCCAGCCCGCGCGCCGCCGATGCGGAAACTCCCGTGAAGAAGAACTCCACCCACTCCAGAAAGGGCCACACCGGCACCGCCGGCGCGGGGTTGAATCCTCCCGGCACATACCACTGCCCGAACAGATGCGCGCGAATCGCCGCGTTTCCATACCACCCCTCGTCCGTGTACTTGGCCCAATCCATGTACCACGGCGTGTGGTTGGGGAAATCCGCGCTCAGGTGCACGGCGTGAAGCGCGGCGAACCCCGCGATCAACAACAGCCACAGTGCATAGAGAGCGCGTTTGAGGCCAAGTGACACGTTCGCTTCTCCTCGGAACCGCATCCTCCGCAAGCGAAACTCAGTTTTGCAGTCGCTGCCAGGCTCGCCCCGCGCCGGTCCGTCAGGACTCCAGCAGACTATTCGTAGGCCAGCGCGTCAATCGGATCCTTGCGGGCGGCGAGCCACGCCGGATAGAGCGCTCCCAGCAGCGAACCCGCGAAAGCAATCAGAGCGCCCCAGCCAATCCACGAAAGGGTCAGTTGAAAGGCAAACGTCGCGAACTTCACGTGCAGCAGCGCGCGCACGCCGTAGGTCGCCGCAATGCCCAGCACCACGCCGGTCACCGCCAGCAGCGCCGTCTCGCGCAGCACCACGGACACAATCACGGACTTCGACGACCCCAGTGACTTGAGAATGCCTATCTCGCGCGTCCGCTCCAGCACGGCCGTGTACATCGACTGGAAGATCACCAGGAAGCCCACAATCACCGCAATCGAGATCACTACGCGCAGCGCCAGGTCAAAGCCCGGAAACTTCGACGGCGTGTAGAGCGAGATCAGGTCGGCCATCGTGCGCACCTGATAGTCTTCAAGCCCCTTGGTTGCGTGAATTTCCTTGCGGATCGCCGCGTCGTTCGCCGGGTCGTCGCTCTTCAAATAAATCACCGTGGCCTTGCCATCGGCTCCCATCAGGCTGGCAAGCGTGTCAATCGGAACCAGCTTGCGCCCGCCCTTTCCGCTCTCCACAATGCCGCAGATGCGGAACCAGTGATTCTCGACCTTGATGCTCTCGCCCACGTGATAGCCCTTGCCCGAGTGCGCGAACACATCATCCACAATCACGTCATTCGGCCCGGTGAACGGCCCGCCGGCAAGAAACACAAACGGCTTCAGCGCGTTGTAGCTCTTGTAGTCAATGCCGTAGATGACCTCGACCGAGCCCGCCATCGAAAAGACTGAAATCACCGGCGAGGCTACCGTGACGTGCGGCATCTTCTCGAACAGGCCGGCCAGCTCGGCCGACATCGGAGCGCCGCTCACGCCGTTCATAAAGCTCGCATTCGGCGGGCTCACCACCAGGTCGGCGCCAATGCCGTTGGTTCGCGCCTTCTCGTCGTTGAGCATGCCCATGAAGATGGCGACAATCGACAGAATCATCACCACTTCAATCGCCACCGCGAAGATGCTGATGAGCGATCGGAGCGGACGGTGAAACAGGTTGGCAATTACGAGCTTGTTCATTCTTTGGTCCGGTGCCGGCGGGTCTCTCCGCGGGCGCATCCCGTTCCTTCAAGGGTAACAGCCTGCGCGCACTTCATCTCGGCCGCGGCTCCGGCTCTCGGCAGGGCCGCCGCGGATTTCTCGCCTCTCAAGACTCAGTCTGCACAAAATTATGTGCAGACGCGTGCCTTGTTTGCCCTGGCGTGATTCGCATGCACGTCGGCTTCCGAACACCCTATTGTATAGTTTGACAATATAGTCACACCTGACCAAGGTAATCCAGATTCATGAAAACAAAGGTAGAATCCGATAATTATCTTTGACTGATTCCCGAACGCGGTTTATCTTGTTTGTGGAAATCCTTCGGGCCAAAACCCGTCCTTTGGTGGCGAATGAGTAGTTTTGGAGAGGACCTTCGCGCAGAGCGGCTTTCCCGCGGCATCGCGCTGGAGCACATCACCGAAGTCACGAAAATCAGCCAGCGACACCTGATCGCGCTGGAAGAAGACAAGTTCCGTGTGCTCCCTGGCGGCATCCTCAGCAAAGGCATTGTGCGCGGCTATGTGGGCGCGGTCGGCCTGGATCAGCGCGACTGGACAGACAGATTCCTCAAGGCCTCCAGCGATTCAGGCAGTCGCTTGGAAGTCGAACGGGACTGGGCCTCCTTTGCGGAAAACGTGGGCAGATCCCGCATTCGGCAGCATGAACTCGCAGCCCTGCGCTTGCGCTGGCTCGGTGCCATCGTGCTGCTGCTTCTGGTCGCCGTCTCCGTCTTCTTCACCGTGCGCTACTTTGGCGTGCGCGCGGGCTGGTGGTCCTCGCTTCTCCCGGTTCACGCCTTCACCGCCCGGGCACACTCCGTGGTGGCCCACATCGCCGCCTGGTTCCAGTAGCCCTCTCCTCTTCCTCTGCCAATCCCAATGCAGGAATCTCTCAGCACAGGGACTTTTGCGTCCCAAAATGGGCCCCCCAGCCAGTTCACCCCGTCCCGAACACCCTTCAACTCTCCCCTGGCCCCATTCGCCTCCCAGTCTTTGCCCTCTGCCCCGCTCCCATTTACCATTAAAGAAACGTGCCCCCGGAACTTATCCCCAGGGCGCGGGCTTGCGTCCCCGATGCAGGAGCGGCCCTTCAGGCCTCCTCCGTGCAGGCTCGTCCAGAGAGAGCCAGAGCGGTTCTCACGGTTTTGTGTCCCGTTGCTGTTTGTGGCAATCGTCCTCTTTTTGCAGACCAAAAAGCGGCTGCCCAACCGGCCGGCGGCTCCCGCCCCGCCTTCCGCTTGCGCCATCGTGGCAGGCCAACAATTGAAATCCCTTTATTGGGGAGGAATGTAAAGTTGAGCGACCGTTTTTTGTTCACCTCGGAATCCGTGACCGAAGGTCACCCTGACAAAATTGCCGACCAGGTTTCTGACGCCATTCTGGACGCCTGCCTCGAACAGGACCCTTACAGCCGCGTGGCCGCTGAGACCCTCACGGCCACCGGCCTGGTCGTCATCGCCGGCGAAATCACCACCAAGGCCTACGTCGATTTCCAGAGCCTGGTCCGCGGCGTCATCGCCTCCATCGGCTATGACAATGCCCTCTACGGGTTTGACTCCAACACCTGCGCCGTCATCTCCACCATCAACAAGCAGTCGGGCGACATTGCGCAGGGCGTGGACACCGGCGGCGCCGGCGACCAGGGCATGATGTTCGGCTACGCCACCAATGAGACGCCGGAGCTGATGCCCGCCGCCATCTCGCTGGCTCACAAGCTCACCCGCCAGCTCACCGCCGTGCGCAAGAACGGCAAGCTGCCTTACCTGCGCCCCGACGGCAAGAGCCAGGTGACCGTCGAGTACGACGAGAGCGGCAAGCCCTCCCGCATTGACGCGGTCGTCATCTCCACCCAGCACGCTGAGACCGTCAGCAACGAGGATCTCCACGCCGACATCCTCAAGCACGTCATCCAGGCCGTGCTGCCCGCCGAGTGGCTCGACGAGCACACCAAATACCACATCAATCCCACCGGCCGCTTCGTCATTGGCGGGCCCATGGGCGACACCGGCCTCACCGGCCGCAAGATCATCGTGGACACCTACGGCGGCGCAGGCCGTCACGGCGGCGGCGCATTCAGCGGCAAGGACCCGACCAAGGTCGACCGCTCGGCAGCCTACGTAGCCCGCTACATCGCCAAGAACATCGTGGCCGCCGGTCTCGCGGAAAAGGCCGAGGTGCAGCTCGCCTACGCCATCGGCGTCGCCGAGCCCGTCAGCGTCCGCATCGACACCTTCGGCACCGGCAAAATCAGCGAGACCAAACTGACCGAGCTGGTTCGCAAGAACTTCTCGCTCACGCCCAAGGGCATCATCGAGAGCCTCAACCTGCGCCGGCCCATTTACCAGAAGACCGCTGCCTACGGCCACTTTGGCCGCACGGAGCCCGAGTTCACCTGGGAGGCCACAGACAAGGCCGCCGCGCTCGCCGAACAGGCCGGCGTTCTCTCGGCTGCCAAGTAAGCCGGCTCGAACACGCAACACGCGATGGGACTCCGCCGCACGGAGTCCCATCCTTTTTTTTGCTCTCCTGCGTCGATGCAATAGAATTCTTCGGGAACATTGATTGAGAAGCCCTTCAGGAGCCATGCATGCGCTTATCCGCACGGATCGCACTAACTTTGGCCGCCGCGGCCCTGGCCTTAACCGTCGCCACCCAGGCCTGCGCGCAATCCAATTCCTGGACCTACGAAGGCAAGACCGGACCCGTCAACTGGGGCCGAGTCGACCCCTCATATCGCGCCTGCTCCGACGGGCGTAAACAGTCTCCCATCGACGTTCGCCACGCGCACTTGAACAAGGCGCTCCCGCCCATCGAGTTTCATTACATCGCCGGCGGGGTCACGCTGGAAAATAACGGCCACACCATCATGGTGCGCGTGCATCCGGGCAGCTACATCGTCGCCGGCGGCGTGCGCTATGACCTCATCGGCTACGACTTCCACCATCCCAGCGAAGAGTCTGTCAACGGCCGCCTTGCCGACATGGATGTCGAATTCCTGCACAAGAGCGCGGATGGAAAATTTGCCATCATTGAGGAACGTCTGACGGAAGACATCGACGAACCCAATCCCACGCTGGCCATGCTCTGGGGAAGCCTGCCCACCACCACCGGCGCAAGCGACAAGGTGACTTCCATGGTCAACCCCCTCGGCTTGCTGCCCGTCGATCAAAGCTACTGGACATACATGGGCTCGCTCAGCACGCCGCCCTGTACCGAGGACGTGCGCTGGTTTGTAATGCAAACGCCGGTCACCATCAGCCGCGGGCAGTATCGCGCTTTTGCCGCGCTTTTCCGCGTCAACTCGCGCCCGCTGCAGGATACTCACGGTCGACGCATCGAGGCCACCCGGTAGTGCCTCAACGCACGAGCCGCGCAAACCGCAGCACCATCTCTGTTCCGTCTGGCCCTGTTGAGTCCGGCAGCGTCTCCACGCGGATACCGGTCAGGTCGTTCACCAGATAGTGCGCCGCATCCAGGGTTTCGATTGGATGGGAAAACGTGGTCGCGACCACCGTGCAGCCTGCCGCCCGGCCGGCCCTGGCGCCCGAAGACGAATCCTCAAAAACCACGCACTCGCCGGGCGCGAAGCCCAAAAGCGCGGCTCCGGCCAGAAACGGCTCCGGATGCGGCTTTCCGCGCGTCACCTGGTCGGCCGTCACCAGCCGCTCCGGCATGGGAATGCCACCCGCCGCCATCCTGACGCGCGCCAGTCTCTCCGTCGCGCTGGTCACCACGGTCCATCGCTCCGGCGGCAACGCGGCCAGCAATTCCAGCACGCCGGGCAGAACAGTCAGCCCCTCGTTGTCTTCCATCTCAATGTCTTCAATGATCTTCAGCTCAGCTTCGCTGTCCAGGTCGGGCCGCAGCTTTGCCACCGTCTCAATGGCGCGGACACCGTGGGCAATCCGGCAGGCATACTCCGGGTCCACTCCGCGCATTAGCGCCCACTTCGTCCAGCTGCGCTCCACAGAGCCCAGAGACGAGATGAGGACTCCGTCCATGTCGAAGAGAATTCCCTTGCAGCGAACGGAAACGGGAGAAGCCGAGGCGGAAGAACTCATGCTTCATTCTATCGAGCGTGCTTTTGAGGCTTACCGCCTTGCGGTTTGTGCGCGGCGCGCGGCTCGAAGGCGACCTTCGGCGGATTGCCGAAGGTGATGGTGGCCTGCACCGGCTTGGCACGCGCACCGCGCTGCACCTGGTTCTGCTCCAGTGTCATGGCCCCGTTGGCAATCGCGGCTTCGCCCGTCCAGCGGTCAAAGTGCGCGAGGGCGGGAGGCTCGGCCGTACCTGCCATGGCAGTCAGCGTTCCCCGCCGCCAGTCGAAGTGCATCGTTCCCTTGGCCGTCGCGCCCACGTCCTCGCCGGCAAAGCCCGCAAAGGCCAACTTGCCGTCGCCGCTGATCGTTCCTCCCTTGCAGCGCAGTTCCAGCAGGTTGCACACGGCCTGAGAATTCAGCTTGTCAAAGCTCCCCTCCAGTGCATACGAAGGCTGTTTACCGTTCGTCACCGAACCGCTGCCCTGCAGCGTGCCTCCCAGCAGTTCTCCGTGAAATCCCTCAACGTTCGCTTCGCCGGCCTGCGTCCGCGCCGTTGCTGTTACGTTCTGCAGCGCAAAGGGCCCCATCGTCAGCGCATCGGCCTCCACGGTTCCTTCAGCCTGCGGCCACGCGCGCGACACGGAAGATTGAAATCGCGCCAGCAGGGACGAAAGGAGCGTGTCGGGCCGTCGCGCTCCCAGCAGCGCGGCCTCCAGCTTGCCTGCGTCAAGCTCACCAAAATGAATTTCCACCCGCGGTGGACATTGCACATCTTCTTCGCACTGGAGCGGCACCTGCAGGCTGGCCGCGCCCTTCACCGGCCCGTAGGCAAACGCCACCGGGTCCCACACCAGCATATTTCCACCCAGAGTGAGAACCGCCTGCGAAATCTCCACCTCGTTGGCCAGAAAGCTCGACTTCCACTTCACTTCGTGGAACTCCATCGTTCCGCTCAGCCGGTCGTTCTCGTGGTTGGCGGCGGGTGGCGCGGCGGCTCCTGGTCCCGAGGCCGCATTGCCGGGAAAAAGCGGCTCCGGCTCCGGCAGCCACGGGCCTTGTGCGTGCAATTGCAGCAAGACCGCATCCCCGCTCAGCCCATCCAGCGGCGAGGAAGCGGAAAGCCCCGCCACGGCGGCCCATTGCCGCAGACGGCCCAGTGACGCCGGTCCCTGCAACGTCGCCTGGTAGCCGTGCACGCCCAGCCGCAGAGTCGCGCTCAAGAGCGAACTCCCGCCTTCCGGCAGCGTCACCGCCGTCGTCAGCGCCTGCCCCTCACCCGCCGCTGCCTCCGCCGGCGCCAGCGTAATTTTCGGAATCTGGATCGGCTGCCGCAGCGCGCCGCTCCGCAGTTGGAATCCCTCCACCACCAGGCTTCCCGTCAGCAGCGGCGCAGCGGCATCGCTTGCCTTTGTCTTGCGACGCGCCTCTCCTGCCATGGCCCGCGCATGACTCAAGCTACGCGCAGTTTTTCCGTCTTGATTTTGCGCTGCCTTCGCCACATCGTACTTCAGCTCGCCGCTGACGGTTCCCTCCGCCTCCAGGTCTTCGTCGATTCCGCTGCGCAGTGTGCGCAGCAGGTCCAAACCTGCCTGCGCCGGAATCTTCTGCACGGCCAGCGAAAGCGTCGGCGACGCATTGCCCGGCAGATCGCCCCCCAGCCGCACCTGGCCGTCCCCCAGCGGCGAATCGCACGCCAGGTTCGCCACGCTCCGGCTCGTGTAGTGGTAGTCGAAGCTGCAGTTCGCGTCAAAATCCAGCGGCGATGCCGGTGCAAACTCCGCGCGGTGCACGCCTGTTGCGCGCAGCCTCGTCGTCACCTTCGCCGAATCTGGGGTTCCGCTCAGATGCAGGTCCGCTGTCAGGTCGCCGCGCCAGCCGGGATCGGAGCCGATGATCAGCCGGCTCAACTGCCCAAGCTGCGCCTGGCTCCACTCCATGTCCACGCGAATGGGCATCTCGCGCAGCTCCGGTGCGCGGTACAGGCTCGCTTCCAGCTTCACGATGCCCGTGTCGGCCAGGTCAAGTTGCACGTCTGTTCGCGCAGGCTGCCCGCGCAGCCGCAATCGCCACACGCCCGGATCATCCTGCCAAAAGGAAATATCGGCATCCACCAGCGAGAAGGGCAGCTTCTCCAGCCCGTTCTTGATGTTTACGCGTGAGTTCGTAGCCTCCAGATAGGGAAGCTGCCGCGGCTCGCCCTCGACGCCGCTGCGCGAATGTGCGGCCGCGGTCCGGAAGAGCGGATCCAGATTCCAGCGCCCGTTCGGCGCGCGTACCAGGTTCAGGCTGGCCTCGTCTACGCTGATACTGCTGATCGCCAGCCGCCCCCTCCACAGCGGCAACAGGCGAATCGCCGCCGTCACAGTGTTTGCATGCAGCAAAGGCTCCGCGCCGAAGGCCGGGTCCTCTTCCACGGTCAGGTTCGTCAGCACAAATGCCGGCCGCGGCATCAGGCGCAGCTCTACTGAGGACAGACGCACCGGCCGACCCAAAGATTGCGACATCAATTCCGTAATCCGCGCCTTGTAGCGGCCGATGCTGATCATCGGGGGCACCACGAGCCCGGCCACCAGCACCACCGCAGTCGCCAGAACCAGCCAAAGCCGCTTCCTGTTGCGCCGCCGGCGTTGCACGTCGTCCATCATGGCTCTTGTCTCGTTTCGGGCTCCCGCCGCCCGCCCCTATCGCGTCCGATGCAGTGTCCGCGACCACCGTGTGTCGGTGAAGAAGTGCAGAGCCACATGCCCCATCCACTCCAGCTTGTTCGCCATGCCCGTCTGCTTATACTGCGCCTCGGTCGACTTGAACGACCAGTAATTGAACAGCGGCCTGCCCACGATGTTGGCCCTCGGCACGAAGCCCCAGTAGCGCGAGTCCAGGCTGTTGTGCCGGTTGTCGCCCATCATGAAGTACATTCCCGGCGGCACCACCAGATCCCCGTCAACCACGTCCCTGGGAAACTCGACCTTCGACCACGAGTCGGGAACCTGCGGGGTATCAGGCGGTGCCTGCACCGGAAACTCGTCCAGAAACGTCGAGTAGTTTTCCGGCGTGGTCGGCTGGGCATGCGGCTGCGACTGCGCCACGCCGTTGATGTAGACGATCCCGTTGTGTAGGTGGATGTGATCGCCCGGCACGCCAATGAGCCTTTTCACAAGGTAAAGATAATGCGGATTGCCTTCGGCGTCCGGATCCGGCACCGGCTTGTAGAAGACCACGATATCGTTGCGCTTCGGCTCGCGATAGTACACCAGCGGCATCCATTTGGCCGGAGGCGCCAGCGTGATGCGATCCACCACCAGGTGGTCGCCCACCAGCAGCGTGTTCTTCATCGACCCCGATGGAATCACGAAGTTCTCCGCAATGAACGTGAGAATATACAGCCCTACCACCAGCACGGAGCAGATGCTGGCCAATGCCTCAAACGGCGTCTCCTCCACGTGCTGCTTGGCAGAATCCTTCTGCGTCTCGGCGGGCGTCGTGGTGGTCGTATTCTTCTGGGTCATCCTGCTGCTCTTATGCTCAATCGGCTCGATGCGCCGCAACGTGTCCCCTGTTGATTCAGAGAACTGCCCTACCGCACCACCGTGAAAATTCGCTTCCAGCGCGCAAACCTCGCCAGATGCGCGGAGAATCCTCTGTCGTGTCCAAGTCTATCATTCGCCCCCTCTTGCACATCGGTCGAAGACTTCCGCCGCAGCGAGAAGTAGATCACCAGCGGCCGCGCCACAATCGCATCCCGCGGCACCAGCCCCCAGTAGCGCGAATCGAGGCTGTGGTTCCGGTTGTCGCCCATCACAAAATACTCGTCCTTCGGCACCACCAGCGCACCATCGTGCGTAAGCTCCTGCAGCTCGCGCCACCACGTGGGGTCGACGCTCGGATCGGTGTACATTCCACCCGGAAAATCATCGCGAAACCGATTTTGCGGGGCGGGCTCATACACCGCGTAGGGCTCCACCAGCGGCACGCCGTTCACGCTCACCCTCCCGTTTACGATGCGCACGCGGTCCCCGGGCAGACCGATCACCCGCTTCACCAGATACGCCGGATCCGGATGATGGAAGACCACTATGTCGCCGCGCTCCACGTCGCGATACGGCATCAGCCAGCGGCCAACCGTTCCCGCCGGCGCGAAGATCTGCTTGTTCACCAGCAGAAAATCGCCAACCAGCAGCGTGCGTTCCATGCTTTCAGAGGGAATGAGAAACGGCTGCAGCAGGAACGTGAGCAGGAACAGCGCCACGATCACCGTTCGCAGCAGGGATGCCAGCGCTTCGGGCACTGTCGGCAGATGAATCGACAGATGCCGCGGCTCCTTCCGCGGAGCAGCGGCAGCCCGCACGGCCGCGTTCATCCCTTGGCCTCTTCCGCCGCGCCCTTTGCCGCGCCCGTCTCCGCGCTGCCCATCAGCTTCGTCAGCGCGCGGCGCGCCGCGTCCTGTTCCGCGTGCTTTTTGGTGCTCCCCGTCCCGCGCGCCAGCGGTTTTCCCGGCTCACCCTCCACCGGCTTCAGCCGCACCTCCACCACAAACCGCTTGCGATGGTCCGGCCCGCTCTCGCTCTTCACCGTGTAAATGGGAGCTCCCATCCTGGCCGCCTGCAACCGCTCCTGCAGCGCCGATTTGTAATTGCCCAGCGCCGCTCCCGACTGCAGTTCGCGCGCCAGCAGTTCCGCCGTCTCGCCCATCACATAGCGCCGGACAAATCCCCGCACCGGCTCAAGGCCGCCGTCCAGATAGATGGCGCCCAGCACGGCTTCCATCGTATTCGAGAGCACGGTGCTCTTACCCCGCAGCCCGCTCCGGTCCTCGCCGCGGCTCAGCCGCACGTGTTCTCCCAGCCGGATGTCCGCCGCCACCTCCGCCATGTGCTGCCGGCTCACCAGTTGCGCGCGCACTCGGGTCAGCTCACCCTCACTCCACTCCGGATGCGCAAGAAACAGCGCCTCGCCTACCGCCAGTCCCAGCACCGCGTCTCCCAGGAACTCCAGCCGTTCATTGTCCCCCGCCGCGCCGTCTTCCGCGCCCGCCGTCCTCTGGTTCGCCAGCGACCGGTGCGTCAAGGCGCGCAGCAGAAGCTCCTGCCTGGCAAAGCCATGCCCCAGCGCCGCCTCCAGTTCCGTCAGCTGTGCTTCCACAAATTCCTCGACCCGTTTCTCTCGTCCAGCCGCATTCCGGGAAAGAGTTCGACCTTGCCTGCACCCTGCGTTCATCTGTTCTTTTGCCCATTAGTCGCCATGGGTCGCCTTCGCTCCGCGGATTCCGACCTCACTGGGGCTTCGGCAAATTCTGCTCGCCGTCTCCCGGCTTGGCTCCCGGCTTGGCTCCCGGCTTCACGCCCGGCCCGGTGGTCTTGTCCGCCGGCGGCGCCGCCGAATCGTCATCGGAGTCCTCGCTGCAGCTGTGTCCGCGCACGGCATAGGCGGTCTTCACGCCGCGCTCGGCCGCCAGCCGAGTGTCCAGCGCGCCATCCCGGTTCGCCAGCGCTTCCTTGTACTCCGCCACGGCCGCATCCCGGTTGCACTCCAGGTCCAGCATCCGGCCCAGGTAAATATGCGACCACGCCAGCAGCCTCGGCTCCTTGCCCGTCGCCAGCGTCTGCTGGAACCGGTCGATCGCATCCTCCGGATCTCCTGAAAGAATCGCCACCCGCGCCAGGATGAAATCCGCCCGCGCCGCATTGGCCACGGCCTCCGGGCTCTTTGATGAATCGCCAAGTACCTTCTCGGCCAGCTTCTTCGCATTCGCCAGATCGCCCGCCTCAAGCTGCTCTTCGGCCAGGTCCAGCCCCTTCAGTTCCCTGGGCTGGTCGCGCTGCAGCACGTCGCCGTCGGCCTTGGCGTCAAAAACCGTCTGACGCGCCCGGTGAATCTCCTGGTTGACGTCCATGCCGTAGACCATTTCGCCAATGCTGTCGCCCAGGCTCGCCGGATCCTTCTCGAACTCGCCCAACTGCCGATAGAAATACTCCGTCAGCACAAACCCCTGCCGCATGTCATGCTGCACCAGCGCCCATTTGATGTCGCTAACTTTCTGCCGATAGAGCTGCAACTGACGCTCATAGGGGGGCAGCGCCGAGCGGTCCACCCCCGGCGGAATCTTGTACACCGGGACCCCGGTATCCAGCGTCCGCGCCTCAATCGCCTTGATCAGGCATTCCACCACGAATGCCACCGGGTCTGAGCGGTACCGGTACGCCAACGGAGAGTACTGCGCTTCCTTCAGAATCGGCCCCAGCCGGTTGATCGCGTTCGTACGTGCATAGAGCAGCGGCTCGATCACGTAATGCAGATAGGTGTGCCGCACCTTGGTCATCGGAATCTTCCCGTTCACCGGCGAAACCACCACCACGTAGTCCGATCCGTAGACGCGCGCATTCACCAGAGCCGGCGAGAGCATCGGCTCGATCACCACAATGAACCGGCGTCCCGTGTAATCAGAGGCAGGGATCTTCAGATACAGGTTCGTATCCTGAATCATCTGCGAAAGCGGATCGTGCAGCTGGTCCATACTCCGGTCGTAAAGATGGTGGACCGTCAGCCAGATTCCGTTCAGGTCCACGGCTGCGGCAAACTTGCGCAGCAGAGGCAGAACATCCACCACTTGCGTCGAATCGGGCGGCATTTCGATCAGCTTTGCCGTCGTCTCAAGCTGCGGAGGTGGGCTCAGGTAGAGCGCCAGTGAAATGTACTGCGAAATGTCCGTTGCCGTCCCGGTCATGCGATGCTGCTCCACGAATAGGCACAACTTGTCGCGCGCGTCGCGAGCGTCTTCGCTCTTGGCCAGCGTCTGGTTGATCTCGTCGCGCACCCTCTGCCGCACCGGAGCGCTCTCCGCCAGACCTTCGTTGTAACCGCAGGCGTTCAGGGCCGCCGCCATGAAGAAAACCTGCTCGGAGCTGACCAGCGAAATGGTCGGTCCGTTCGGGTCCACCAGCGAGGGTGCCTGCTCCCGCACCATCGGAGCGATCTCCTCGCTGGAGGCGGCAGAAGACGAGCTCTGCCCATCATTCGGCGTGTTGCTGTCGGAGGTCTGGGCCGTGGCCGAAAGGGAAATCAGCCCCGCCAGAAGGCAACTGGCTGCCGCGGCGCGCCATGCGCCTGCAGCCACGAGGGATCGATTACCTGGGAAGCGCATGAACTAATCCTGCCTGCCAGTCTATTTGGACATCCAGACAGGGTCAAACGTCTGCATCCGCGCCAGAACCGGACAAAATACCGGGCCGCCGGCCTATCCGCGGACGGAGACTCCCGAGAAGGAAAGCACCGCCAGCCCCCGCACCGGCTGGCCAAAGTACCGCGCCGGCTCAAACCGGCTGAGCACCAGCATATTCTCCAACTGCGCCCGGGTGGCCGCATCGTGCGGCCCGGAGACGATGCGGTAGTCGTACACCTCGCCGTCGTTGTTCACGTAGGCCTCCACCACCAGCGGCGTCGAGGTCACCTTCACCACGTCGCTGCTGCCCGATCCGCTCGACAGATACAGCAGCCGGGGAGCCGTCGCATCGCCCAGCGGCGGGTCGCCCTTGGCCTGCGCCACCTCCGGCTGGGCAAACATGCCCACCAGCACCGTCACCGCGCCCAGCAAAAGCACCGCGCTGGCAAAACCCGCGCCCGCCTGCAGCAGGAACGGCCCCACCGTGTTCTTCCACACCAGCGACCAGCCCTCGAATAAGCCGCGATTTTGCCGTGCCCGCTCGTGGCTCACTGCCACCTGGATGCGCAGCAACAGGTCCTTCGGCTCCGCCACCGGTCCAAGCGACGCCAGCGTACCCTCCATCTCTTTCAGATCGCTCCAATCGTCGGCACACCGGGCGCACCCGTCCAGGTGCGTGGCCATCCGCTGCATCTCGCTTCCCGGCAGGCGCCCGTCCAGATACTCCGAGAACTTCGCCTGAATGGCTTCGCAGCCGATCATCGTGCCTCCTCTCCAAGAGACAGACCGAAGCCCGCACGCGGGCTGGTCTGCGCGGCCTCGCGTGGCGCCTGCAGCTGCACCTTCAAAAAGGCGCGCCCGCGCACCAACCGCGATTTCACCGTCCCCAGGTTCACCCCCTGCATCTCCGCGACTTCCTCGTACACAAATCCTTCAATATCGCGCAAAATCAAGGTGGTGCGGAACGGCTCCGGCACTCGGTTCAGTGCCGCCTCCACCCGCGCCCGGTTCTCTTCGTGAACCGCCATCTCATACGGCGATTCGCCCGGGTCTATCAGTACATCCTTCATGTGCAGCGGCGCGCCGCAGTACCCGCTTCCGATCTCCTGCTCCATCGGAACTTCTCTCTGCTTGTGCCGCATCCACCAGCGCCTCTGGTTTGAGGCCTCGCGCAGGGCAATCCGGTAGATCCAGGTCCGCAGAGACGACTCCCCGTGGAAGCTGCCCAATCCCCGAAAGACCTTCACGAACACTTCCTGCGTCATATCCGCTGCATCCGCGCGGTCAAACGAAATCCGCGCCAGCAGTGAATAGATCGGCTGATGGTAGTGGGCGATCAGCCATGCGAATGCTTCTTCGGAACCAGCCCGAAGCTCTTCGACAAGAGCCGCTTCCTCTGTCCGCAACGTCAACGCGCCGGCAAGATTGCCCATGGTGAGGTCCGCTTGCAACTCAGTGCCCTCCCACCTTACTCCATCAGGCTCGCGCTTGGCTCCCCGGCTTCCCCGTCGTCGTGCCGTCCGCAATCCGCGCTGCAGCGTGCGGATCGGGCGGCGCGTGCGGCATCAGTATGGGCCCGTTGCCTCGCGCCTCCTGAAGATTTAGACACCGCACCCGGCCCAAAGTGTTCCCGAAAAAGTCGTCCATCGGCCCACGATTCGCGCCCCGCCCCCGCGGGTCCTCTGCAATCTTCCCCTCTGGCTCCGCCGCCCAAGCCGCATCCGGCCCACGTTGACGAATCGCTCCTCAGCGGAGACAATAAGGGAGTTGCATCCCCCCGAATGTGGGCCTGTGGCGCAGCTGGGAGCGCGCTTCCATGGCATGGAAGAGGTCATCGGTTCGATCCCGATCAGGTCCACCAAATT
>DATLRP010000029.1:0-17303 GCA_035534635.1 Occallatibacter sp.
TTTTAGCCAGAAAAGGCCCGAAAACCGGGCCTGAATCGCTCTTTATGTCATTGATGATGGAACAGGCAGACTCGCTGGCGGTGGATGGAGTCTGTTGCGAACTGTTCTCCGGACCGAATTCCCTGCTAACAGGGAATAATACAGGGAAATTTGCGAATTTGGCATCTCAACCAAACCATCGCACGACTCTATGTCGCGGAATTTAGGTGAGTTTCCTCGCAGTCAAGCCCGATCCGACGCTGCTCGGAACAGGGAATTATCACTCGAATATCAGGGAATACCCATTCCCTGATGTCGCCAATTTGGGATCTCAAATGCAATTCCAAATTCGAGTGCGTGACTCGTAGCTCAGTGCCAGACTCATGCGCCGACTAATTCTGTTGAATCTCTCAAGGGCCTTCGCCGCACAGCCTGTCTCCAATCCCTCGGCACAGAAATTGCCGGGCACTCCACGTGGAATCGCCCGTGCATTTCGATCCAGCGTTGGTCCCGGGGATACTTGTGGGTCGCATAGTTTTCGCAGATCAGGTAAATCTGCTTGCCCGCCGGCTCTAACCTCTCTGAGTACGAGTCTGAGAGCGCGACGGTTGACGGCAAGACAAACCTCTATGTCGCCGATGCCAGCCACGCCGCGGTCTACAAAGAAACCTACGCTAATGGAACCTACGCTTGGTTTTCTGTTGGGAGCGGATTCAATCTACCACCGAACACTTCGGATTGTTCAACGTCCCCGTGACCCGAATAGGGAAGACCAGCCTTCCGTGCTTCGAGTCGGCCCCTTTGAACATCCTCGCAAACGTGCTGACGAAAAAACCCTGCTTTGTCTGGATCGTGGCGTTGCCTTTGTAGTCGAGCCGGCTGTTCAGTTCGTCAACGCTTCCCGAGCCATCCACGTCAATCCCGTAGAAATCGACGTTGATCTGCCGGCTGAAAATCCGCTGCCGATTCAAGTCCAGGTCTCCACTGAAGGAAGAAAACGCCGACATTGGCAGAGAGTCCGTGCCCGGATCGCGGAAGCGTACCATCTTCGCCATGCCCTTGTTCCCCTTCAGGCCGGTGAATTCGCCTTTTCGGATGTTGAAGTGGCCCGTCCCATGGATCCCCGACAGGGGATTGGCTGAGTGCTCGATGATTCCGTTGAGCTTCATGTCCGCCTCCATCATCCCGGTGATTTTCGGCTGGCCGGTTTCAAATTCCCCTAGCAGGTAGTTGATGCCGACCCCGCTCGCCCGCAGATCGGTGTCGAAGCGCGTCTTGTTCCTGACGAAGTCGAAGGTGAAATCTCCGGCCGCGTTCCCGCGATACGTTTTAGCCGTAAAGTTGTTAAACGTGAACTGCGCCGGTTGGATTTGGAGTTGCGAATGAATCTCCCGAAGTTGGATGCGTCCAAAAATGACCCTCTCCGCTGTCAGGCTACCGGCAACGCTGGTCTTGAGAGAACGATTTTTCAAGGCATTTACATTGAGTTGCCGCACTCCTCCGGAGAAATTTCCGACAATGAAGACGACCGGGCCCGGCGCGTCCGAGGGATCGATCAGTCCGGAGCCGTATAACGTTCCATTCTTGATCTGAAGACTGGAAATGGTTCCCATCGAGAACCCCGCCGGCTGCGTCTTCGCACTGGAGGGATTCTGAAAATTCCAAAGGCCGTCGGGATCGGAGATCAAATGGATGACAGGCTTTTCCACCACCAGCGAGCGAATGGCGACCTTACCATGTAGCAGTGGCATCCAGGGAATCGCCGCATCCACCTCCGGTGCCTGCAGAAAGTATCCTGGCGGAAAGGGCTTCGGGTTCTTTACGGCAACGCCATAGAGACGCACCGACAGTGGCAGCAGCCGAACCGCCGCATGCTGGATTTCAATCTGCAATCCAGTTTTCTTTTGCAGGTAGGCGATGGTTTCAGGAAGATACCGGTCCGGATTGCGTACGGCATACCATGCCGCCGCCCACAGCCCAAGGATCGCGCAAGCCACGACCGCCAGCCCGATCTTCACGCCCTTCGCCATCCTATCCACACACCGGCCAATCAGCCGCTGCTCTCCTAATCAGATTGGGATGAGCGCGCCGCCGCGACAGCTTTTCCAATTCAAGCCGTGCTTCACTGGTCAATTCGATCGCTGGCGCAACACGCATAACCGATCACCTCACAACATGAGATGGCCACCAGATTATAAGGTTGGCTAGAGTCGAGCGGACTGCCTTACCCCGAAATTCTAACTGTTGACTTCAGGCCGAGGCGCTCATCGACCTTGGTTTCCGCCCCGGCGACTGGATAGGTCCCCATAAACGCCGTAGGAGCCTGTGATCTTGGCCGGGCGTTTCTCAATTTACGCAAAATCGCCGAAGCACTCCCTGACGACCTTACAACCATCTGTTGATGGGTTGCGGCTGGTTGACCGTTGGGCCGGAGCATGCGCAAGGCTCTCTGAGAGCAGTCCACTTCGGCTTATGCGTGGCAGAGCGGCGGAGATCAGCTGGACGCGTGCCTGGAAGACTTCGACGCGCTGCTGGAAAGGCTGGCGGGGAAGTAGGAGCGGGCCGAGGGCGAGTCCCGGAGGGCGTAGCCTGACCCTTTTACGGACTTGCCTCTGACGGACTCAGAGTTGAGTGTTGCCGCCCGTTGCCACTACTTCTTCAGCAGCGCCGGCCAGTTCAGCACCACCGTAATCGGCTGGGGCTTGACCTGCGCGGCGGGCACAATCATCAGGAAGCGCTGGCCGTCGGGCGAAACAGCATAGACGTTTCTCCAATACCAGAGCGGTATCAGTTGCGTCTCGAAAAGCTCCTTCGGGATGCCGGCCTGGAAGGCGGCGGAGTTCGTGTCCACCGCCACCGACATCAATGTGTCGCCTCCCGATGCGCTTTCGCCGTGGGAGAGGTAAAACAACTCTTTGCCGTCGCGCCGCCACATGGGTTGTTCCCCGCCTGAGGTCGAGATCTGCCATTTGCCCGTGTGCTGCGGGAAGGTCTGCACATAGACTTCGTGTCTCCCTGTTTCGTTGGAGGTGTAAGCCACGTAGCGGCCATTCGGCGAGAATTGGGCGCTGGTCGCAGCGAACTTGCCTTGCACGAAGGGGAACGGCTTGCGGTCGCCGAAGAGTGGCAAGGCCCACAGCTCGGTATCATTCGACGCGCCCGCTGTGTCGTAGACGACATAACGGCCATCCGGCGACACGTCATTGATGGCCATTTGATCGCTGCTGGATTGTGAGACAACCTGCGTATTCCCCAGGCCGTCCGCATCTTTCTGGTAAATGCCGAAAGGGCCTTTGCGCGTGGAAGAGAAAAGAATCTGGCTTCCACCCGGCAACCACGAGGGATTTGTGTCGTTGGCGGGGTTGAAGGTCAGCCGCGAGGCGGCGCCACGCTTCAGGTCATAGACCCAGATGTCCTGTTTGGTATAGTCCCCCCTCGCCACGGCCAGCCGTTCGCCATCGGGAGAGAGCGTCGGAGTCGACCAGATGTCCGGCTGGCCCACCGTGCCCTGCTTCACGCCCGCGCGGTTGAACCAGGTCATTTGGGCCGCCGTGTTCTGGATGCTTGTGTATTCGGTCGTGTAGGCCAGCACACCCGCCGGCGAGACGGAGAAGAACGCGTTCGCAGAATTGTAAGTTCCCACATTTTGCGCAACCGGCACAGCTGGACCGGTGAAGCGCAGCGCCCGGGCATTGAAGGGTCGCGCCACCAACGTGCTCTGATCCAGATAGAACAGGTCACCGGGTGGAGCGTAGGTTGCCTGGGAGTTGGTCTGCGCCAGCTTCTGCACGGTCTTCGAATCCAGCGAGCCGGCCCCGAGGAGGTTCGCCTGGCCTCTGGGCGTGAACATCTCCACTAGGAAGTGCTTGCCGTCGGGAAGAAAGTGCGGAAAAAGATAACCCGACACACTGTGCGCCGGATCGGGCCCAAGCACCAGCGTGGGCGTGCCGCCCGTGTCGGGCACGCGATAGAGACGGAGGTCCTGGTCTCCAAAGAGGATGACGCCGTCGCGGTTCCAGGTTCCGGCAAAGGCGTCCGACGCCCCACAAAGTACCTGGGGCGCCCCGCCTGAGGCCGCAACCTTTTCCAGTTTGTCGGTCGTGAAAAACCCGATCTGCTGGCTGTCTGGCGACCAGAACGGACCACCTGCATTCTCAGTCCCCGGAATCGGCTGGGCCGTCATGCTGTCCAGCGGACGCAGCCAGAGAACCTGGGGTTTGTCCGGTCCGGGCTGGGCGACAAAGGCCAGCGTGCGGCCGTGCGGTGAAAGGCTTATCTCGCCGCCGATGACGAAGGTTGCGTTTTCGGGCTGGGGGACGGGAAAGCGAACGACGTTTTGCCGCGGCTTGGGTCGCAGCATCAGCCAGCCGGTGGTGGCAGCAAAGAGAATTGCGAGGGCTCCAAGCGCCCACGGCATCCACCGGCGCACCCGCGAACGGCGACCCCCTGCCGCGACGGGACCGGCGTGGATTCCGGCATCGGCATCATCCCCCGCGCCGGAGAGTGTCTCTTCAATCGCGATGCGCGCGTCGCCGATGTCGCGCAGACGGTGCTTTGGATCTTTTTCCAGGCAGCGGCGAATGAGTCGCTGCATCGACGGCGGCGTTGCTTCGGGAAGCGCCGTCCAGTCGGGTTCGGCGCGGATGACTGAAGCCAGCACATCCGAGATCGTCTCGCCCTCGAAGGCCTTCATCCCCGTGAGCATCTCGTAAAACACGCAGCCGAAGGCCCAGATGTCGGCCCGCCGGTCCACCTGCTTGCCTTTGGCCTGCTCCGGCGCCATGTAGGCTGCCGTGCCAAGGATGAAGCCGGCCTGAGTCATGGCCAAGCTCATCGTGGGCGAATTCGAAATATCGTCGGAAGCTTCCTCCGGCCCCATTGCCTTGGCCAGGCCAAAGTCCAGCACCTTCACGCAGCCATCCACCATGACCTTGATGTTGGCCGGCTTCAGATCGCGGTGCACCACGCCGCGCTCGTGCGCGTACTCCAGCGCTTCGGCCACCTGTTGCGCAATGGGCAGGGCATCGTCAATCGGCACCGCCGCTTGATGCGCGCGGGATCCGGAGCCAGATTTCGCGGCCGACTTCGCTCCGCTCCGCGCTGAAGCAGACGCGTTTGCAGGCGAAGCAGACGCAGACCTGGGGCGCGCAGAGGCAGAAGCTCTGCCGATACGCTCCTCCAGCGTGGGCCCCTCCACCAGTTCCATCACCAGCGCCCGCGTCGAGCCCGATTCCTCGAGCCCGTAAATCGCCGCAATTTTCGGATGATTCAGCAGGGCGAGCAACTGCGCCTCGCGTTCAAACCGCGCCATCCGGAACGGGTCTTCGGCAAAACCCTGCGGCAGCACCTTCAGCGCCACATCCCGGTTGAGCCTCGTGTCGCGGGCGCGATACACCTCTCCCATCCCGCCTTTTCCCAGCGGCGACAGGACTTCATAGATTCCGAGATGACCCCCTGCTTGTAGCCCCATGACTCGCGTGCCAATCATACACCGGAATCCAAGGCCGGCCGCCAGTGGACCGAATGTGCGCGAGGTGGCCGAGCAGTTGCAGCGGGCGCTGGGGCTGAAGGTCCGCATCGAGGACAAGAACGGCCGCGGCCGCGTGATCCTCTCGTACTCGAAGCTGGAGGAGTTGGACGCGCTGCTGGAGAGGCTGGCGGGGAAGTAAAGGGGCCGTCCCTGTGGCAGATTCAGGTGGGCGGCTCGTGTTCGATTCCGGACAAGGGGCGACGTTTTTGGACAATCGTGCTGCGTGTTGCAGCGGGTAACTCGTTTCGTTCGAGGATGCGCGGTGTGGCTGTCTGCTTGCAGGAAGAGGGTGTCCGGAATTTCCCCCAAAGGAGCATGGGCGTGTTCCAAGACATCCGATACGCGGTGCGGCAACTGCGCAAGTCGCCCGGGTTTGCGCTCACGGCCATGGTCACGCTGGCGTTGGGGATTGGCGCGAATGCCATCGTGTTCAGCGTGCTGAATGCGCTGGTTCTGCATCCGCTGAACGTGCCTCAGGCGCAGAGCCTGTACATGGTGCAGCGGGTCTGGCAGGGCTCGGAGCCGTCGCCCTCGCAGTCGTATCCCGACTACCTGGACCTGCGCGACCGCAACCACTCCTTCGAGTCGCTGGCGACCTACGACATCATCGGCGGGGTGGGAGTGAATACCGGTGGCGGGACTGCGTCGGTGGCCTGGCCGTATCTGGTGAGTGGGAATTATTTTGAGATGCTTGGGGTTCGCCCGTACCTGGGGCGCTTTTTCAGCACAGCCGACGAGCACGGCGACAATAGCATGCCTTATATTGTGCTGAGCTACGCATACTGGAAGCACCATTTTGAGGGCGACCGGAATGTGGTGGGGAGCACGGTCGAAGTGAATGGCCATGCGTTCACCGTTCTGGGTGTAACGCCGCAGGGGTTTCGTGGGACGGAGCTGTTCTTCGCGCCGGCATTCTATGTTCCGGTTGTCGACATATCGCAGATCTTCACGGCCTTTAATCCTCTGCACGCGCGGGGTGATCATTTCACCTGGGTCGTCGGACACCTGAAGCCGGGCGTAACGCCAAAGGAGGCGGCAGCCGACCTGAACACGATTGCGGCGGAGCTGGCGAAGACATATCCGAAGGATGACGCGGGACTGAACCTCGATCTGACACGGCCGGGGCTTGTCGGCGACACGCTCGGTCGGCCGGCACGGGCATTCATGTTGGGGCTCACGCTCTTAGCGGGACTGATTCTGTTGGCGGCATGCGCGAACCTGGGCAGCCTGTTTGCGGCGCGCGCGGCGGACCGCTCGCGAGAGATTGCGGTGCGCATGGCGCTGGGCTCGCGGCGCGGGCTGGTGGTGCGGCAACTGCTCACGGAGGCGCTGCTGGTCTCGCTGGGCGGCGGCGCGCTGGGGCTCTACGGAAGCGTCGCGATTCTGCGCTGGCTGAGCGCATGGAATCCGATACCGGATATCCCGATCAACGTGCCGGTGAATCCTGACCTCAACACCTACATGGTGGCGCTTGGGCTGGCGCTGGCCAGCGGGTTCCTCTTCGGCATGGTTCCTGTGCGGCAGGTGCTGCGCGCCGATCCGTGGCAGATTATCCGCAGCGGCTCACTGAGCGCGACGATGCGGCGGTTCACAGTGCGCGATCTGCTGCTGGTGGTGCAGATCGCGATCTGCGCGGTGTTGATCACGTCATCGCTGGTGGCGGTGCGCGGGCTCGCACGCTCGCTGCACAGCAATTTCGGATTTGAGCCGCGCGACGCGATGCTGGCGCAGGCCGACCTGGGCATGGCGGGCATCACCGGCGATCAGCAGCAGATCATGGAAAAAAAGATGCTGACCGCCGTGGCGGGCATTCCCGGGGTCACAACGGTGGGCTATGCGGACCGGCTGCCGCTGAGCGTGGGCGGGAACGATTCGTGCGTTTTTTACGACAAGGATGCGGACTTTAGGCCGACGAACTGCCGTGCCGATGCGCAGCAGTTCAACGTCTCGCCGCAGTACTTCAAGGCGGCGGAGACCACAATGCTGGCGGGGCGCACGTTTACGCTGGACGACGCCAAGGGTGCTCCACTGGTCGCAGTAGTGAACCGCGAGTTCGCGCGCAAGATCTTCGGATCGGTGCAGAAGGCGATCGGCAAGGACTACAAGATATGGAGCGGCACGCGCGTGCAAGTGGTAGGCGTGGTGGAGAACGGAAAATACACTTCGCTGACGGAAGACCAGCAGCCGGCGATGTTCTATTCATTCTTGCAACAGCCCTCGGGAAGCGTGTGGCTTGTTGTCCGTTCGCGGCGCGATGCGGAGTCGACCGCGGCGGCGTTGCACGAAACCCTGCGGGGGCTGGCTCCGGGATTGCCGGTGCGGATCGAAACCTGGGATCGGGAGCTGAGCTTCGTGTTGTTTCCGGCGCGCGTGGCCACGGTGGCGCTGGGCGTGCTAGGGCTGCTGGGCGCAATGCTGGCGATAACCGGGATTTTTGGCATGGCGTCCTACGTCGTAAGCAAGCGGATGCGCGAGTTGGGAATTCGCGTTGCGCTGGGCGCGAATCAGCGGGAGGTGTTGCAGGCGGCGCTCGGTCGGCCGTTTCGCCTGCTTGCACTTGGTTCGGCGGCAGGGATCCTGCTGGGGATGCTGGCCACCAAGTTGCTGTCTTACATCGTTTATCAGGCCACGCCCAAGGACCCGCTGGTCCTCGGCTGCGTCATTGTCACCATGCTTCTTCTGGGGCTCGTCGCCGCATCCATTCCCGCACGCCGCGCTCTTGCCGTGGACCCCATGATTCTGCTGCGCGAGGAATAGCCGAAAGCCGGTGGTTGCGGATGGGAATCGCTAGCGGGAGCGGGCCGCGGCGGCTTCCAAGCGAGACCTCAGGCTTGGGCGGCCTTTGCTTCGACGATGCCGACGTCGGTGCCGACGGGGAAGACGCCGGTGAGGCGAAAGCCTGAGGCTTCAAGCAGAGTTTTCCATTCCTTCTCGCTGCGTTCTCTGCCGCCGGTGACGGCGAGCATGTTGAGATCGCTCATCAGGTGGCCTTCCAGATGCGGGTCCGGCTGAGAGACGAGCGGCGGCAGGATGAATTCGATGATGAGCAGCGTGCCGTTCTGCGGAATGACGGCGCGGCAGTTTTTGAGAATCGTGATGGCCTCCGCGTCGGGACGCCCGTGGAGCACATGTTTGAGCATGTAGACATCTGCGCCGGAGGGAACCGACTGGGTGAGATCGGCCGCGACCAGCCTGCAGCGGGCGGAGAGTTTCTGGCTGGCGAAGCGCGCGCCGGCTGCCTCCACGCTGGGCTCGAGATCGACGAGCATGCCTTGCAGATGGGGATGGAGATTGAGCACGGCGAGAATGAGCGAGCCGCCGCCCCCGCCAAGGTCGGCGACCAAGGTTGCGCGCGAGAAATCCCACGCGCGCGCGATGGGAGCGTAATCCTCCGCGGGAGCCGTGCCCATGACGGCGCGAAAGATTGCGTTGGCCTGAGGGTCCTGCGACCAGCGCGACGGGATATTTGGAGCCCGCACCTCGGCGGCAGGCTTGCCGGTTCGGATGCAATCGGTGAGCAGGGACCAACTGTCGGCGAGCAGGTCGGCCCAGAAAACGACGGCCGGCCATGCCGACTGGGGGAGGTCGCGCCGCAGCGGGTTCCCGAGCGGCGTGAGGCGAAATTGCTTTGGCGCGGTTTCTTCCGTGATGCCGATGGCGGCCAGAGCGCGGAGCAGGCGATAGAGAGCGTCGGCATCCGCCGCGCAGGTTTCGGCCAGGGAGTCGACGCCGCGCACCTCGTCTCCAAGCGCGTCGGCAACGCCAAGCCGCGCGGCCGCGCAGAGCACGCGGCTGCGCGCATAGGACATCGCCATCTGCACAAGCGCCGCATTAGGCGTCACATTGCCGATGCCTCCCTCCGCTTCAGTCATAAGGCGCCTCGCGATTCCGGGCAAGGATAGCAGGGAAGCCGGCCGCGGCATGGGAGCGCCAGGGAAATGTTTGATCGGCCGGCCGGGGAAGACGCACGGCAGGCGTGGATGGATCGACTTCGGCTGCGGCGCGGCTCAAGACCCTAGTGGGGCTCGCGGATGGCGGACTACAGGGTTTCCAGTTCGGAGACCAGCTGGTCGAGGGCCTTCTGGTCAGCCCAGCGCGTGCCGCCGAAGGCGCTCTGCGGATGGTCGCTCAGCTCCTGCTGCTCCTTGGGCTGATTGACGGGCCGAAAAGCGAAGCCGACACCTTTGGCATCCTTGCGCGCGACGCAGGTTTGCACGGCCACGCGGCTGATGGCGGCAAAGCCGAGACGGTCCGTGCGTTCCAGGCGCAGCGGCAGGCAGGTTCCGGCGTGCCACTGCTCTTCAGTGAGCATGAAAAAGCCGGTGGAGCTGATGTTGGCCACGGGATAAGGCGCGGAGGAGTCGACTACGCCGAGGTAGGCCCGAAGAGGCGGCGCGACGAGCCGCTTGCGGGTGCGGCGGTCCAGCAGGCGGGCCGGCTGCTTGAGCAGGTTAATGAGACGGGAGCCGAAAGAGGAGCACTGCCGGCCGGGCGGAACGAAGGGATCGGTCGTGGACATGGGTTGCCCCTTTCCGGCGCTGCGGGTATGGGCGCCCCTAAACCTGGCGCGCCAACCAGCGCACGCGGCATTGGACAGTTCTACCCCATTGGCCGCATTTCGGCAATCGGAAACAGAGCCCGCGGGGGCTCGTGCGCGCCCGGCGAAGGGCTCAATCGGGCTAGCGATGGTCGGCTTGCGCAGTTTCCAGCTCGGCGACCAGCTCCTCGATGGCGTGGCGGTCAGCCCAGCGCGCGCCCAGCCACACGCCCTCGGTCTCCGCGAAAGAACTCCTTTTGGGTTTAGGAGTTGCGGGCGCATCCTGGAGCACGAAGGAGAATCCGACGCCGTCCTCTCCCGCGCGGACGACGCGCGTGGGCACGGCGACGCAGTGCAGAGCGGCGTAGCCGGACTTATCCGTGCGCTCCAGGCGAAGGGGCATGTTGGTGCCGCGGAGCCAATGGTCTTTAGTGACGAGATAAAAGCCGGAGGAGCTGATGTTGCCCACCGGATAGGGTTCAGAGGAGCCAAAGATGCCGAGATAGGCGCGCAGGGGCGGCGAGGCGACGCGCGTGCGGCTGCGGCGCTCAGAGATGCGGCGCTCCTCGTTATTGAACAAACTAAGGAACCTGGAGGTGAAGGAGTCGTGCGGTGTGACACGGCGCGGCATTTGCGCCGGAGTGTCGCTGCGGTTGTTCTGGACCGGCGTCTGGGCCGGCAGGGGGGCGTTCCGATTGGGGGACATGGGGGGTGTCCTTTCCGTCGCAGCGGATTTGAGCGCCCATCGAGCGGCGCGCGAACCAGCGCACACGGCTTGGTAACCTTCTACTCCTGCCGGAATGGATGGGCAAGCATTAATGTGGTTGGGGTGGTGCGGGGTTCCCGGATGGGAGTGGGTTGGGCAGAGGGGATGGAGGGTGGTGGTTTCCCAGGTCCCGCATTTGGGACCTGGGAGACCACGAAGTTCAACCATTTTTGTCGTGCGGTTACGCGTTGGAGTAGCCGAGGCCGGTGAGGAGGCCGCGCATGTAGGCGAAGCTGCTGATGACGCCGGGCATGGGGTTGTCGGGGTGGACTTCGTATTCGAGATCGACGAAGCCGGGGTACTTGATTCGGAGGAGGGCCTGAAAGATTTCGCGGAAGGGCAGGTGGCCGCGGCCGACGGCGACCTGGCTCGCCTTGTCGTGGAAGTTGGTGAGGTCCTTGACGTGCAGGTTGAAGAGGCGCGGTCCGGCGGCGTGGATGGCCTGGACGACGCTGGTGCCGGCGCGGACGCAGTGGCCCACGTCAATGCAGCAGCCCATGCGCGGGTCCATGTGCTCGACGGCGCGCAGGACGTTGAGCGGCGAGGGGAAGACCGCATCTTCGGGGCCGTGATTGTGTATGGCGAAGCGGATGTCGTACTCGCGGACGAATTTTTCAATGCGCGGCAGGGCGGCGGGCAGCGGGTCTCCGGCGACGAGGACTTTGACGCCGGCGCGCCTGCAGTAGTCAAACTTGGCGCGGATGTCGGCGTCCTCGTCCTTGCGGAAATAAATCACTCCTGCGGCGTGGAGGCCGATGCCGGCGGCCTTGTAGTCGGCGAGCGCGGCGGCCTCAGCGGCGGGGTCCATGGGCAGGTGGTCTTTCACGTCCTTGGCGTTGAGGGCGCTGACGCCGAGCTGCTGCATGAAGCCGATGAGCTCGGCGCGGGAGAAGTTGCGGAAGGTGTAACTGGCCAGGCCGAGGCGGATGGGCGCGGGCGGCCCGGATTCGGGTTGGGGAGTGGTTGCCTGGTTGAGTTTGTCGTTTTCCCACATCTCAGAATCGAGATGTGGGGCACCCATAGATCCTGAGGCTCCCAAGAGATTCGGGGCACCGAGGAGATTTGGGGTGAAAGGAGCGGCGGCCGCGGCCACGGCGGCGGAACGAAGCAGCGTGCGGCGCGAGAGGGTCATAGCGTGGGCTCCCATCCGGGTTGGTAGGTGCGGGTCCAGTACTGCATGGCGTCGGCGTCGTTCTGGATTTTTGCGCCGTCGGCGGGGTCGAGGTTGAGCTCGCGATGGACGAACCAGGCGATGTTGGAGAGCTGCAGCATGGTGACGGCGACATTGCCGACGGCGATGGGAGCGCGGAGTTTCTCGCCGGTGCGGATGCCGGCGATGAAGTTGGCGAAGTGGGCGTTGGTCATGGAGTCCGCGCCGACGAGATCGGCGGTGGAGGTGTGGCCGCCGACCTTGAATTCGCCGGTCTTGCGGCCGTCGAGGTCGTAGGTTTCGTAGCCGTCGCGATCGACGAGCACGGTGCCCTTGGTGCCCTCAATAATGGAGCCGCGGCCGCGATGGAAGTAGCGCATGCCCTGGCAGCTTGTGCTCTCCCAGGCAATCATCTTGTCAGGGTATTCGAAGCTGGTGATCAGCGTGTCGTAGAACTGCCAGTCGTCGTGGAAGGCGTAACGGCCGCCGGTGGCGGTGACGCGCTGGGGATAATCGACGCCGAGCGCCCAGCGGCAGACGTCGACTTCGTGGGTGCCGTTGTTGAGGGTTTCTCCGGTGCCCCAGATGCGGAACCAATGCCAGCTGTAAGGCTGCACGTTGTCACGATAATCGGAGCGCGGCGCGGGGCCCTGCCACAGGTTCCAGTCGAGCGTGGCGGGAACGGGCACAACTTTGCCGTGGCCGATGGATTTGCGCGTGTTGTTGTACCAGCATTTGGCGAAATAGGGGCGGCCGATGAGTCCGGCGTGGATTTTGCCGATGATTTCAATGGTGTGCGGCGAGGAGCGCTGCTGCGTGCCCATCTGCACGAGCTTGCCGTACTTCTGCTGCGCGCGGACCAGCAACGCGCCCTCGGCGGGATTGTGGCTGCAGGGCTTTTCAACGTAAACGTGCTTGCCGGCCTTGAGCGCGTCGATGGCCATGGGCGTGTGCCAGTGGTCGGGCGTGGCGATGGTGACGGCGTCGATGTCCTTGCGCTCGAGGACGCGGCGGAAGTCTTTTTCGGTGGCAGGCGCGGCGCCCATCTGCTTGGTGGCGGCGGCGGCGAACTTCGCCAGGATGTTGGACTCCACATCGCAGACATGCGTGATGCGGGCGTGGTCCTGGTTGGCTTTCAGCGCGTCCAGGTGGGCGTACGCGCGGCCGTTGAGGCCTATGACGGCGAAGTTGAGCCGCTCATTGGCGCCAAGGATCTGGCTGTAGCTTTTGGCTGGAGCGGTGAGGGCAAGGCCGGCCGCGCCAGCGGCCAGCGAGGCCGCGGACGAATTGAGGAATTCTCTGCGAGTGACCATGGAGGCTCCTTCAGGTGCATAAATGGAAGTGCATAAACGGTCGTGCATGAGCGGGCGATGGAGCAACGGACGCATGCGGACGTACGCGCGCGCGCACGCGGTCCCTTTTCGGACCCGTCCATGCTAACGCGTGGAGTTGGGCAGAGGGGAAACGAGAGAGCCAGGACCCGCGTAGGGTGGGCAGGCGCTAGTTGACGATTTTGGGATCGGGTTCGTCGTCGGAATTGGTGCGGCGGTCACGCGTGCCCTCACGGCGTTCCTCGTCGTGGAAGCGGCGCTCGACGGGATTGGGGCGGCGGTCCGACGCGCCGGTGCGACGGTCGAAGTGGCCGGCGCGACGGTCGCGTCTGCTTGCGCGGCGATCGACGAGGGGCGCTTCAGCGGGCAGCAGATAGTCGTCGCCGCCCTCCAGCCAGCCAGCGCCATGCTGGCCGTTGCTGGTGGACCCCGCGTTGGCGGTCAGCAGCTTGTTCAGCACGGGAATCTCGCTGCGCTTGGTTTCGACGAAGTCGACGCCCTGGGCGGTGAGCGTGAAGTCGGAGTTGTCGGCCCTGGTGATGTAACCCTTCCGCTCCAGATACCATGTGGTGAAGTCGAGGTAGTCGCGGGGGAAGCCCATGCGCTTCTCCACTTCCGCGAGGGCAACCTCCGGCGACCAGGGATTGGTGCGGCGGCGGAAGTAGAGGACGGCGAGCAGGGCCAGGCGGCGGTTCAACTCGCCTTCCATCTGGTCCATGAAGTCAATGGACGAGGAGAGCGGAACGAAATGCGGCACTTCCTTTTCGCGAGCCATGTCATATTTGGCGCGGCGGGTGGGGTCGGAGAGAACGTCGTAGGCGTTCTTGAGGACCGTGAACTTTTCGGCGTTGCCGGATTTGGGGTTGTCCGGGTGAAAGCGCGTGGCCAGAAAGTGATAGACGCGGTGGATGGTCTCATGATCGGCGTTGGGGCTGATCTGAAGAAATTCGTAGTAATCGACATGCTTCGGCATCGGGTTCAGATCGACCTCGCGTAATCAGGAATTCGGGCGAATTGTACCACCCATTGAACCGCGGACAGCCCGAAACCGGGGGCGGTCGCGGCGTGCAGAGTATTTTGGAATCGCGTCCTGCCAACTGCGTGCAAACGCGAGAGAAGCGCCGGTGAGCGACCGCCGACTCATGCTGCCGAATAAGGGGTGCGCTCGAGGGAAAGCTGCTTGAGAAAATGCTTGATGGCCTTGCGATTTGCGCCGTTCACGGCGCCGAGCAGAGCGTTGTTCTTGCTGCGAGTGGTTTCCATGGGCAGCAGTTGGAAGCCGATTCCATCGGGTCCCCAGCGCACCACGCGGGACTGCACGGCGAGGAAGTCATCGGGATCGGAGCCGCTGGAGCCGGAGCGCTGCAGGGTCATCAGAATGCGCGTGCCGGGCATGGGCCGCTCCTGGGTGACGAGGAAGAAGCCGGTGGGGCTGATGTTGCCCACCAGCAGGGGCGTAGGCGTGCTGCCGCTCCAGTGGTAGCCCACCAGGCCGGGCAGGGGAAAGCGATCAGACCTGCGCCGCTCGCGCGGGCGCTCCATGAACCAGTTCATGAGGCGGGTGTGCCATGGCTCCGCACGGTCGGGCTGGAACAGCTCTGTCTCGTGCGTAGACTGGGCAGCGCCCAGGCTGGAAAAGCCGTTGTTGGAAGCGGGGAGAGCTGCGGGAGTCTCGATCACCGAAGCGGAAATCGAAGGGGGAATGGAGGGTTCGGCGATGTGGAGGTTGGCGCGCAGCGCGGCCATTTCGTCGGGCGTGCAGATGGCGAGCTGATCGCCGGGGCGTACCAGCATGGCAAGCACGGTGTGCGGAGTGAGCACCACGGCGCTGTCCGGCTCGGCCTTCAGCGGCGTCACCGTCGGGCTGGGGTAGGATTCCACTTCCTGCAGCACGCGGAGATCCTCGTCGAGATAGAGGATCTCAAAGGGCGGAAAGCCGGGTTTGACGGGAATGCCGCGATAGGGCTTGAGCCACAGCGCGCCGTCAGGCCGGAGGGCCAGGTCGGTCACCATGGATTTGAGGCTTTCATTGATCGTGTCTACGAGAGTGATGTCAAGGCTAAGAAAGCTCTCGCGCGAGCGATTGCAAAGGTGAAACTTGTGGGATTCCATTGTGCGCATCCTCACATCGATAATTGCTCAATTGTAGCGACGAAATCGGAACCCTTTCCGCATCCCCCGGGATGAGAGGGACACACCTATCCATTGGGGACCTTGATAAAGAACTTTAAGCCCGTTTTGGCCCCGCGCCAATTCAACTTTTCGGGTATATGTAGTTTCTTAGGTAATTCGGGAAGGATTTCTCTGGAAAAACGGGGCGAAATGCCGGTTTGGATCCGGCCTCCGCGGCATTGCCGGCGCGCTTGGGAATGCTGGAAGTGGCTGGAGGGCCGCGGGATGGCCTGCGGAGGCCGGAGGCTTTTTGCTTGACGGAGCCGGGCGCAGTGGGCGAGGTTGAGTCCATGCCCAGAAAAATCCTCTGCGTTGCCTGCCTTTTTGCAGTTCCCGCGCTCGCTGCCGGCCAGACCTCCGCCTCCAACCCGCTTGCGCCGTACATCAGCATGGATGCGCCGGTGGTGGCGCTGGAGCACGTGGAGGTGATTGACGGGACGGGCGGCCCGGCACAGATGGACCAGACGATCGTGATCGACCACGGCAAAATTGCAAGCGTGGGCGCGAGCGCGAGCGCGGCGGTGCCGGCCGGGGCCAAGGTGCTGGACCTGACCGGGCATACGGTGTATCCGGGGCTGGTGGGGATGCACGAGCACCTGTTTTACACGGAGCCGGGAAGCACCACGCTGCACGGGCTGGTGGTGGGCGAGCTGGTGGATACTGCGCCGCGGCTTTACCTTGCCGCCGGCGTGACCACGGCGCGCACGGCGGGCAGCATTTCGCCGTATACGGATCTGAACCTGCGCAAGGAGATTGACGCGGGGTTGATTCCGGGGCCGGATCTGGATGTGACCGGACCGTATCTGGAAGGCAATCCGCCGCTGATTCCGCAGATGCATATTCTGACAGGGCCGGAGGATGCGCGGCGCATGGTGGACTACTGGGCGCAGGAGGGCGTGACGTCGTGGAAGGCGTACATGCACATTTCGCCCGCGGAGCTGAAGGCCGCCATTGACGAGGTGCACGCCAAAGGCGAAAAGATTACGGGCCACCTGTGCGCGGTGGGATTTACTGAGGCGGCCGAGCTGGGCATCGACAACCTGGAGCATGGCATTGCGGTGGATACTGAGTTCACGCCGGGGCGCAAGGAGGGCCAGTGCCCGCGCAATGCGGTGCCCTACCTGGCCGACCATGTGGCGATGGACAGCCCGCCGGTGGAGACGATGATTCACACGCTGGTGCAGAAGCACGTGGCGGTGACCTCGACGCTGGCAGTGCTGGAGAGCTTTGTGCCAAACCATCCGCCGATGGCGTTCATGTTGCACGAACGCGACTCGCTGCCGCCGACGGCGTGGGAAGGGATTCTGACGACGCGGGCGCAGCTATTGGAGAACGCGGCAAAGTCATCGTGGCCGGTGATGATCAAGAAAGAGATGCAGTTCGAGCGGGAGTTTGTGGCCGCGGGCGGGCATTTGATGGCCGGTTGCGACCCGACGGGCTACGGCGCGGTGCTGCCGGGCTTTGGCGACCAGCGCAACCTGGAATTGCTGGTGGAGGCCGGGTTCACGCCGGAGCAGGCGATTGAGATTGCGACCAAGAATGGCGCGGAATATCTGGGCCGCGCCGACCGCATTGGGACTATTTCGGTAGGTAAGCAGGCGGACCTGGTGGTGGTGAAGGGCGACGTTGCCAAGGACATCACGGCGGTGGAGCACGTGGAGACAGTCTTCAAGAACGGCGTGGGGTTTGACTCCGAGAAGCTGATCGAAAGCGTGCGCGGGATGGTGGGGTTCCGGTAGGGGGATTCGCTTGCCTCCCGCCCAAGCGGAGCTTGGACGGGGCACCCCGAACGGCGGGGGAATGGACATCGCTAGAGTTTAGGGCGGGCCGCCTGCCTG
>DATLRP010000030.1:0-35535 GCA_035534635.1 Occallatibacter sp.
ACAGCTCCCGCTTGCTCTTGCGACCATACTTCGCAAAACTGGACTGCGATGCAAACGTCTGCTGAAAACGCGCCATTCGCTTCATGCTTATAGTCTATTCAAATATCACGCGGGTTGCTGACCTGTGCAGAGGTTCCTTAAGGCGCGCCGCGCTGAGCGCAGAGCCCGCGGTTCGACAACGAATCAAGACGGCCGTGTCGTTCATAATGACCTCACATTTATGCAAGAGATATGCTACGAAATGTAATGCAGCCAACAGCCTGCCCATCGACAAATAGGCGGCCTCGCCAAGCTTTCGCGGTTGCCCCGTGCATGACAAGGTCGGCTTGAGTTCGGATTCGTTGAAGGTTATGGTGGCGCGGGCTCCGGTTTCGGCGCAGGCTTCTCCGCCGTCGCCAACAGAGTCTGGAATTGTGTCCCGTCCGGGGCTTTGTCCACAACGCGGACCTCCGCATCGACGAATCGCGAGGTGGCGAGCATCGTTTCGATCTCGGTTTCCGCAAATCCGAGCCACTCATCGGCATAGAGCTCGCGGGCTTCCTCAAAGCGGTGTTTGGCCAGGTCCAGAATCAGGATGCGTCCGCCCGGCCGAAGAATGCGAGAGGCCTCGCGGACGGCCCGCGGCGGATGCGCGGCATGGTGCAGCGACTGCGAGAAGCAGGCCAGATCCACCGAGTCACTGTCGATGGGTAGTTCTTCCATATCGCCGAGACGGAAATCAATGTTGGCGATGCCGAATGCGCGGGCCTGCGCGCGGCCGACCTCGAGCATTTTTTCAGAAGAGTCGACTGCAAGGACTTGCGTGGCCCTTTGGGAAAGTAAGAGAGCGAAGCTCCCGTTGCCGGCTCCGAGATCGGCGATCGTCATGGGAGGCAGCAGCAGGAGAAGGGCCTCCGCGAGGCTCTTCCAGGATTTGCCGGGGACGTAATCAGGACCAAGGCGGCCGGCCACGCTGTCAAAGAAAGCGCGCATCTTGTCCTGGCGCTTCTTCACCACGCGGCGCATGCCGGCCTGGTCAGAAGCAGCCTCACCGATTTCGGATTCAGCCTGGGCAAGGAGAGCGGAGAAGGCCCCTTGGCCGGTTTCGGCGGTCAGGCGATAAAGGCTGCCTTTGCCGGCGCGGCGGTCCTCCACCAGGCCGGCCTGGCGGAGCTGCGAAAGGTGCGTGGAGATGGTGCTTTGGCCCATGATGAGGATCTCCTGCAACTCGGCGACCGAGAGTTCCTCAGCGCGAAGAAGCAGAAGAATGCGAAGCCGGGAGGGGTCGGCGGCGGCGCGAAGGATTTTTACAATTGACGGCATAAGTTGATTCTGATAGATATCAACATATCACGATAACTCGATTTGAGGAGCGACAAGATGGCAGCAACGACCGTGGATGTGGCGCAGGCCGAGTACAAAGTGGCGGATTTATCGCTGGCGGAGTGGGGCCGCAAGGAGATTGGGATTGCCGAGCACGAGATGCCGGGGCTGATGGCGATCCGGAACAAATATGCGGCAGAGAAGCCGCTGGCCGGCGTGCGCGTGACCGGTTCGCTGCATATGACCATCCAGACAGCGGTGCTGATTGAGACGCTGGTGAGCCTGGGCGCGGAAGTGCGCTGGGCAAGCTGCAACATCTTCTCCACGCAGGACCACGCGGCGGCGGCAATTGCATTGAGCGGAGTCCCTGTATTTGCGTGGAAAGGGGAGACACTGGAGGAGTACTGGGACTGCACCTACAAGGCACTGAGCCACAAGGGCGGCAACGGGCCGGAGTTGGTGGTGGATGACGGCGGAGACGTGACGCTGCTGATTCACAAAGGCTATGAGATGGAAAAAGGCGACGACTGGGTGAACACGCCCAGCGGCAACCACGAGGAGCAGGTAATCAAGGACTTGCTGAAGCGCGTGCATGCCGAGGACCCGCAGCACTGGCACAAGGTGGTGAAGGATTGGCGCGGGGTGAGCGAGGAGACCACGACGGGCGTGCACCGGCTCTACAAGATGAAGGAGCAGGGCAAGCTGCTGGTTCCGGCCATCAACGTGAACGATTCGGTGACCAAGTCGAAGTTCGACAACCTCTACGGCTGCCGGGAGTCGCTGGCCGACGGCATCAAGCGCGCGACGGACGTGATGGTGGCGGGCAAAGTGGCGGTGGTGTGCGGCTACGGCGACGTTGGCAAGGGCTGCGCGCACTCGCTGCGCGGCATGGGCGCGCGGGTGATTGTGACCGAAATTGACCCGATCAACGCGCTTCAGGCGGCGATGGAGGGTTTTGAGGTGACGACCCTGGAAGACACGCTGGGCCGCGGCGACATTTACGTGACCTGCACGGGCAACACCGACATCATCACGCTGGAGCACATGCAGGGGATGAAGGACCAGGCCATCGTCTGCAACATCGGACACTTCGACAACGAGATCCAGATGGACCGGCTGAATGGCGCCAAGGGCGTGACGAAGATGAACATTAAGCCGCAGGTGGACAACTACAAGTTTCCCGACGGGCACAGCATCTTCCTGCTTGCTGAGGGGCGGCTGGTGAACCTAGGCTGCGCCACGGGTCACCCGAGCTTCGTGATGAGCAACAGCTTTGCCAACCAGACGCTGGCGCAGCTGGACCTGTGGCGGAACAAGGACTCCTACGCGGTGGATGTGTACACGCTGCCGAAGCAACTGGACGAGGAAGTGGCGCGGCTGCACCTGGAAAAGATTGGGGTGAAGTTGACGAAGCTGTCGGAGAAGCAGGCGGAGTACATTGGCGTGCCGGTGGAAGGGCCTTACAAGCCGGAGTTCTACCGGTATTGATTTGAGAGATGGAACGACGCGGGGCCGCCGAGGCGGCCTCGCTTTTTTGGGTTGGACGAGGAGAAGAAATGGCGCTGGGCCCGAAATTTTCGTTTGAGCTGTTTCCGCCGCGCACGCCGGAAGCGCTGGAGAGGCTGCCGAGCGTGGTCGACAGGCTGGCGACGGTGAGGCCGGATTTCTTCTCGGTCACGCAGGGCGCGGGCGGTTCAGACAAGAATGGGACCTACGATACGCTGCTTACGGTGGTGAAACAAACCGGCGTGGAGACGGCCCCGCACCTCACCTGTGTGGGGTCCACACGCGCGCGCATTGCCGAGCAACTGGAACAGTATCGCGATGCCGGCGTAAAGCGCATCGTTGCTCTGCGCGGGGACCTTCCGGCAACGGCGATGAGCGCCGCGGCGCCGGGAGAGTTCCAGTATGCCAATGAGTTAGTCAGCTTCATCCGCGAGAGGCACGGAGCGGCATTCAAGATCGAAGTGGCAGCGTATCCGGAGATGCATCCGCAGGCGTCGAGCTCGACAGCGGACTTTGAGAACTTCCGGCGCAAGGTGGAGGCCGGTGCGGACGGTGCGCTGACGCAGCTCTTCTACAACGCGGATGCGTATTTCCACTTTGTCGAACGATGCGCGAAGGCGAGGATCGCGGTTCCCGTGGTTCCGGGGATCATGCCGATTACTGGATTCGCGAATACGATGCGGTTCTGCACGGGTTGCGGCGCAGATTTGCCGCGGTGGGTGCGGCTTCGGCTGGAGGAACTGCAGGAAGACAAGGCGGCAGTGCTGGAGTTCGGGCTGGAAGTGGTGACGCGGCTCGGTGAGACATTGCTGCGACACGGGGTTCCCGGCCTGCATTTTTACACGATCAATCAGGCCGAGCCGACTCTGAGACTCTGGGGAAATCTGGGGCTCAGGGGGGCCTGAGCGGCTCGGAATTGGACACAGTAGCCTCGGCCACGGCCGGGGCTTTCTTTTGGCAATCTCCTTATGCCAAATCCATGCGGGTTTGTCTAGCATCCTGCTATTCCACTGGGCTTCTGTTCCACGAAAAAACTGAGATGCTCCGGGGCGTTCCCAGATATGGAACGCCAGTGAGAGGGGAGTGTCCCCAGGAATAAGCAAGTGGTGCGACGGAGAAGAACTGGATGACGCTGCAGTGGCTGGATGACTTTGGCTAGTGTGCGAGCATTCTTGGGTTGCTGATTGGACTGCCGACGGCGATCGCCATCTATTACCAAGCGCTGAAGACCCGGCTGAAGGCACGGCAGGAACGCGAAGGGACGCTGCACAGCAGGGATTGCCCGGAGTTTGTGGCGGGCGACGGAACGTGCATCAATGTGATTCCGCTGGAAACGCTGCACTCGCTGCCGAAGCCGGGAGACGTGATCTTTCTGCCCGGACACGGGGTTGGGAAATCCGGGGAGTTCCTCCCTGGTGCTTACCTGGTGGAAGCGGTGGAGCACTTCTACACGTGCGTCGAGCGCAGGGGGCAGACCCCAGGAGGCGCGGCTGACGAAGGCCGTGGCCCAGGTGACAACGCTGAGCCCGGTGATGCCGGTCTACGAGGAAGTGCGGGGAGCCGAGCTTTGACGACTACTTGTGCCGGCGTATGGGAACGAGGTGTGCGTGGCCGGGGACAACCTGAATCTCAAAGAGCTTGGGCCACAGCTTGCCGGTGACGAAGAGCCGGTTCTTCGCGGCGTCATACGCGATTCCATTCAGGACGGCCTCCGGGCCGGAGAGCTGCGAGGCCGGCAACAGACCAGTGAGATCGATCCAGCCGAGGACCTTGCCGTTGACCGGCGAGATGCGCGCAATGCGGTTGGAGTGCCAGACGTTTGCGTAGATTTCGCCATGCACCCACTCAAGCTCATTGAGTTGCGTCACAGGCTTCCCGTGGTCGGTGACGGTGATGCGGCGCACTTCGTGGAAAGTGGCAGGGTAAAGAAAGCGCAGAGTGGCTGTGCCGTCGCTGAGGATCAGTTCCTTTCCGTTCTGGGTGAGGCCCCAGCCCTCGCCGGAATAGTGCATGCTGCGCAGGAAGCGAAAAGTCGAGCGGTCATAGACAAGCGCGGTGTGGGCCTTCCAGGTGAGCTGAATGAGGGTGTTGTCCCAGTTGGTCAAGCCCTCGCCGAATTCGTTGTTAGGGACGGGCCGGAATTTGAGGATACGCCCTGTCGTGACGTCTTCCATGCGCAGCGAAGAGCGGCCATAAAGGCCCGTACTCTCGTAAAGGTGGCCTTCGACGTAAACGAGCCCCTGCGTGAATGCCTGCTGGTCGTGGGGATAGGCGTGGATGATGCGGTAGGAGTCCGCGGCGAAGGCCTGGGCTGCGGCGGCGAGGGATAAGGCGAAAACAAGAAGCGTGCGCCGGAAAAGAAAGAATCGCATCTGGTGCGATTCTAGTGTGGCAAGGGGCAAGTGACCAAGCAGCGGTGGAAAGAACTGATGCGCATTATGCCGAGCGCGAATTGTTGCGCAGACCCCAGGCGCAGATGGCGGCTGAGACGACGAGCGCGGCGGCCAGCACGCCGGCCCATTTGAGATTCATCGGGAGCGAAGGGATGCGGGCGTCGACAGCGAGCCATACAAAGATGCCGAATGCCACGAAGAGGATCAGGTAATCCCACCAGGCGTGGCGTGAACTGCCGGAATAATGGGAGGATCCTGTATAGGCTTGCAGGACCCGGGTGTAATCCAGGCGGTAGCGGTCGCACTCGCGCAGCAGAGCCTGGTTCGTCGAGGCATGTTCGCGCTCAGTGGCCACGGCCGTACTGACGGCGAGCGCACCCAGGATCATGACGAGTGAGCCCGAGACGACGAGAAGACGGTGGGAGGGGTCGGCACTGGCGAGCTCACCGAAGACCAGTGCGCCCCAGGCGAGGCCCCAGAGCTGGTTGGTGTTGGCCAGCGGAATGCCACGGCCGATGCCGATGAACTTGGTGGCGTACTGCTGAAAGATGTCGCCGATCACCCAGACAAAGCCGCCGAGAAAGAGCCAAAAGAGCATGTGGTGAATCTGCGATGAATGGAAAACGGCAGCGTGTGTTCCTCCGTCAAGAGCAAGCACCAGGGCGAAGACGGTGCCGAGTTCGCCCACGGTGAAGACGGTGACGAAGGAGAGCGGGTTCATGCCGCTGATGTATGCCTTGCGATAGGGAACATACATGGTGCCCCACAACAGGCTTGCCCCGGCGGCCGCCAGAATGCCGGCGACTGCCCGTCCAGAGTGCGCTCCGCCGCCGTGGATAATGCTGAAGCCCAGCATAACGGCGGCGGCAACAATGGCAAGCGCGCCGAGCACCACTTTGGCAATGTTGCCGGGGCTCGCGCCTTTAAGCTCGCCGAAGAGAACGCGGCCCCAGAGGATGCCCACGAGCGAATTGGTATTCCAGAGAGGAAAAGCGATGGCAAGGCCAACGTCGCGAATGGCAAAGACGGTCAGCGTGTTGGCCACAGCCCACAGCATGCCGGCAAGCACGGCAATGGGAATAAGGTGTCTGTTCTCGGCGAGGTCGGCAAAGATTTGTCGGGTGCCCTGAAAGAGCGTGGGGACGGTCCAGCGGGCGGTAAAGACGCCGGCCACCATGCAGAGCGAGATGGCGAAGGGCGAGAGCCCGGTGGTGACCAGCTTGGTGGGCGCCTCCGCCGCGCCCAGCCACACGCCCGCGCTGAGCCCGCAAAGAACGCCGATGCCGTGCGTGGTGCTGAAGGCGGCGTGAGAGTCGAGTTTGCGCGATGCGGTCATGCGTGCACCCGGTTTCCTTGTGGTTTACAGGGAGGTAGCGCGGGCGCGTCCGAGCCGGTGCCAGTTCGAGATGCCATCAATGCAGGTACACGAGTAATGCGAGACCGACGCAAAAGACGAGGAGTGGTATGAGGAAGTGGCTGTCGCCGAGGACAGCCCCGGTTTGTTCGAGACGCTTCATCGGTTTGGCGCGGCGATGGGCTGCCGGTAGGCGCAACCATAAAGACGGAGCGGGACGGGTGTCAACCTGCAACTCTGGCGAGCGGGCAAGAGCCCGCGCAGCCGGCACGGGGATGAGAACAGAGGCATAGTGCGGCTATTGAAGCGAGCTCATATCGATGACGAAGCGGTATTTCACATCCTGCCGGAGAAGGCGCTCAAAGGCCTCGTTGACCTTCTGGATGGGTATGACTTCGACGTCGGCGGTGATGTCCTTCTGGCCGCAGTAGTCGAGCATCTCCTGGGTTTCCGGCATGCCGCCGATCATGGATCCGGCGACGGATGCGCGGCGGGAGATAAGCGAGAAAACGCTGACGGCGGCGGGCTTGTCTGGCAAACCGACGAGAGTGAGCGTGCCGTCCTGCTTGAGCAGGCTGACGTAAAGCTCAAGTGCATGGGGTGCAGAGGCTGTGTCGAGGATGAAGTCGAAACTCTTGGTGTGCGCGGCCATGGCGCTTGCGTCCGTGGAGAGCACGACCTCGTCGGCGCCCAGGCGCAGAGCGTCTTCCTTTTTCCTGAGCGACGTGGTGAGTTGGACGACGTGCGCGCCGAAGGAGTGCGCGAATTTGAGTCCCATGTGGCCCAGGCCGCCGAGACCGACGATGCCGACCTTCTTGCCGGGGCCGACCTGCCAGTGCCGCAGCGGAGAATAAGTGGTGATTCCGGCGCAGAGGAGCGGACCAACGGCAGCCAGGTCGAGGTTGGCGGGAACGGTGTGGGCAAAGCGCTCGTCGACGACGTAATTCGAAGAGTAACCTCCCATGGTGGTGGAGCCGTCGACGCGGTCCTTGGCGCCGTAAGTGAGTGTGGCGCCCTCGTCGCAGAAGTGTTCTTCGCCGCGATTGCACGGCGCGCAATGGCGGCAGGAGTCAATGATGACGCCAACGGCAGCGATGTCCCCGGCCTTGAATTTGGTGACGGAAGCGCCTGCCGCGGTGACGCGGCCGACAATCTCATGGCCGGGGACCATGGGATAGGTGGACTGGCCCCACTCATTGCGGGCCATGTGGAGATCCGAGTGGCACACGCCGCAGTAGAGGATGTCGATCAGGATTTCCGTCGTGCCGGGCTCGCGGCGGGAGAAGGCATGAGGTCTAAGCGGCGATTGTACATTGAGGGCGGCGAAACCGTGGGATGCGGGCATCGAAGATCGTCCTTTCGGAATGCAGTCTATACCAACGAGCATGGGGATGAGCGGCATGAAGCGCGCTCGAATTGGCGCAATTCTGTGAAATATCTTTGGCAACCTCAGGACGCGGTCAACTGCGCTGCGCGCAAACAACGCGCGGAATGCCTTGCAGGTCTGGTGTAAAGGCGATTGACGAAAAGCCGGCGGATTCGAGCAGAGCTGCGATGGCCGCAGACTGGCCGTGTCCAATTTCAAGCAGGAGAAACCCACCGGGCGCCAGCGCCGCGAATGCCGCAGGGATGAGGCGGCGATAGACATCGAGGCCGTCGGGGCCTGCAAAGAGCGCCTGCGCGGGCTCGAAGTCGCGGACCTCGACGGCGAGGGTGTCGCGATCAGATTCCGGAACATACGGCGGATTGGAGACGATTAGGTCAAAGGTCTCGCCTGAGACAGGAGCAAGCAGATCGCCCTGAAGAAGACGGATTTGATCCTCAAATCCCAGGCTTTCAGCATTTATACGGGCTATATCGAGTGCGGACGAAGAAATGTCGGTAGCTGTGATCGCTGCCTCAGACCAGTGGTGCGCGAGGCTAAGGGCGATGGCTCCCGTGCCTGTGCCGACGTCGAGGATGCGAGGGGGCCATGTTGTTGATCGAGAGTTCCTGTCTTGCTGTATCTTCTCCAGACGATGGTCTGATGGGCGTACTGCACGAAACTCAATGAATCTCTTTGGTCGGCGGTCGAAGACTGGAACCAATTGAACCGCTTGCTCCACCAGAAGTTCGGTCTCGGGCCGCGGAATGAGCACGGCAGGAGTGACGCGGAACGGCAGGCCGTAGAACTCACACTCGCCAAGGATGTACTGGATGGGCTCGCCGGTGACGCGGCGCTTAAGCAGGGCCGCGTAGCTGATGGAGCCACAGCCGCCGAAATCATCGTCCAGGTGCGTCAGCAGCCACGCGCGGGCTTTTCCGATGCGGTGAAGCAGCAGCAACTCGGCGTCGCGGCGGGCGCGGTCCGGATGCGGTCCGGCGCTCAGATCGGCTTCGCCCTTGCGGAGCCACTCGCGGAAGGTCATCAGGCGGCCTGGCCGTCAGACTTGAGCTGCTCGGCCTGGTAGTGCGCGATCAGCGCATCGACGACGGCTTGAAGTTTGCCCTCCATAATCAGATCGAGCTGGTGGAGCGTGAGGCCGATGCGGTGGTCGGTCAGGCGGTTCTGCGGGAAGTTGTAGGTGCGGATCTTCTCGCTTCGGTCGCCGGTGCCCACCATGGATTTGCGCTCCTTGGCCAGCTCGGATTGCTGGCGCTCCATCTCCATTTCGTAAAGACGCGAGCGAAGAACGCGCATAGCTTTTTCGCGATTCTTGATCTGGGATTTCTCGTCCTGGCAGCTGACAACCGTGTTACTCGGCAGGTGAGTGATGCGTACGGCGGAGTAAGTTGTGTTCACAGACTGGCCGCCGGGGCCGGAGGAGCAGAAGGTATCGACGCGGATATCCTTTGCCTCGATTTTGATGTCGACCTCCTCGGCCTCCGGCAGGACGGCGACTGTGACCGCGGAGGTGTGGACGCGGCCCTGCGTCTCCGTGGCCGGTACGCGTTGCACGCGATGGACGCCGCTCTCCCACTTGAGCTGCGAGAAGACACGGTTGCCCTCGATGATGACGATCACCTCCTTGTAGCCTCCGACACCGGACTCGGAGAGTGAGAGAACTTCTACCTTCCAGCGGTGCTGCTCGGCAAAGCGCGTATACATGCGAAAGATCTCGGCTGCGAAGAGCGAAGCCTCATCGCCGCCGGTGCCGGCGCGGATTTCCAGGATAACGTTCTTCTCGTCGTTGGGATCTTTTGGTAGAAGGAGGATCTTCAATTCTTCTTCGAGTGCTGCAATACGCGGCTCGAGTGCGGCAATCTCTTCCTGGGCCATGGCGCGCAGATCGGGATCGGATTCGGCGAGCATGGCGCGCGCGTCGTCGAACCCCTGGCGCACCTGCTTCAACTCGCGGTATCTATCGACTGGTGCTTCGATTTCGCGCAGAGCCTTGGCGATCTTGTGTGAGCGCTCGTGGTCGTTGAGGACCTCAGGCTCGGCAAACTGCGCCTGCAGCTCGTTGTAACGAATTTCCATCTGTTCCAAACGATCAATCATGGTCCCCCCTCTGGCCGCTCCGCGGTTTCAGGTCTTGGAATAGTGATTAGGGAAAGGCGCAGAACGACATTGGCGGCGGGAGCCGCTAGAGGAGGGCCGAGATAGGTGCGCGGAGGACCATGCCAGGTTCCATTTTAGCGCGAAACTTGGTGCGCGAGAAGAATCCGATTGACAGGTGAAGAAATTGCTGTAGACTTTTAATAGTTTCCTAGGAAACTATATCAAAGAAGGGCAATGGAAAATGGACAAAACCGTACCGGCGAGCCCGCTGGCAGCGCATCTTGGGTACTGGATGCGGTTTGTCTCGAACCATGTGTCGCACGCCTTCCGCCTGAAGGTGGAAGCCTACGGGGTGACGGTTGCCGAATGGGTAGTGCTCCGCCAACTGCTGGATGAAAGCCCGACCCGGCCCAGCCTGCTGGCGGAGCGGTTGGAGATGACGCGGGGTGCCATCTCCAAGCTGTTGGAGCGCCTGGAAGCGAAGAGATGCGTGGTTCGCAGTTCGGCGGAGGGCGACAGGAGGTACCAGTCTGTGCGGCTGACGCCGGTCGGACGGCGGCTGATTCCGGCCCTGGCGGCGCTGGCTGATGCAAACGATGCAGAGTTCTTTGGCCACTTGAGTTCGGACGAGCGGCAAGCGCTTATGCGAACGCTCCAGGAAATTGTGAGCCACAGTGCTTTGCAAGGCGTGCCGGTGGATTGAGAGACCGGGGCGAATTTGAAACGAGACAGCAACCAGAACTTAACCGGAGGATGAGAAGTCAATGCACCAAGAAGCGGTTACGACAATGCATGAATGCGCGAGACTTTCCGACCAGGGCAAAATCTCGTTTCCCGAGGTCGTGCGACGGCTTTCCGCCGCAGGGGTGGAGCGCTATCACACGGATCTGTGCTGCGAGGAACACGTTTACTATATGCCGAACGGCGAAGTGCACGTAGAGCAGATGGCCATGCTGCCCGAGCCGATCGCCATTGATTTTTCAGACGCGGGAGTGGACGCGGCCGTGAGAGCGATTCAGCGCGGCGAGATACAATACATGGACTTCCTGCGCCGCATTATGGCAGCGGGCTGCGTAGGCTACTTTGTGCTCCTCGCGGGCCGTCAGGCGCAGTATTTCGGGCGCAAGGGCGAAATGCACGTGGAGAAGTTTCCCGCCCCGGCGAACCACCAGCCTTAGAAGCAGGCAATGTGGTCGCAGGGATTCATCAGCGGCAAAAGAACGTTCGACTGGTGGTCGGGGTCAGAGTAGATGGTGATGGTGGCCGGTTCAAAGTCGCTGGGTTTGGCGGTCATGATATTTGGCACGAAGGTTTGAGGGCTTCGGTCGTAGAGCGGGAACCAGGTGCTTTGAATCTCGACCAAAACGGTGTGCCCAGCCTTGAAGACGTGGTCGATGTCATGGAGGCTGAAGCGGTACTCGTGGACGGAGTTGGCGCGCAGCGGCTCGGGGTGGTCAAAGCCGCTGAGGTAGCGGCCGCGAAATATTTCGGCGTTGGTCATCAGCTGGTAGGCGCGCATCTTGGGGTCCGGGTCATTGTCAGGGTACTGGTCAATGAGCTTGACGACCATGTCATTGTCGGTGCCGGTGGTGGCGGCGTAGATGTCGGCGACGACTTCGCCTGTGACGACCAGGTCCTTCTTGAGCACGGGGAGCTTGAAGACCGCGACGTCTTTGCGGCCGGTGACGAAGCGTTGATCTTCAGTGAGCCAGTCGTACCACTGCGAACCGGGTCCGTAAGTGGGCTGAATGGGGCGGTGGCGATAGGGCACGGGATTCGACGGGTCGCTGACGTAGGAGGTTTTCGCGTCCTTGGTGGAGCTGTTCCACCCGAGCAAGCCGTCGCCAAGCAGATAGAGACTGGTGGGCTGCGAGTCGATGGGCGGAAAATGCTTGTAGTACTTCCAGGTGTTGGAGCCGGTCTGGAAGCTGGCCGTGTCCACGAGGTCGAAGCCGGGTTCGTCCTTGAGATAGTGACCGAAGAATTTGGCTTCGATGCGTGAGCGGAACTCCTTGCCGATGGGCTCGCCGTAATTTAGGTTGCCGAGGTGGCGCGAGTTGGAAACCCAATAGCCGTGACGCCAGGGGCCGAGGACAAGGAAGTTGTCATGGTCAACGTCATGGGGCTCCAGCTTGTCGTACTCCTCCTGCGGCCCGTACATGTCTTCCTGGTCGTAGTAGCCACCGACAGTGAGGGTCGGCACTGCGACCTTGTTCAGGTGATCCTCGACGGCGCGCGAACTCCAGACGGAATCATAGGCGGGATGCTCGAGGAAGAGCTTCCAGGTGGGAAGGTCTTTCGAGCCGGATTTCTTCACGTCTTCCTGAAACGAGCCGCGTTTCAGAAAGAAGTCGTAGCCATCTTCATCCTTGCCGTAGGTGACCTTGCTGTTCTCCTTGCTGGACTCCATCATCTTCACGTAGTCATAGCCGTAGCTTTGGCGGAAGGCTCCATTGTGGAAGAAGTCGTCGCCCTTCCAGACGTCAATCATGGGCGCCTGGGGCGAGATGGCTTTGACTGCGGGGTTCGGATCGATGCCGGCCATCATGGCGAGGAAGCCGGGATAGCTGGTGCCGACGACGCCCACGCGGCCATTGTTGCTTGGGACATTCTTCAGCAGCCAGTTGACCGTGTCATAGGTATCGGTGCTTTCGTCAATGACCTTGGGGTCGCCGTGGTCGGCGAGCGGACGCATCATGATGAACTGGCCTTCGCTCTTGAAGCGGCCGCGAATGTCTTCGCAAACGTAAATATAGCCGTCGCGGGCAAGCTGCGGCCGGGAGGCAGAGAAGGTGGCACGGGTGGTGTCGTCACAGCCGTACGGCGTGCGCTGCATAAGAAAGGGCAAAGGAGTCGCGATGTCGGCGGGTTTGAGGATGACGGCATGGAGCTTGACGCCGTCGCGCATGGCGATCATCGCCTCGGAGCGCTGGTAGTCATGGAAGATGTGGTGGACGGGATCTCCGATGCGCTGGTAGACCTCGCCGGACAGATAGGAAACCGCAACCGCGGAGGCTCGTCCGGATGCGTCGATTGTGAAACGGTAGGTTGTCTTCGAGTCTGGATCTTCAAATTCGGTGGCGGAGACGGCGTTGAGCGAGGTGGGAACCATGCGGCTAGACTCGACGACGAGTTTGCCGTCCTGGGGATAGAAGCTGAAAGGCGTATCGGGATTTTCGGGATTGGTGAACTCTCCAGCAAGCGCCTGAAGGGGGAGAACCGAGACCTGCGGAGCCGTCTGCGCAGAGGTCTGCGAGGCGGGGAGAGAGAAAGCGGTTGCCGGGAACGACAGGACCAGGCAGAGAGAGGCAAGCACGAAGTGAGGGCGGATCAAAGGAAAGGCCTCCTGAGGAAACTAATGCACGTGGCCCGAATGGCCTGAGCCTGCGCCGCTGGAGAGCTCTTCCATGGGGACGACGCAGCCCTCCAGCTCTCCGCAGCCAATGTGCTCGAACTGGATGGTGGTGTGGCTAATGAAGAAGTGGTCGCGAAGCAGGTGGTTGAGCTTGACGAGGATGCACGCGCTCTCTGAAGGCGGAATGTCCGCGATGGTGACGTGGCAGGCCAGCGCGCGTGAGTGCGAGCCGAGGCTCCAGACATGGAGATCATGCACATTCACGACGCCCTCGATGGCTTCCATACCGGAGCGAATCTGGGCGAGCGAGACGCCGTGGGGCGCACCCTCGAGCAGGATGTTGAAGGTTTCGCGCACGATGCCGATGCTAGACCAGAGAATGAGCCCGGCAATTATCAGCGAGAGTACAGGATCGATCCATTCCTGACCCGTGAATAGGATGCCCGCGCCGCCCGCGATCACCGCGGCAGTGGAGAGGGTGTCCCCAGCCATGTGTAGGAAGGCGCTGCGAAGATTCACGTCCTGGGCGACGCCCCACAGAAGCGTGGCGATGACGCCGTTCATCACGACGCCGCCGGCGGCCACGACCATCATGATGCGGGGCTGGACGGTGACCGGAACACTGAGGCGGTGAATGGCTTCGAAGGCGATCCAGGCGGAGATCACGATGAGCGTGATGGCGTTGACGAAGGCGGCCAGCACGCCCGCGCGCTGATAGCCGAAGGTGCGCGCGTTGTCCGCGTGCCGGGACTGGAAGTAAACGGCGACGAAGCTGAGTAGGAGGGCGAGGAAGTCCGAAATGTTGTGGCCGGATTCGGAGAGCAGGGCCAGCGAGTGAGCGCGCAGGCCGGCTACAAAGGTGACCACGACGTAAGCCAGCGTGACCACGAGGGAGATGCGAAGAACGGTCTGAGTCCTTCTTGCACCCGGGCCGGCCGGGGCGGCATGGACGTGCATAGGAGAAGTGTAAACGGGTGCGGGGCGAAGATGCCAACCGCGGCCGGCACACAGACTGAGGCCTAATCTGGGCTGGATGGACGCGCGCCCGAGGAGGCGGAATCGCCGGATGAGGATTGGAATGAGAGGCCCGCCCGGAGACCGGTCCAGTCCTCCGCCACGACGATGCTGTTGTGGGGATTACCGGGCTGGTACCGCACAGAGCACGGGAAACCGGCGCGGACTTCGGAGGGGCGAATCACGTCGCGCAGAGCGGTGATCTCCTGTGAACACTCGTAGTCGACGCCGCCGATGCGGTAACTGAAGACCAGCATGGAGAGCGTGCGCCCATCCAAAGCGTCCAACTCGTAGAGGTCCAAAAGCATGCCGTCCACCAGCCGACCGGCATGAGCCAACTGCGTGCGCCGGATGCGTTCCAGTTCTTCGGGCGCAGGGCGCTTGCGTAGCACGAGCCAGACGGCTGCTGCAGCCGCGCCAGCCAACACCGAAATGCCGAGTGCAGCCCGCCACACGGTTGGAGAAACGAGGGTCATGGAAGGAGAGGATTCACCCCTGAGGTTCAAGATTCAGCATAGCGCAACTTTGCGGCACGGGCATTTGACCCGGCAAAGCAGGCTTCCGTATGCTCGGGAGCGAATTTGTCAGACGGATGCGGACGAAAATTCGGCCGGAAGGAGCGCATGCGCATGCAGGAAACAGTGAACAACACAGGCTCTGGAACTGCCTGCGAACCACTGCTGGTGCGGCGCGCGGCGGTGCTGGGCGCTGGCACGATGGGCTCGCGGATTGCCGCGCACCTGGCCAACGCGGGGATCCCGGTTCTGCTGCTCGACCTTGCGGCAACAGAGGCAGCGAGCGTTCCCCCGGCACACCAGGCGAAGATGGCGCTGGCCAGGACGAAACCGGCCGCGCTCTTCGAGCCGTCGCTTGGGAAGCTGATTACGCCGGGTACCTTCGACGAGGATTTGCCGAAGCTATCCAACTGCGATTGGGTGGTGGAGGCGGTGGCGGAGGATCTCGAGATCAAGACCGCGCTCCTTGCCCGTGTGGGGCCCCATCTGGCGGCGCATGCGGTCGTCACGACCAACACTTCGGGGTTGTCTGTTGGCCGCATTGCGGCCGGGCTCAACACGCACCGGGAACGGTTTTTCGGAACTCACTTTTTTAATCCGCCGCGCTACATGCGCTTGCTGGAAGTAATTCCGACGGCCGAGAGCGACGCGGGACTGGTGCGGGCCTTTGCCGCATTTGCCGACCGCATGCTCGGCAAACAGGTGGTTTTCGCAAAGGATACGCCGAACTTCATCGCGAATACAGTTGGGGTCGCGGTGCTGTTTACCGCCGCGTCACTGATGGTGGAACAGGGTCTGACCATCGAGGAAGTGGATGCCCTGACGGGGCAGGCGATTGGCTGGCCGCGCACGGGAACCTTTCGCCTTGCGGATATGGTGGGCATCGACGTATTGGCCCATGTGGCGGAGAATTTTCCGCAAGGCGTAACTCCGGGAGGATTCTCCGGGTTGCTGGCGGAGATGGTGCGGCGCGGCTGGCTCGGCGATAAAGCCGGCCAGGGCTTCTACAAGAAGGCCCGCGGCGCGGATGGAGCGGAACAACGCCTGGCGTTGGATGTGGCGACGATGGAGTACCGTCCGGCAGTGAAGGTGTCTCTACCCGCCGTGGAGATGGCGAGGAACGCCGCAACAGTTGAAGAGCGCCTGCGCCTGCTGCTGGCGAACGATCCGGCGAAGGACAAGGCGGCACGCTTTGTGTGGCCGTTTCTCGGATTCCTATGGAATTTTGCCGTTAAGCGGATTGGCGAAGCGGCCGACGATGCGCCATCCATTGACGAGGCGATGCGGGCCGGATTCAATTGGGAACTTGGGCCGTTCCAGATGTGGGATGCGGCCGGTCTGCGGCCCAGCGTGGCGCGCATGCGGGCGATGGGAATGCCTGTATCCGGCGTGGTGGAGATGATGCTGGAAGCTGAGCCGGAACCAGCTGAGGTTGCGTGGTACTCGAAGGACGGCCCGCAGTGCTACAACCCGCTGACACGGGCGTGGGAGGCGGTGTGGAGGCACGCTGGCCACGCATGTGTGGCGGATTTCCGGCGGGCGCGCGGGGTGGTGCGAAGCAATGCGGGCGCGTCGCTGGTGGATCTGGGGGATGGAATCGCGTGCATCGAACTGCACTCGGCGAAGAACGCGATCGGTGAAGATGTCGTGAGGCTGGCATCGTCGGTCCTCGAACCGTCGTCGGATGCGGCACGGGATTTTGCGGGGTTTGTGCTGAGCGGCGATAGGGAGCACTTCAGCGTGGGCGCCAACCTGCTGCAGTTGCTGCTGGCGGCCCAGGAGGGCGAGTGGGAGGAGCTGGACTCCGCGATTCGTGGATTCCAGCAGATGACCTCGGCCATCAAGTTCTGCCCGCGGCCTGTGGTAGTTGCGCCCTTCGGCAGGACGCTGGGCGGCGGCGCGGAGATGTGCCTGCATGCGGCGCGACGTCAGGCGCACGCAGAGACCTACATCGGTCTGGTGGAGGCTGCTGTCGGCTTGATTCCTGGCGGTGGAGGTACGAAGGAGATGCTGCTGAGGGCCGTGGGAACGGCTGCGGCGCTGGCCCCACCCGATCCGCGCGACCCGCCGTCGAGGTTCGCACAGTCGGCCGAGACGATGACGGCGCTGAAGCGGGCGCTGGAGACGATTGCGATGGCCAAAGTGTCGACCTCCGCCGTGGAAGCGCGCACACTGGGTTTGTTTTCCGCGCAGGATGGCCTGACGATGCATCGGGAACGGCTGCTTGGCGACGCAAAGGCGCTTGCGGCGGAAATGGCGCAGGCGGGATACTCGGCACCTGTGCCCGAAACGCGCATTCCTGCACCGGGAACCGCTACGTTGGCGATGCTGGAGACGGGCATTTTTCTGATGGGAGAAGCGGGCTTTGTCTCCCAGCACGACCAGAAAGTAGCGCGATGGGCAGCTTATGTGTTGTGCGGAGGGCGCGTGACGCCGGGAGCCGCGATCAGCGAAGCGCAAGTGCTGGATTTGGAGCGCGAAGCGTTTCTTTCGCTCTGCGGCGAGCGAAAGACACAAGAGCGGATCGCGTTTACACTCAAGTATGGCAAACCCCTGCGCAACTGACGGGTTGCGATGGACGGGCGATGAGGTTCCTGAATTACATTTTGCCTACCTTAACACTGCTGGCGTTCAAGAGCGCGCCGGCACGGGCCCAGACCGTCCGGCAGGCAAAAGATCCAGCGGTGCAGTATAACGAGTCAGGACGTGTGTCGGCAGATGGCCGTTCGGTTCCGTTTCTGATTCGTCACTTGCCGGTAAGCGCATTTCCGCAACTGCCGGCAGAGATTGCCGCAGAACTGAGCGCGCGTGGCTGTCTGATCCCGCAGACCTATGAGGCGCACCGGCCGGAGAACGTGATTCATGCGAGCCTGGAGCGGGCGGGCAGCTCGGACTGGGCGGTGCTCTGCGCGTCGCATGGCGACGTAAAACTACTTGTGTTCCTCGGCAGCGATCCGGCAAAGGCCATAGAGATTGCTTCCGCGATCGAGGTAACGCGCCTGCAGGCGCACGGCGGAAGCGATGTGCTCGGATTCAACTGGGGAATCGATCCGGCGACACCGGAGCAGGTGCAAGAGGCAGAGTCCGGTTCAAGTTTTGGGCCGGCAACGATGGATCACGATGCCGTTTCCGATTCAGCGATTGAACACCGGACCGTGTATCACTACTTTGCCAAGGGCAAGTGGACATTGCTTAAGGCGGCCGACGAGCAACAGTAAGCTTGAGAAGTCTCTCCGTCTTATGGTTGTTCGTGGCGCGGCGTTTTGTGTGGGTATTTTGGGCCTGAGGAGGTCTTTATGCCGGAAGCTGTACTGGTGAGCGCGGCGCGCACGCCAGTGGGCCGGGCACCCAAAGGAGCGCTTTGCACCACGCGACCCGACGACCTTGCCGCACTGACCATTTCGGCCGCGCTGGAGCGGGTTCCAGGGCTGACGAAGAACGAAATCGGCGACGTGATTCTGGGCTGTGCGCAGCCGGAGGGTGAGCAGGGCTGGAATCTTGCGCGCTACGCGATTCTGCGCGCGGGGTTGCCAGTGGAGATTCCTGGTGTGACGGTAAATCGACTGTGCGCGTCGGGGCTGGAGGCGATTGCGCAGGCCGATTTGCGGATTCGCTCCGGTGGTTGCCGCGTGGTGGTGGCGGGCGGCGCGGAATCGATGAGCATGATCCCGATGGGGGGATTGAAGCCAAGTCCAAACCCGTGGCTGGCTGAACATTATCCGGCTTCGCTTCTGACGATGGGGCTGACGGCCGAACGCGTGGCGCGGCACTATGGAATTGCGCGCGAGGACCAGGATGCGTTTGCGCTAGCCAGCCACCAGAAGGCGCTTGCCGCGCAGGCCGCGGGTCGGTTTAACGAGGAGTTGGTTCCAGTGAAGGTGATCACCGCGGTGCCGGGCACGAAAGCAGGCAAACCGGTCTTGCAAGTGGCGCTGTTTGCCGCCGATGAAGGACCGCGGGCCGACACATCGGAAGTCGCGTTGGCGGCGCTCAAGCCCGCATTTCACGCGCAGGGATCGGTCACCGCGGGCAATTCCTCGCAGATGTCGGATGGGGCAGCGGCGATGATATTAATGCAGGCCGAGCGAGCGCGCGAGCTGGGGATTCAGCCCCTGGCGCGTCTTGTGGCCTACGCGGCCGTGGGGTGCCTACCGGAGGAAATGGGAGTGGGCCCGATTTATGCCGTGCCCAAGGCGCTGCAGTTAGCCGGAATGAAGCTGGAAGAGATCGAGTTGATTGAATTGAACGAGGCGTTCGCCGCACAGTCTCTGGCGGTGATCCGCGAGCTGGGGTTGGACCCCCAGAAGGTGAATGTGAACGGCGGCGCGATTGCCCTGGGCCATCCGCTGGGCTGCACCGGAGCCAAGCTGACAGCGACACTGCTGAGCGAGATGCGGAGACGCGGCCTGCGCTACGGCATGGTGACGATGTGTGTGGGCGGCGGCATGGGTGCGGCGGGAATCTTCGAACGGCTGGACTGAGCGCGGCCGAAATCAGGGGTCTGAGCGTGCCGAGACTAGGGGGCCAAATTCTGAGCAAGAGACACGAACGGCCAGGATTGCCCCGGCCGAATCTTTGCTGTGCGCGCAGTCTATGCCTTGGCAGTAGCCAGAGCCTTGACGCGAGCGTTGAGGCGGCTCTTGTAGCGGGAGGCGGTGTTGCCGTGCAGCACGCCCTTCTGCACGCTCTTGTCGAGCAGCGAGGCGGTCTCGCGGTACTGCACCTGGGCCGACTTGAGGTCTCCCTTGGCGATGGCCTCGCGGAGTGCGCGGAGGCTGGAACGCACACGGGTACGGTTGGCGCGGTTCACTGCGGTGCGGGTCTCTGTCTGGCGGGCGCGCTTGAGCGCGGAAACATGGTTTGCCATTCGTTTTCCTTCACTGAAAGCCCTGATTGTCAGGGGGATGTGATGCGGGGTTGAATGCAACCAGAGCCGCATCCCACGCAATTACCTAGTTTACGGGAAAGCGGCCCGCGGGTCAATGCGACGACGGGTCAACTGCTGGCTCTGCAAATGCGCCCGCAAGGTATGGCCTGGCCCTCCGCTCGCCGCGAGCGCGAGGTCCCGGAGGGCTGGCTCGCAGCAGGACGAACCCGGAAAGTGAACAATTGCACGAAAGTTTACGGGAGCGGGATTGACGGCAGGCGCAGTGGGCGCTACTCTCTCCCCAGATACAGGACTTGGTCGCTTACGCCAATCCGACCCCGCAGCAAATTCTGTACGGCTGTGTGTGTTCCTGTGAGCCTTGTGTTTTCCACAACCGCGAAGGCGAGCCTACCTTAACACTTGAATCGCGCAGCATTGAACCGCCGTCTGCCCGCAAGGCAGTCCTGGAGGCACTCTGAACGCTTCTCTCGAGATCACGCCCAATCTTGAGCCCCTGTTTGGGACCCGCGATGAAAACCTGAGACTGATGGAAGACTCGCTGGGTGTCCGCATCGACCTGCGATCGGATGCCGTGCATGTAGCGGGACCGGAAGAGGCGATTGCCCGGGTGCAGCGCATCTTCCAGGACTTTGAGGCCCTTCGACGCCAGGGAATCCATCCGCACAACGGTGAGTTGAATGCGATGCTGCGCCTGGTGGTGGCCGACCCGGCGACGACGCTCCGCTCGCTGGCCGACGCCGGCAAGCAGCGCTCGGCCGGCGTAAAGAGGACGGTCCAGCCGCGATCGGTGAATCAGCGTCGCTACGTGGAGGCGATTGAACAGAACGATATGGTGTTCGGCGTGGGACCGGCGGGCACGGGAAAGACGTATCTTGCCGTTGCCATGGCGGTGGCCGCAATGAATGCCAAGAAGGTGAGCCGTATTGTCCTGGTGCGGCCGGCGGTGGAGGCCGGCGAGCGGCTGGGCTTTTTGCCCGGCAGCCTGCAGGAAAAGGTGGACCCTTATCTGCGCCCGCTTTACGACGCGCTCTATGACCTGATGGAGCCGGAAAAGATCGACAAGATGCTGGAGAGGAACATCATCGAAGTGGCTCCGCTTGCCTTCATGCGCGGGCGCACGCTCAATGACGCCTTCATCATCATGGACGAGGCGCAGAACACAACCATCGAACAGATGAAGATGTTCCTGACGCGCATGGGGTACAACTCGAAGGTGGTAGTCACGGGCGACATCACGCAGATCGATTTGCCGAATCCGCGCAAATCGGGGCTGGTGGATGCGATCAATGTGCTGGACGGCGTGGAGGGCGTCCACTTTTGCCACTTCGAGGAATGCGACGTGGTTCGGCACGCGCTGGTGCAGCGCATCGTGCGTGCGTATGAGTCGGCCAAGCCGCAACAGCAGGAGCTGCCGCTGGAGATGGGAAGCAGGATCGAGATAGAGGCGCAGGGGCGCGACAATCCGACGGGCTCCCAGGGGCAGCACCCAGGCAAGCCGCAGTAAGGCGAAGCACGCCGAACGTCCGGAAACGGCTGACCTCCAGCTACCTTTCGCGTATCATCAGGACAGACCCGGGGGTTGGGGTGCATCGCGTCCCTGCGCATGATGATCCTTTTCGACCCACAACTGGAATCGACCCCAGTGCCGAGCCCGTCTCCGGCGCGGCGATTGAACCGATCCGCGACCAGCCGGAGTTTTCGCATGGAGCATTTGCCGTCCGCGCGGACCCTCGCCGCCTTTTTGCGCATGGCGCAGCAGGCAGTGCGGCTGCGCGGAGATGTGACGGTTCTGCTCACGACAGACAAAGCGATCCGGCGACTGAATCGCCGGTTTCGGGGGCTCGACAAAGCCACGGACGTTCTCTCGTTTCTGGCGGACGGCCCCGCGGCGGGCGGCATGGCGGGGGACCTGGCGATCAGCGTGCAGACTGCACGGCGACAGGCGGACAAGCAGGGGCATGCACTCAGTGCCGAGATGAAGGTGCTTATCCTGCATGGGCTGCTGCACCTGGCTGGATACGATCACGAGACAGATGATGGAAGGATGGCGAGGCGTGAGCGAGTTCTGCGCGCGCGGTTGGGCCTGCCTCACGGATTGATCGAGCGGGAGCAGGAAGGTCGGGCCGCGGGCCGGCCTGCGATGCGGAGCGCGCTGGCATGACGCTCCTTTCCATTCTGGCGGTTTCGGTGCTTGCGCTGGTGGAGACGCTCGCCTCCTACATCAGCCGGATCTATTCGGAGTTCGGAAGAATTCTGTCGCGGGAAGGGCAGGAGACTCTGGAGATTTGGGAAAGCCGCGTAGAGCCGCAGCTCGGGCTAAGCCGGGAACACGCGACCATCTGCGCGGAAGTGCTGCAGCAACTGGCGCTGGGATTGATCGCGCTCGAGTTCGGCGCCGTTCTGTTCAACCGCGCGCCGGGGCTGGGTCGACCTACCGCGATCGAAATTGCGCAGGCGCTGTTGGGCGTTGGTTTGGTCGTCGTGTTCTGCGGGCAAATCGTGCCGTCGATTCTTTTTGAGCACACACGGGGGCGCTGGGCGGCACGTTTGCTGTGGCCGATCCGGCTGCTGCTTTGGCTCGTGGCGCCGATTACGGTGTTTGTCCGCTTCTTCTATTCGGTGGCGGCTCTGGCGGACGAGCCTGCAAGTCCCGAGGAGGAAGCGGCGGGCAACGTGGAGGCCCTGCTGGAAGCCGGCGAGGAAGAGGGCATCCTGGAGGAAAATGATCGCGACCTGGTTCGATCCGCCGTGGAGTTTGGAGACAAGCTGGTGCGGGAGGTGATGACGCCGCGGCCGCAGGTCTTCGCCGTGATGGGGTCAACCACGCTGGAGCAGTTCCTTGAAGAGCTTCGCGAGCACAACTTTTCGCGCGTGCCCGTTTACTCCAACTCTCTGGACAACATCACAGGCATTGCATTTGCGCACGATCTGCTGCAGATCCCGGATGAGGAAGCGCGGACTCGAACCGTGGCGAGCATGCAGCGGCCCGCGGCCCTGGTTCCGGAGACGAAGCGCGGCTATGAGTTGCTGCGCGAGATGCAGCGCGAGAAGCAGCATATGCGCATCGTGATCGACGAGTACGGCGGAGTGGCCGGTGTGGTGACGATTGAGGACCTTTTGGAAGAGATCGTGGGCGACATTCGCGACGAGCACGAGGAGGACACGGCAAAAGAAGAGCCGCAGCGGGAAGCCGGAGGCACGTGGGTGGTTCCGGGCGGTTATCCCGTAGATCAGCTTGTAGAGCTCTTTGGAGAATCAGTGGAACTGGGCGACGACTACGAGGCCACCACGCTGGGCGGGCTGGTGTGTGAAACCGAGGGAAGAATTCCACTGCCGGGCGAGGTGGTTCTGCTGGAGCATTCCGGACTCAGACTGGAAGTGGTGGCTTCCACCGACCGGTGCGTGGAGCGGCTGCGCGTTTTTCCGCCTTCGAGAGAAGAATCCGCCGCGAAGTGAGTCAGAAAGATAGTGAATCGGCGTGGTTCTGCTTCCATATGCGCCACTCATCCGCGGTAATCTCCCACAGGTCCGAGGGGAGACGGCCGGAGACGTAATCGCGCATTCCGGTTCCGACCAGGCGCATGCCCTGCTTCTGAGAAATGCGGCGCGAGGCCGCGTTGCCGGCGGCTTTAGCGACGCGTAGCACGGGGAATTGCAGCACGCCGAACCAGAAATCGTTGGTCCACTCACAGGCCTCGCTCATGTAGCCGTTGCCTTGCCAGGGCAGTGCCATCCAAAAGCCGCGGTTATCTGCCTCGCCACGGACTAGGCCGATGAAGCCGATCATCCGATCAGGATCGGTGAGTGTCCGGATGGTCCAGTGCCAGGCCTCACCGCGCTCCATTTCCGGCAGTGCGATGTCGCGGCAGTAGGTGAGCGCGCCGTAAGCCGGGTAGGGCCAGGGCACACGGTTAAGCAGAAAGCGGACGATCTGCCAATGAGGGAACAGCTGCTGAATCTGGTCGGCGTCGGCCAGTTCCAGCGGCCGCAGAAGCAGGCGCCTCGTTCGGCCTTCACGAATCATGGGCCATGATACCAACCGTTCCACGGAAATCCGCGATAATACGAGTCAGGAGGGAGCGATCCCGTTGAAATCTGGTTTTGTTGCCATTTTGGGCCGGCCCAATGCCGGCAAGAGCACGTTGCTCAACGCGCTGACCGGCGAAAAGGTGGCGATTGTCACCCCCAAGCCGCAGACCACGCGCAATCGCATTGCGGGGGTGCTGGAAGTGCCGGCGCGCAAGGGCGCGCATCCGGCGGCGCAAATTGTGTTTGTGGACACTCCGGGGGTGCACAAGCCTGCATCGCAACTGGACAGGCGCATGCTGCAGGAGGTGCAGCAAGCACTGGAGACGCGCGACGTGGTGCTGGTGCTGATGGACGCGAGCCGCCGCGTGAAGCTGGAGAGCCAGGAACGAGCCGGCGCGCGGAGAAGTGCGAACTGGGCCAGTGAAGACGAGTTCCTGTTCGGCCTGATCCGCGGATTGGACTGCCCGGTATTCCTGGTGCTGACGAAGATCGACCTGGTGAACAAGAACGACCTCTTGCCGCTGATGGAGCAGCTTGCGGGGCGGTACGCCTTTGCGGAAGTGATTCCGATCAGTGCGCGCAGGAAGGACGGGCTGGACGTGCTCATGCGGCGCATCGTGGACGCGCTGCCGAAGGGTGAACGCTACTATCCGAAGGATCAATATACCGATCAGCCCATGCGATTCATGGTAGCCGAACTGATTCGGGAGCGGATTCTGGTGGAGACCGGCGAAGAGGTTCCATACGCAGCGGCAGTGGTGATCGAACGGTTTGAGGAGCCGGAGGCGCCGCGCGGGAAGGCAAACGCAGCGAAGCTGCCGCTCACGCGCATTGCCGCGGCGATCTACTGCGAGCGCGCGGGCCAGAAGGCGATCCTGATAGGCAAAGGCGGAGCCAAGTTGAAGGAAATTGGAACTGGCGCGCGCAAGCAGATCGAATCTCTGCTGGGCACGCGCGTCTTCCTGGAGCTTCATGTGATCGTAGAATCTGGATGGCGCGATTCCCGCAGCTTCGTGGACTCACTGGACTGGCGCAATCAACTGGAAGAGCTGGCCAAGCGGCAGGCGGACGGGAAAATTTCGTCGGAGGATGCGCCGGAGGAGTGAGCGGAGTCGATCAGGGGCCCTGCACCTTCCCGCGTCCGTGAGTCTTGACGGAATACATCCGATCATCTGCGACGCCGATCACCGCGTGGATTGCGCCGCCGTCATTGGGCGCGCTGGCCAGACCCACGCTGGCGCTTACCGTGAGCTCGAGGCCATTCTGCATTTTGAACCGTGTCGCCATAAGCTCGCGGTGAAGGCGAATGGCCTGATCCAGCCCTACTTCCGGGCTGGTTCGAGGCATCAGGATGACGAACTCGTCGCCGCCATAGCGGAAGCAAAGGTCCTGCTCGCGGCTGAGCTCGCGCAGCCTCCGGCCGGTGTGCGCCAGCAACTCGCTGCCCACAAGATGGCCGTTCCTGTCGTTCACCTGCTTAAAGCGGTCAAGATCGAGGAAAGCCAAACTCACCGGGGTCCGCTCGCGCGCGCAGCGGTCGAGTTCCTGTTTGAGAACATCGTAAAGGTGGCGCACGTTGTAAAGTCCGGTCGTATCGTCGGTGATCGTGAGCTGCTGGATGCGCGCCACGTCTCGGGCGTTCTCGATGGCGATAGCCGCGTGGTCGGCCAGGATGTGAAGGAACGCGATGGTGTAATCGGTTAGCTGATCCGCGCGCGGATTCAGAATTTCAATAACCCCCTGCGTGCCTTTGCGCCCGCGCAGGGGAAGAGCGATGACTGAGCGAACCCGCGGGGTCTTCTGCGAGCCTGCCTCCAGCACGCGCGGATCATTCTGACCTTCGGGCACGATGAGGGTCTCGCCGTGCTCCACGACCCACCCGGCCACGCCTTCGCCCACCTTCACCCGCAGATCGCGTAGGGCGGCCTCTTCCCCGCCGGCAGCGATTGCGTAATAAAGCTCCTGGCGGTCGTCATCGAGCATCAGGAGGGTCCAGAGATCGGCCTCGATGAAGCGCTCCATGTGCACGAGGATGGTGCGGAGAATCGCGTCGAGATCGAAGCTCAGCGTCAGCGATCGGGCGAGCCGATGGAATACGAGGAGGTCGTCAATGGGGATTCGATTTTCAGGCGCAGTCGGCATGGGGGTTGCTTGGCGGAGTGCCTTGAAGGGAATTGTGTCATACCGGAGCCAGAGGATAGCGAGGAAACGCGAGGGGAATGACAGCAATTGCGGGCAGGCAGCGAGGGTAGGCAGCGTCAGCCGCCGATATGAACCATCGACCGGGAGGGCTTGAGGAATCCGGGTTCGCCGATGTGATGACGCGCCTCCTTGCCCTGTACGATGAGTGCCACGTAGGCGGAAAGCTCCGCGTCGCTTGCGCCGGCGCGCATTCGGCCGTAAAGGTCGTGCTCCACCTGCGAGAACAGACAGGTGCGAATCTTGCCGTCTGAGGTGAGGCGCACGCGGCTGCAGGCCCCGCAGAATGCCTGGGTGACCGAAGCGATGATGCCGATCTCGCCCGCTCCATCGGCGAAGGTATAGCGCCGGGCGGTTTCGCTGGGTTCGCGAGGCGGCAAGGGGACCAGAGGCATGAACCGAGTGATGCGCTCCACGATCTCCGCAAGGGGGACGACGATCTGCGGCGACCAGAGTCGATCCTCTTCTAGGGGCATAAATTCGATAAAGCGGACGACTACATCTTCCTCGCGCGCAAAGCGCGCAAAGCCTTCGATCTCCCCGTCATTGAAGCCGCGGAGCAGGACGCAATTCACTTTGAGCGGAGTAAGGCCGGCGCCGCGAGCCGCGCGAATGCCGCGCAGCACGTGCTCAAAACTGCCGGGAACCCTGGTGATGCGCTCGAAGATGGAGGCATCCACGGCGTCCATGCTGACGGTGACGCGGCGAAGGCCGGCGTCTTTGAGCGGCGCGGCCAACTCCTCGAGCAGATGGCCGTTGGTGGTGAGGGCCAGGTCAAGCGGCTCGTCTGCAAGCGTACGCATCTGGGCCAGCTCGCGTAGAAGATCGATGAGGCCGCGGCGGAGCAGCGGTTCGCCTCCGGTAAGCCGGACCTTTTCAATGCCGAGGCCGACAAAGATCCGGATGAGGCGCAGATACTCGTCGATGCCCAACTCCGGATACTGCGCCCCGAACTCACCGGTGCGGCAGTAGATGCACTTGTAATTGCAGCGGTCGGTGATGGAGACACGCAGATCGTGGATGATGCGGCTGTAGCTATCAGTCAGCCGCGCGGCAGACTTGGCCACACTGGACGGAGATGGGGGAGTGGCGGTCATCGGCACCTTCAAGGCTATACCGTTTTGCCGAGGCGCGCATGCAGGAATGGCGCAGCGGGCCGAACGGCTCAAAACGCCGGCTGGGCGGGGTCCAGCTCAGTCGAGGCGCGGCGTGCCCTGGCGAAGAATGATCCCCGAGATGCCGAAAACGAGGATGATGGCGATGGAGAGGAAGAAGTAATAGGCCATAGGATGAGCCCATCCGGGGGAATATTGCAGATCCTGGCCGACCCAGAGCAGGAGCACTGTGGCAATCACCGAGAATTGGCCTGCAATCACCAGGAAAAGGTGTCCCAGGTCGCGGCGCTTGTCGAGCGCCTCCACCTGGTCGGGGGTCAGGCTGCGTTCTTCCGGGGGAAGAAGGAAATTTGCCATCGCGAATGCTCTCCTCAAAGTGGGCCCGGTGATTCGATCCAAAGGCCGCGACGTTTCGACACCATGATTGAATCATATGGCGCGCGCGCCGCGCCAGAGCCAAGCGGCCCGGCGGTGGATTTTTTTCTGCGAGCGCCCAGTGTCTGCGGTGGAGAGCCCCGGCTGCGCCGGGCTCAATCGGCGAGAAACGCCAGCGACTGCAGAGAGGTGATCTCAAACGGCTTGCGGCAACGGAGGTTGGCGCAGGCCAGCTTGTCGTCGCGGCGAACCATGTAAGACTGGGCCTTTGCGAAACGCGCTCGGTCGCGTTCGTCGGCATGGCGCGGCAGCTGGCTGCGCTTGCGGCGGACGATCCAGTTGACCTTGTATTCGGCGGCCTGGCCGCATTTGGGGCAGGTAAGGGTATGGGTCCGGGTCTCCGTCGTCTCGGTGAAAAACTCCCGCTCTTCCATGGTCTCCAACCCCCCGCCCCGTCCGCCGGTGAACGTTCAGCATCGGGTGGGCCTTTCTCTCGGTTAAGAACTATTCCATACTCATCCTTGACATGACGAAACGCAAGCCAACCCAGTTTTCTGCGGTCAAAGCGGTGAAGGCCAACGCGCGGGAGCGTGTGGGTCAACCCAAGCCCTCGCGCGTGGTGAACGACGAGCCGCGCAAAGGGCGGCAAGCCAAGCACAAGCCGAAGCTGGAGGATCTTATCCGGCGGGGGGAGTAGTAGGAAGCCCTTCAAGCTGCAGCCGCTCATCGCCAAAGCACGAGCAGGCTGGCGGCAAGCGCGAGCGGCATGGCCACCACGCCTACGCGGAAGAACTGGCCTGCGGAGATCTCCACGCCCTCTCGGCGGAGCGCGATGAGCCAGAGGATGGTGGCGAGCGAGCCGGTTACGGAGAGGTTGGGGCCAAGATCCACGCCGATGAGCATGGCGTGAGCGATGAGTCCGGATGCGCCTGTATGGCGCAGTGCCGAGCCGCACATGAGCCCCACGGGCAGATTGTTCATGCAGTTGGAAAGCAGCGCGACAGCGAAGGCAGCGACCTGTTTGGAGGCCCATGCGGGTGATCCGGCCAGCCTGTTGAGCCCCGCGACTCCGATCTGCGCCAAGCCGGCCGATCGCATCGCCTCGACGATGACAAAAAGACCCGCAACGAGCGGAATCACCGACCAGGTGACCGAGCGAAGCACTCGCATAACAAGGCCCGTATTGCGCCGCGCCACAATCACCAGGGCCACGCATGCCGCGCCGAATGTCGGCGCGCCGAGAGGAATGCCCCAGGTGGAGCAGGCGATAAGCAGGATCGCGGCAGCCAGAAGGCTTAGGAAGGCCAGCCGGCCTTCCGGCGTGAGCGGCGAGGTTGTGAGTGTGCCTTCAATGCGGCCGCGAAGCGATTTCCGAGAGCACCAGGCAAGCGATGCGAGCGTGACAAGCACCGCCGCAAGCGAGGGGAGAAAGAAGATATCGAGCCAGCTGGCCAAAGGCGGAAGGTGGCTGCCGAAGACGATCAGATTTGCCGGATTCGAGATCGGCAAGACAAAGCTGGCTGCGTTTGCAACGAGGGCGCACGCCAGCAGGTAGGGCGCGGGCCGCACGCGGGCGCGCCGCACCACTGCGAGCACGGCCGGGGTGAGTACGACCGCCGTCGCGTCGTTCGATAAAACTGCAGTGACCACAAAGCCGACGCAGTAGACAAGCAGAAACAGCCGCCGGGGCGAGCCTTTGGCGTGCGCCGCGGCCAGGCCCGCGGCCCAGTCGAAGACGTGTGCCAGGCGTGCAAGCTCGGACAGCACCATCATTCCCGCGAGGAAGAGATAGACGTCCCAGCCCTTCAGCGCAGCATCGGCCGCGGCTTTGAGCGGCACGAGCCCGGCAAGCATGAGAGCAAGAGCGCCGCCGCATACCCAGTAAGCTTCTTCCACGCGGCGTGGCCGGAGCAGCATGCAAAGAATGCATGCGAGCGAGAGAATCCAGACACAAAGCGGCGCGAGGTTGGGTGGAATCAAAAGGTAGTTGACCTCTGCGAATAGCCTACCGGAGCGGATGATTCGCATGGGCTGGCGTGCGGGCATTGGCTGGCAGTGAGTCAAGCCAATTCGCCACTTCGATGTGACCACGCTCGCGTGCGTATTCGGCTGGCGTCTTGCCTGAATCGTTCACCGGATGCGGGTCCGCGCCGTGGGCAATCAGCAATTCAGCAAGGTCCTTGCGGTTGGCGGCCGCCGCAGAAAAGAGCGGCGTATAGCCGCCGACCTGCACGGCATTGGGGTCGGCTCGGTACTGCAGGAGGATTTCCGCCATCTTCGCGCCGCCCCCCAGCGCGAGCGCGGCGTGCAGTGGCTGGTTGCGTTGAGGATTCTGGGAAATGGCGTCAACACGCGCACCGTTCCTCAGCAATACGGCCGCGGCCTCCGGTGTGCCGAAGGCCGCCGCCAGGTGCAGGGCGGTCCATCCGTCCGGCGAAAATCGGTGCACGGCTTGCGCGTCGGAGCCGAGGGTCTCCTCGAGGCGCGTCGTGTTGCCGGCCGCCGCGGCCTCAAAGATGTCCAGCGCGACGCCGCGTGCGGCCAGACGCGCGAGAAGAAAATCGCGCACTGCGGTCTGGCCGTAGTAGACCGACCACATCAGCGCGGAGATGCCTTGCGCGTCGCGCCACTCGCAGAGCGAGGGATTTGCCTCAACGGCTTCGGCCAGCTCGGCGGTGGTCCCGCTCTGAATCCACTTGAGGAACGGAAGAAGCATAGGTCTTTGGCACCCCAGCCTGCGATTGCTGCGCCCCTGCAGACTTCAATTCCTCGTCGGGCGGCGCCTGACTGGAGTAGACGGGAAACCACATCGCGCGGTCAAGAGAGCGGGTCAGCGAGCGGAGGAAGCGTCGCCGCGCGTGAGCCGCCAGTGAATCCGGCGGAATAGCCCAAAGAGGCGTCGCGTGTCGGCGGGGTTCAGGTTCAGCCGGCGCAGCGTCAGGCGCAGGTCGTGGCGATTGGCGGCCTGCATGGTGCGGGGTGAGTAGCCGGCCGCACGCATCGTCTCTTCGATCAGGATGCCGAGCCTGTCCAGGTTGCCGCTGGTGGTCGACGGTCCTGCGGCGGTGTTGTTCGCCCGAGTGGGCTTTGCGGGTTCCGAGGCCGGAAGAATCGCGGCCGTCGCCAATACATACAGGCAGACGGCAACGGCTTGGCCCAGATTCATCGAGGGCTGTTCAGCATGGGTGGGAATCTCGACGAGCAAACGGCAATGGGCAAGATCGTCGCGCGTGAGGCCATGTTTTTCCGAGCCGAAGACGAGGGCCACCCGGCCGTCATGCGCGAGTTCCTGCAATACCCTTGGAGCAAGCTCGGGGAGTGGTACGACGGGTTGCTTTGGTCGGCGCGATTGGAGGGTTCCCGTGCCGATTACGAGTGTGGTGTCGGCAATGGCCTCGGCCAGCGTGTTGCATTCGCGGGCCTCCTCGAGAAGTTGCGGCGCGCCAACCGCGGACCGGGCCTCGCGCCAGTGCGGGCCGTAGGGCGCCACGACGGTGAGCCGCGTGAAGCCGAAGTTGGCCATTGCGCGGGCCGCCGCGCCCGTGTTCAGTGGATTGCGCGGCGAAACCAGCACCACATCGACGCGGTCGGATTGTCCGGCGGGCAGCAAGCCAACATTGTAGTGTGAGCCGGGGCCATCCCGTCGTTGATACACTGCTTCTACCGACGATGTCCGAAAGAGACACAGCGCAATCGGAGAAGGAAGCCCTGTGTGCCACGGCCAGGTGGTGCTATGCGCAAGGCTGGGTGCCGGCAACGAGTGGCAACTTCAGCGTGCGCGCGGGGGAACGCATTTGGATCACGCCCAGCGGCATTGACAAGGGTGCGCTGATTCCGGAAGACCTGATCGAGGTGGATCTCGAGGGCCATGGGCCCGCCCACGGGCCAAGGCCTTCCGCAGAAACCGTGTTGCACGTGGTGCTCTTTCGCGAACGCAAGGAAGCGGCGGCAGTTCTGCATGTTCACAGCATCTGGAACACGCTTCTCTCCGAGCGGTTTGCGGCCATCGGCTACCTGCCGCTGGAAGGGTACGAGTTGCTGAAGGCGCTTTCCGGTGTCGCCACGCACATTCACCTGGAACGCGTCCCGGTGATCGAAAACTCGCAGGATTACGGTGCCCTTGCGCAAGCGCTGGGCGAATCGCTGGCCTCTCATCCGGCTTCGCACGGGGTTTTGCTCGATCGGCATGGGCTATATACTTGGGGGCAATCGGTGGCCGACGCCCGCCGTCATCTGGAGGCCCTCGAATTTCTCTTCGAGGTTGAGGGACGGCGGTTGCTGGCCCGGCAACCATAACCGCAATGCGCCTGAGTGTCCGCGGACGGTGAGGTCTGAAGATGGCTGTGCTTCGTGTCCTGCCTGAGAATCGACTGGTGGAAAGCGAGCCGGAGGTGCGCGCCGAACTTGCGGCGCTCGGCATCGATTACGAGCGCTGGAGCTTGGACCGTATGCCGCCGGAGTCGACGGCCGATGCAGTGCTTGCGGCCTACGCCGAGGAGATCGACGAGATGATGCGCCGCGGCGGCTATGTGACCGCCGACGTAATCGACGTGAACCCCGAGACGCCGAATCTGGATGCGATGCTCGCGAAGTTTGACAAAGAGCACACGCACTCCGAGGACGAGGTCCGTTTCATCCTTGCTGGACGCGGCATCTTCTTTTTGCATGTAGGCGGCAACGTTGTCTCTGTGGAAGTGGGTCCGGGGGATATGCTGCGTGTGCCACGCGGCACAACCCATTGGTTCACGCTCTGCGAGGATCGCCACATTCGCGCCATTCGCTGGTTTCAGGACAGCGCCGGCTGGACGCCCCATTACACGGCCTCCGGCGTCGACCGGAGCTTCCAGCCGCTTTGCTTCGGACCTGCCTATCTGGGGCCCCGCGTGCCCACATCGCTCGGAGTATGACCGGGCCAGTCATAAAGCTGTACCTGCTGGACATCGAGGGGACCGCCGCTCCTCTGTCACTGGTCACGGAGCAGCTGTTTCCCTATGCCCGCGCGCACTTTTCCCGGTTCCTTAGTGAATACGCGCACGAGGATCCGGTGCGCACCGACCTGATGCTGCTTGGCGAGGAGAATCGCGCGGACACCGACGCCACTAGGCCTGCGTATTTGTCTGGCGATCCGCTCAACGCTGCTCTCGCCTATCTGCTTTGGCTCATGGACCGAGATCGGAAATCAACCGCGCTCAAGAGCCTGCAGGGCAAGGTCTGGAAGATGGGCTTCGAGTCCGGCGCCTTGCGGGGAGAGCTCTTTCCCGACGTACCCCGGGCGCTTGCTCATTGGTCGAAGCAGGCGCGGGTCGCGGTTTACTCATCGGGCTCCGTGGATGCGCAGCGGCTACTATTTCGCTACTCAAGCTTCGGCGATCTTACGCCCGGTATCTCGAGTTACTTTGATACTCGAACCGGGCCCAAGACAGTGAGCTCGAGTTACATGACAATCGCAAAAGCAATGCAACTGCAGTCGGTCGATCTTCTGTTTTTCTCTGATGCGGTGCCGGAGCTGGACGCGGCGCGTACGGCGGGCTGCGGCACCAGGCTCGTCGTTCGACCCGGCAACCCGTCCATTGGCGAAGATCATGGGCACACGCGCATCGAGTCTTTCAAGTGACTCGCAGCATCTAAATTTGAGGACTACCGTACGGACACGGCTTAAACTTTGAAGATGGACGACGCCTCATCAGCGGAATGGCAATGATTGACTGGACCAACCCCGCCGCAACGGCCTTTCACGTGATTCGCACCGCGCCCCTCGTGCGATTTTCGGTGCTGGCTCTCAGTTCCATCTTTTTTCTGGTGGACCCCTTCGCCGCGATTCCTTCGTTTCTGGCAATTACGGATGGCGTGGACCCGGCGCGGCGCAAGCGTATGGCGCGCAAGGCCACGCTCACGTGTTTCATCGTGCTCACCAGCTTTGCCCTTGCCGGCCAGCTCATCTTTCGCATGTTCGGCATCACGCTGCCTGCGTTTGAGATCGCAGGAGGTCTGATTCTGCTGCTCATTGGGCTGGACATGCTGGAAGCACGCCGCTCGCCCACCCAGGAAACCTCTGGCGATACGGAAGAGGCTGCAACCAAAGAAGATGCGGGCATTGTGCCGCTAGGCATTCCCATGCTCGCGGGCCCTGGGGCCATCTCCTCGGTGATGGTGCTGGTTGGCACGGTCCCGGGCCTGCTCCACTGGCAAATGGGGGCCATCCTGGGCGCCATTACGCTCACCTGTCTGGTCAGTTACTGGGTTCTTGCCGGCGCGGGCCGGGTCCGCAAGGTGCTGGGGGAGACAGGGATCCGGATTCTGGTTCGCATCATGGGCCTGATGCTGGTCGCGCTGGCCATGCAGTTCTTCGTGAATGGGATGACGGATCTGGGCATCATCAGCCGTGGGTGACGTGTCGTTTCCCACAGAAAAGCCAAGGTTTCCACAGGATGAACGCTTGCGTCCGGACATCCGGATTGCTATTCTCGTCCAGTTGCGTGTCGGCACTTGGAGAGGGTTCCCGTGTCGCTTGCACGCGGGGGTAGCGTGTGCTACTCTTGAAAAGTTGCAGAAGAGCAGTGGAGCTTCCAAGGGTGCTTTGTAGGTGCCCTGTGCATGGATTGGGAAGCTGGTTCGCTGGGTCAGGTGAGGCAATTGCCCCTGAGCCCCCTGTAGGGAATCCCACAGAGAACAAGCCATTGCATTACTGGGGAGTCCATCTCCCGAGAGCCCTAGGGGCTCCAGCGAATTTTGCTGGTTGATCATTGAGAATTTGCGCGCGCGAAGCATCGGAAGAGAGCATTTCCGGCATAAAGTCAGGAGGTGCGTATAGGGCCTGCCCGCCATCTAAAATCTGGACGAAATTATTGGCGATTATGAAAGTGAAATTATCTGATTTCGCTTGACCGAAGGTCGGAAGTTCGATACCCTTAAAAGGTTCGCGCAAAATCACTGAAAGCTGCTATGTAAGTGCAGTTTTCGGCGAGCGCATCAAGTTCGAGGACACCCGACGAAAAGGTCGGGCACTCGATCCAGGGAGTACCGCTCAGGCGGAAGACTCTTAAGGATCTTTGACAATAAGGTTGAACATGCCAGTCGTGAGAATCGATCAGGTTTGACTTGATCTTCTCACAAGGTAAGATGTCTGTCGCTTTCGAGCGGCAGACACGGTCGAACCTGTCCTGACCTCCGTCAGGCTGGAACGACAGCAGGTTTCAAACGAGAGTTTGATCCTGGCTCAGAATCAACGCTGGCGGCGTGCCTAACACATGCAAGTCGAACGAGAAAGTGGAGCAATCCACGAGTAAAGTGGCGCACGGGTGAGTAACACGTGACTAACCTACCCTTGAGTGGGGAATAACTGAGGGAAACCTTAGCTAATACCGCATAACACCTACGGGTCAAAGGAGCAATTCGCTCGAGGAGGGGGTCGCGGCCGATTAGTTAGTTGGCGGGGTAATGGCCCACCAAGACGGTGATCGGTATCCGGCCTGAGAGGGCGCACGGACACACTGGAACTGAAACACGGTCCAGACTCCTACGGGAGGCAGCAGTGGGGAATTTTGCGCAATGGGGGAAACCCTGACGCAGCAACGCCGCGTGGAGGATGAAGTACTTCGGTACGTAAACTCCTTTCGATCGGGACGATTATGACGGTACCGGAAGAAGAAGCCCCGGCTAACTTCGTGCCAGCAGCCGCGGTAATACGAGGGGGGCAAGCGTTGTTCGGAATTATTGGGCGTAAAGGGTGCGTAGGCGGTTTGGTAAGTCTTGTGTGAAATCTCTGGGCTCAACTCAGAGACTGCACGAGAAACTGCCGGGCTTGAGTGTGGGAGAGGTGAGTGGAATTCCTGGTGTAGCGGTGAAATGCGTAGATATCAGGAGGAACACCTGTGGCGAAAGCGGCTCACTGGACCATAACTGACGCTGATGCACGAAAGCTAGGGGAGCAAACAGGATTAGATACCCTGGTAGTCCTAGCCCTAAACGATGACTGCTTGGTGTGACGGGTACCCAATCCCGCCGTGCCG
>DATLRP010000031.1:0-8874 GCA_035534635.1 Occallatibacter sp.
GTGATTGCGGGGGTTCGTGCTTTCCCCTTCGCTCAAGTCCGGTCGCTCAGAATGTCAGTTCTTTTGGGGATTGGGACGGGATGGGCCGGGGTGGAGTGCGGGAAAAGCGACCGCAGATCTTTCGACTCCCTTCGCTGGCGCGACCTTCGCTCAAGATGACAGTGTTCGGTGGGGTTGCAAACGGTATGCTTTCCCACCCATTTCGCCCGCTGCGCGAGCGCCATGGATGGGGAACCGGCATTCGAGCTGCCCGCTCACGAGATCCGAGAGGGTGGAGGCGGGGTGAGGTTACATGTGGTCAAGGTGATGGAAGCCGGAGGTGCCGAGGAACATGAAGGAGAAGAGGAGGAAGTTGTAACAGGCGTGGACGAGGACGCTGCAGGCGAGAGAGCGGGTGATGAGCCGGACCCAGCAGAGGACGAGGCTGACGCAGATGAGGAGGAAAAAAGGGCCGAGGGCGTAGGAGGTCTGCTGGCCGTGCATGAGGGCAAAAGGGACGCTGGAGAGGACGGCGGAGAGGGTCATGGCGGGGAAGGACCAGACGGGGTGGCCGTTGGGGTCGAGCGGAGGGACGAGCGCGGCGGCGCGGGCGGAGGGGCGCAGTACGGTGGCGATCCAGCAGATGGCGAAGACGAAGATCCAGGCGGAGACGAAGAGGGCGCGGGGCACGATGTCGACGGAGTGATCGGGAATGAAGGCGAAGATGGGTAGGGCGAGAAAGAGATCCGCAACGATGCGGGCGAAGAGCGTGTGTGGAGGACGGTAGCCGTGGTCGGGCGGTTCAGAGAGCGTGAGCGCGGTGATCTGTTCGGCGATCCAGTCGTAAGCGGTGCAGAAGGCGGGCAGAAGGAAGCCGCGGAAGGCCAGCTCCTCAAAGAACGGGGCGAAGGTGACGCCGAAGCCGAAGAGGAGCCAGGCTGCGCCGGGGGTGCGGAAGAGGCGATCGATGGGCGCGTTGGAGGGGCCGGGCATGAAGACGCCGTTGAGCATGGCGAGGAGGAAGCAGAGGGCGGCGGCGGCGAAGAGGCGGTAGCGGAGGCGGAGAGCCGTGTGACCGCGCCAGTGAATGCCGCGGAAGAAGGATTTGTGCCAGAGAAGAGAGAAGATGGGCAGGCAGAGCAGGAGGGTGACGAGGTAGATGATGGCCTCGGTACCAAGGGTGTAGTGGATGTCATCGGCGGCCTGCCGGAGGCCGGTGACGCCGAAGAGATGGAAATGAAGGGCGAGGCGGGCGAGGACAGTGGCGCAGAAGAGGCCGCAGGTGGCGAGGAGAGCGAGCAGGGCCGCGTGGCCGAAGTTGGGGATACGCTCGTCGTGTGGAGCGTAGGCGATGAAGGACTGAAAGAGAGCGGGCTCGGGTTGGTGGAGCGGTTGCGGGGATTCGATGACAGCGAAGGGATCGGGCGCGGCGGATTCATGCGGCGCGGGTTCGACGGGGACGAAGGGGTTGGACCACTCGAGCTGGGGCGCGTTGGGCAGCGGCTCGGCAGGTTGGGGCGGGGCAGGATCGGGCGGAGTGGGTGCGGGGGGATCCTGTGGGTCGCTGAAGGGGAGTTGAGGCTGATCGGGGTCCTGCGGAGGCAGGGGTGTCATGCGTTCACCGGCTTCCCGCGTCGTGCGGAGGATTTTTTGGCCGATTCTTTGGCGGGCAATTTTGCGGCGCGGGGGCGCCTGGCGGGCGCGGTGGATGCGTTGGCGGCGGCAGAGTCGGGATCGGCGTCTTTGTCGATGACGAGGTCGTCGCCGGGGAGGTCGAGCGGCTGGAGCTTGCCGTTGGCAGAGGCGTAGTAGCGGGCGAGGAACTGTCCGGTGAAGGAGCCGGGCGTGGCGGCGATGCGCGCGGGACGGCCGGTGGCGACGAGGCGTCCGCCGTTTTCTCCGCCTTCGGGACCGAGGTCGAGGATCCAGTCGGCGTTGCGGATGACGTCAAGGTTGTGCTCGATGATGATGACGGAGTTGCCGAGGTCGGCGAGGCGATGGAGGACCTCAAGGAGCTTGCGGACGTCGTCGAAGTGGAGGCCGGTGGTGGGCTCGTCGAGGAGGTAGAGGGTGCGGCCGGTCTGGCGCTTGGAGAGCTCGCGGGCGAGCTTCATGCGCTGGGCTTCGCCACCGGAGAGAGTGGTGGCGCTTTGGCCGAGGTGGACGTAGCCGAGGCCGACATCGACGAGGGTCTGGAGCTTCTGGCGCACCTGGGGAACGTCGGCGAGGACGGGAAGCGCGTCTTCGATGGTGAGGTCGAGGATGTCTGCGATGGAGTGGCCGTGGAATTTGACGGCGAGAGTTTCCTGGTTGTAGCGGCGGCCGTTGCAGACTTCGCACTGGACGTAGACGTCGGGCATGAAGTTCATTTCGATGCGGCGCTGGCCGTCGCCCTGGCACGCTTCGCAGCGTCCGCCGGCGACGTTGAAGGAGAAACGGCCGGGCTTGTAACCGCGCTCGCGCGACTCAGGAAGCATGGCGAAGAGGTCGCGGAGGGGCGAGAAGACCTGAGTATAAGTGGCGGGATTGGAGCGCGGGGTGCGGCCGATGGGGGACTGATCGATGCGGATGACCTTGTCAATTTGCGCTGCGCCGGTGAGTTCGTCGTGGTTGCCGGGCTCCTCGCGCGAGCCGTAGAGCTGCTTGGCGAGGGAGCGGTAAAGGATGTCATTGATGAGGGTGCTTTTTCCGGAGCCGCTGACGCCTGTGACGACGGTGATGACGCCGAGAGGGATGCGGATGGTGAGGTCGTGGAGGTTGTGCTCGCGGGCGCCGGTGACGGTGAGCCACCTGCCGGTGAGGGGGCGTGGTTTTTCGCGGTGGAGCATGCCGGCGGAGCCGGAGAGATAGCGGCCGGTGAGGGACTGGGGGCAGGCCATGATTTGCGCGGGCGTGCCCTGGGCGACGACGTGGCCGCCGAGGCGACCCGCGCCGGGGCCGAGGTCGAGGACGTAGTCGGCGTGGCGGATGGTCTCCTCATCGTGCTCGACGACGAGGACGGTGTTGCCGATGTCTCGGAGCTGCTGGAGGGCCTGGATGAGGCGGTTGTTGTCGCGCTGATGGAGGCCGATGGAGGGTTCGTCGAGGACGTAGAGCACGCCGCGGAGGCGCGAGCCGATTTGGGTGGCGAGGCGGATGCGCTGGCCCTCGCCGCCGGAGAGCGTGGAGGCGTTGCGGTCCAGCGAGAGATAACTGAGGCCGACGGCGCAGAGGAATTCGAGACGCTCGACGATCTCGCGGCGGATGCGCTCGGCGATGAGGGATTCGCGCTGAGTGAAGACGAGCTCGGATGCGGCGGAGAAGGCGCGGTTGAGCGGCAGGGCGGTGAAGTCGGCGATGGAGAGGCCGCCGATTTTGACGGCGAGGGACTCGGGGCGGAGACGCTTGCCGCGGCAGGCGGGGCACGGGGTCGCGGACATGTAATTCATCATGTACTCGCGGAAGCCTTCGCTGCGGGCCTCCTGGATGGAGTCGCGGAGATGGGCGAGGATGCCGTGGAAGCCGGTGCGCGGGCCTTCGCCTTTTGGGGGACCGTAGATGAGGATGTGCTGCTGTTTGGCGGGCAGCTCGTCAAAGGGGGTTTTGAGGTTGATTTTGTAGCGCTCGGCGGCGAGATGGATGAGGCGGACGAGGTATTGCGACGCGGATCCGGGACCGAGGCCGCCGTCGAGCAAGGGCTTGTTCCAGTCGGTGATGATTTTGGCGGGGTCGAGGTCGTAGATCGAGCCGAGGCCGTGGCACTCGGGACATGCGCCGAAGGTGGAGTTGAAGGAGAAGCTGCGCGGCTCGAGTTTGGGGACGTCGAGGCCGCAGTCAGGACAGGCCATGGAACTGGAGAAGAGCTGCTCGGCCGGTTGATTGGCTGTGGAGCCGGCGAAGGCGACAAGGACGAGGCCATTGGCGAGCTGGAGGGCCTTGGAGACGGCGGCTTCGAGACGTTTTTCGACGGAGGGTTTCCGCCCCGCGGACGAAGACCTGTCCGAGGGGGCACTGGGCTTTTGCCCAGCGGATGAGGATTCCTTTCCCACCCTTGCCGGCGATGATGCTGCCGTCAAGGATGGGACACCGAGGGTCTTCGAGGATGGAGCACCCGTACTGGGCTTATGCCCCGCGGACGTCGGAGCGGCGGGCGTTGTTTCCGGCTTGACGAGGACGCGATCGACGATGGCCTCAAGGGTGTGGTTCTTGCGCTTGTCGAGGGCGGGAGGGTCAGAGGGGTCGATGAGTTCGCCGTCGACGCGGGCGCGGAAGCCCTGCTGGTCAAGCTGGTCGAGGAGGTCTTTGAACTCGCCTTTGCGGCCGCGGACGATGGGAGCCATGACGGTGACGCGCTCACCGGAGCCGAGCTGGAGGATGCGCTGGACGATCTGGTCGGCGGTCTGGCGGGCGATGGGGCGGCCGCAGTTGGGGCAATGGGGCGTGCCGATGGAGGCGTAAAGAAGGCGGAGGTAGTCGTAGATTTCAGTGATGGTGCCGACGGTGGAGCGGGGACTGCGGCTGGTGGTCTTCTGCTCAATGGAGATGGCGGGTGAGAGGCCCTCAATGGAGTCCACGTCAGGGCGTTCGATCTGGTCAAGGAACTGGCGGGCGTATGCGGAGAGGGTTTCAACGTAGCGGCGCTGGCCTTCGGCGTAAATGGTGTCAAAGGCGAGGGAGGATTTGCCGGAGCCGGAGAGGCCGGTGACGACGGTGAGTGTGTTGCGGGGAATGCGAACGCTGACGTCGCGCAGATTGTGCTGGCGCGCCCCCCGCACCGAGATGTGAGTGATGGACATGGCTAGAGCAAAACCAGGGTTGCTGTGTTCTTGCGGGCTAAATCCAAGGTCGCCGCGCCCTGTTGATCCCACCCCAACGACGAAGACCTGTCGTTGGGGACCCCGGGTTGGTTGCGTCGACCTTAACGTGGTGGTTTCGGGTTACACCTACCCTGGTTTCGCTGAAAGGCAAAGAGGGCAAGGAGGGTGTTACCGGAGTGCGTCGGGCCATCTATTAATCGGCATGCCTCATGAGGTATTCTATTTGCCAATAGAAACAAGGGTCAACGCGACAGTTCTTTGCTGCCACACTTGCTGGATTGGCTTTACTCTTGCCTAGGAATTCTCAGGTCCGCGCACGAAAGAGCGGGAAGTTGCCGAGAGCGAGTGGACTGAGGCAGGAGCGATGGCGGATTTCACGAATTTGATTTTGCTGGTATGCGCGTCGCTTGGCGCGATGGCGTTTGGCGTTCTTTCAGCCTACGCGGTGCTGCGCGGGGCGTTTGCGCTGATGCGGCCTACGGGCCAACGGCAGGCGGTAAAGACGCGGACGGAGACGGCGCGGGACGCGGTGTAACAGCGCCGGACTTGCCTGTGAATGAACCGGGCGGCCGGAAGAATTCAAAAAAAAAGAGAACAATCAGGGTTGCGGGTTGGGTGAGTTGGGGTTCCCCTGCTGTTGCTGTTGCTGTTGCTGTTGCTGTTGCTGTTGCTGCTGATGGAGCTGCATCTCGCGGCGGCGCTCCATCTCTTGCATAACCTGCTGCGGCGTGCGGACGGGCGGGCTGGGCTGGAAGCCGGGCGCGTTGGGGTCAATGGGGGGCTGGGGCTCGGAGTCCGCGGGATAGCTGTTGACGTCGTTGCTTACCTGCGTGGGAGGCGGCGCGGCCGGCGCAGGGCCGGTGGGGCGTGCGCTGAGGACGATGCGGGTAGGCGGGCTGGAGCCGCGTCCGCCGAGGATGAGCACGTTGTAGCCGGAGCCGGTGAGGATTTCGGAGAGGATTTCGCGGGCAGGGCCAGGGCCGTATTCGCCGAAGACGCGCTGGTCGGCGGAGAAGCCTTCGACCTGGACGCCGGTGGCGACGGAGATCTGGTGGAGGAGGTCCGCGAGGCTGGAGTTGGAGGCGACGACGGTGAGGCCGCGGCTGTCCCATGTGACGCTGGCGGGCTGAGGCTGGCTGTTGACGGGCCAGTTGGGTGTTGGCGGCGCGGGCGGCGGGATGGGCGCGGGGGGCTTCTTTTCAACAACGCGGCGGACCCGGCGCGTTTGGTGGCGGCGCGGTTGGGGATGGGCGGTGGTGACGGCGGCTGAGGCTGCGGGCGCGACAGCGAAGAGGGATGCGCACAGAATGAGGGCCGGCAACGTCCAACGAAGATGCGCAGGGATATGGCGCGGGATGAGAAGGAACGCGAAGGCACGCCGGATGGGAATGCGCATGGGAATCGGCTCCCCGGACCGATGGAGTACGGCGGCGAAGCGCGCCGCAGTACTGTACTAGACTAACAGTGGCCCACGACCGCTCAAAAAAAGAGGGTTTGCGGGCAGAGAGGGAATTGCGTCGAGATGCGGGCAGTGGGGATGAGATGGGCGATGGTTCTGCTGCTGCTGAGCGGCCCGGCGGCATGCCTGGCGGCAAGCTGTTCGACGCAGGCGGAGATGTCCACGCAGGACCGGGATTTGCTGGCCGGAGCGGGGCAGCGGCTGGTGGACGCGATTGTGCAACAGAACTACGGAGCGCTGCAGGCAAGCCTGCTTCCGCAGGCGGATCAGGACTGGAGCGGGATGCAGGCGGCGGTGGAGAACGGCGCGGCGTTTATGAAGGGCGGCAAAGCGCAGATTGAGGAGATGTATCTGCTGGACGCGACGGACGGGACGACGCCGGCGGACCAGCAGTTTTTCTGCTCGAATGCGAGCGGATCGCTGACGGTGACGCTGACGATGCACGCGCTGCCGCCGGCCAAATATGCGCTGGTGGTGGCGGATGCGGCGGGCGCGAAGCTGAAGGGGAAGATGGGGCTGGTGCTGGTGTGGGACCCGACGGGCAGCGTGCCGGCATGGAAGCTGGGCGGGCTGACGGTGCGGCAGGGAGCGATCGACGGGCACGACGGCGTGTGGTGGTGGCGGCAGGGTCGCGCTCTGGCGGCATCTGGCACGCCGTGGGCTGCCTATTACAGCTATGAGATGGCGCGGACGCTCTTGCTGCCGGTGGATTTTCTGTCGTCGCCGAACCTGGAGAAGCTGAACCACGAGCAGGCGGAGATTCAGAATGGGCCGGCGCACGCGTTCCCGCTGACGGTGGGGGACGGCGCGCGGACGTGGAAGATTGAGGGCGTTGAAGTGGACACCTCCCTGCACGAGGCGGACCTGAGAGTGACGTATGACTCGCTGGGCATGACGGACCCGGCGGCGGCGCGGACAGAGGCGACAGCGGTGCTGAGCGCGCTGCTGAAGGCGCATCCGGATTTGCGGGCGAACTTTCATGGGCTGTGGGCGTACGCGGTGCGGGACGGGAAGGCGACGCCGGTGATGGAGCTGCCGATGAGGCAGATTCCGTGACGATGGCCGTAGGGAATGGGGAGTAGTAACGAGACCCAAGGATCAGGGGTTGCACGGGAGGCAGGAAGAGTGCCTATCTCCATCGCGCTTTTGTTGTGCGTTCCGATAGGAATCGTGTTCTATTACGAAGGGCGCTGGCTTATCCGCTGGTCAAAGGGTCGATTTGAGTGGAAAGAACGAAGAGCGGCGGTTACGTATGCCGTGTTCGGTGGACTGATTATTCCCATCATTTATTTCGCCGCAATTTTGGGAGAGGAGTTTTCCGGAGAGTTGGAAAAGATGTTTGCAGCATGGTACTCGATAGTTGTTGGAGCAGGGGTAGCGGCACTTGCTGGTCGAGTATTCGTGCATCAGACGAAGGATGGTAAATGACATTGGAAGAGCTGATTGATTTGCGATCGGATACGGTGACGCGGCCGACGCCGGAGATGCGCGCGGCGATGGCGGCGGCGGAAGTGGGCGACGACGTGTATGGCGAGGACCCGACGGTGAACCTGCTGGAGAAGCGGGCGGCGGAGGTGTTTGGGCGGGAGGCGGCGCTGTTTGTGCCGACGGGGACGATGGGCAACCAGATCGCGATCCGGCTGCATACAGAGCCGGGGCAGGAAGTGATCTGCGAGTCGCGGGCGCACATTCTGGACTGGGAGATGGCGACGACGGCGGTGTTCAGCGGCTGCGTGCTGCGGACGGTGACGGCGGAGACGGGGACGCTGACGTGGGAAGACATTGAGCCGGTGATTTTTGGGCGAGGGAATCTTCGCGCGGCGACGGGACTGATTGAGCTGGAGAACACGGCGAACATGGCGGGCGGCCGGGTGTACGACCAGGCGACCATGGATGAGATTTGCGCGCGGGCGAAGGAGCGCGGGCTTGCGGTGCATCTGGACGGGGCGAGAATTTTCAACGCGGCGACTGCGCTGGGCGTGGACGTGAAGACGCTGACACGGGGATTTGACACGGTGATGTTCTGTTTGTCGAAAGGGCTGTGCGCGCCGGTGGGATCAATGCTGGTGGGGCGGGCCGAGCAGATGGACCAGGCGCGGATTTATCGCAAGGCACTGGGCGGCGGAATGCGGCAGGTGGGTGTGCTGGCGGCAGCGGGACTGATTGCGCTGGAGCGGATGCCAATGCGGCTGCATGAAGACCACGCGAACGCGAAGCTGCTGGCCGAGGCGTTGGAGACGATGGAAGGCGCGGAGATTGACGCGACGACAGTGGAGACGAATATTGTGATCTTCCGACTGAGGGGCGAGCAGACGGCGGCGGAGCTGGTGGCGCGGCTGAAGGCGCGCGGGGTGCTGGCGAGCGCGGTGGGACCGAAGGCGCTGCGGCTGGTGACGCACCACGACGTGAGTCGTGCGGCATGCGTGAAGGCGGCTGAAGCGCTGGCGGAGGAAGTGGGCGTTGCGAAGGTGGCCTGAGCGGGATCAGGCCGCGGCAGTACTAGGCCGTATCGACATATAGCCTCAGGTGCAACCATGCGCAGGCGAGGGCGACCAGGGCGTGGAAGCAGGCTTTTGATTTTTCGTATCGCGTGGCGAATCTGCGGAAACACTTGAGTCTGCTGAAGCAGCGTTCGATGCG
>DATLRP010000032.1:0-78235 GCA_035534635.1 Occallatibacter sp.
ACAACGCGGCCAGACCACACTCCAGCCTGAAAGCCCAAACGCCCGATCAGGTATACTTCAACCGCCTGCCAGAATCCATGGCAGCCTAAAAGCAAAAACAAGAACTTCCACTTAAGGAAAAAGCAAAAACTGTCCGAACTACCGAGACCACCGCAAGCCACCGAGGTCACAGTGGCCCCTCACGGATGCTGCACCAGCTTTGTCGCATATCGATATTTCGGCGATGGGGACGATGATGCAGGTTCGACTTCGATTAAGTGGATCGATGATTATCACCTGAGAGTGGAGGTCGTCCGAGATGCCACTGGTACCCAGGAATGCAAACCCCGAGTCGATGACATAACAGTTATTTGTGTTTTGCAGCCGGAGCCAGCCCCCTCCCGTGCAAGAAAATCCAAATGAGCAGGTCCAATTTGGGTTGAGAGTATGTCACAAGTGGTCGAGAGTTGATCGCCGTCTAACCACAAACCGCACCACTTTCAAGACGATGTGCCGCCCAGCGCGGCCCTACAATAAGTCGTTATGCCAACCTCCGTACGTTCGCACGCGAAGATTAATCTGGGCCTCTATATTGGTGCGCCGCGGGCGGACGGGTTTCACGGGCTGGCGACGGTTTATCAGACATTGGAGATGCACGATGGGGTGCGGGTTCGGGCGCGGCGGGCTGAGGAGACGCGCATTCTATTGACTTGTAATGACTTGCGGGTGCCGACGGACGCGCGGAACACTGCGTGGAAGATGGTTTCGCTGGCCCTGGAGGCGCTGGGCGTCCGGGCCGAGGTGGAGCTCGAGATCGACAAGCGGCTGCCGGTGCAGGGCGGCATGGGCGCGGGATCAGGCAATGCGGCCGCGGCGCTGGTGGGGCTGGAACGCGAGCTGGGAATTGATGCTAACAATGGCGATTGGTTGAAGATGCGGCTGGACATGGCGGGGCGGGTGGGGTCCGATGTGCCGCTGTTTCTGGTGGGTGGCGCGGTGCTTGGGATGGACCGGGGGCAGCAGGTGGCTCCGCTGCCGGATTTTGAGCCGGTTTGGTGCGTGGTGGCGTTGCCGGAGGTGGGGGTTTCCACGCCCGAAGCCTTTCGGGATTGGGATGCCCTGTGCGCCCGGGAAGGTTTGACCGAGGCCGCAAGTGCAGATACACTCAAAGAGTTGAGCCGCGCCTACGCCAGCGCCTTTTCCGGAGCGATTCCGGACGGGGCATACGAGCAGGCAGGCTCCTCCGGTGTCCTTTCCGCGGGAAGGGACCTGGCCGGACCGCAGGAGTCCGAGCTTGTCCGCACCGGGATCTTTAGCTGGATCCGGAACGACTTTGAACGGGTCGTCTTTCGCCAGCACTCCTCCCTTGCAGAGATCAAGCAGATTCTTGCCGCCACGGACACACCGGGGGCAGCCTTGCACGCCTCGCTGTCGGGGTCCGGTTCAGCGCTCTTCGGGCTCTATGCGAGCCGCGAAGATGCGGAAGCGGCCCTGGAACGGCTGCAGTTGGCGGGCGTACACGCGCAACTGACGCGGACGCTGCCAAGGCAGCAGTACTGGGACCAGATGCTTTCCGCAAACGAGTGTTGACAGTCCTCCGCCGGGCAAGCGAGACTCACGGGCGGCTGACGGGAATGGTCTTCGGGCGTGGCGCATGTGCACGGCTGAAGAGGCAGGGTGTTGGGCGATCGTCTAATGGTAGGACAGTGCCCTTTGGAGGCACTTGTCTAGGTTCGAATCCTAGTCGCCCAGCCAGTTTGTGCGGCCGCAGATTTTGTGGCCAGGACCCAGGGGGAGCTGCCAAAGCCAACCAGCTTGGAGGTTCTAGGAATGGATGCAGACACGGTGACGGTGACGCTGGACGAGAAGCGGCAGGAGAACCCGGAAGCCCTGAACCCGAAGGACGGCGCGAAGGGCGGCGGGGCGGGCGGCGGGGCGGAAGCGACGCAGCGCGCCAAGGAGGCCAAACCGGCCGCCGAGCGGAAGCGGTCGCGCAACCTGAGCGAGGACAAGCGGTTCAAGCTGTTCAGCGGGACGGCGAACCGGGCGCTGGCCGAAGAGATCGCCAGCCACATCGGCGTGAAGGTGGGCGAGGCCAAGCTGCAGCGGTTTGCCGACGGCGAGGTGTACTTTCAGCTGCTGGACAACGTGCGCGGCGTGGATGTGTTTGTGGTGCAGCCCACGTGTTACCCGGTGGACCAGCACCTGGTTGAGCTTCTGGTGATGATCGACGCGCTGAAGCGGGCCTCGGCGGCCAGGATCACGGCGGTGGTGCCTTACTACGGCTACGCGCGGCAGGATCGCAAGGACCGCCCGCGGGTGGCGATCAGCGCGAAGCTGGTGGCGGATCTGCTGACGACCTCGGGCGCGAACCGTGCGCTGTTCGTGGATCTGCATGCGGCGCAGATTCAGGGCTTTTTTGATATTCCGGTGGACCACATGTTTTCGAGCCCGGTGCTGGTGAGCTACTTCAAGGAGTTGAATCTGGCCAATCTGATCGTCGTGTCGCCGGACGCCGGCGGCGTGGAGCGGGCGCGGCACTTTGCGCAGAAGATGGAAGCGCCGCTGGCCATCGTGGACAAGCGGCGCACGGACATCAACGTGGCCGAGGTGATGAATATTGTCGGCGATGTGTCGGGCAAGACCTGCTTGATCATCGACGACATTATCGACACGGCGGGCACGCTGGTGAAGACGGTGGATGCCCTGTATGCGAACGGCGCCTCGGCGGTGTATGCCTGCGCCAGCCACGCGGTGCTGAGCGGTCCGGCGATTGACCGCATTGCCAACTCGCGCCTGGAGCACGTGGTGGTGACCAACACGATTCCGCTGCGCGAGGCGGCGCAGAAGGTGGAAAAGATCAAGGTGCTCTCCGTGGCCGGGCTGCTGGGCGCGGCGATCGAGAACATTCATCTGGAGACCAGCGTGAGCACGCTGTTCAGCTAAACGGAAACCCCGGCGGCTGCCTGAGGGCAGAGGCCGCGCACAAAGGGAGCGGAGTCCGCGAGGCCCGTGCCCGAGAAAGAGACGAGAGAGACGATGGCAGAAGTTGTGATGGCAAAGCCCCGTGAGGGCAAGTTCAACAAGAACGCCGCGCGCCGCGTGCGCCGGGCGGGCAGGATTCCTGCGGTGCTTTACGGCGCGGGCCATGAGCCGGTGGCCGTGGAAGTGGACCCCAAGGAGATTTTGCGGATTCTGTATTCCGAGACGGGGCACAACACGATTTTCGACGTGGACCTGGGCAAGGGCCCTTCGGCCAAGGCGATGATCGTGGACTGGCAGCGGGAGCCGATCAAGGACGACCTGATTCACATTGACCTGAAGCGGATTGCGCTGGACAAGCCGCTGCGCGTGAGCGTGCGGGTGAAGCTGCTGGGCACGCCGATGGGCGTGAAGGTCTTCGGCGGCATTCTGGATCACGTGCTGCGCGAGGTGGAGGTCGAGTGCCTTCCGGCGGATATTCCGAGCCACATTGACGTGGACGTGAGCGAGCTGGGATTGCACGGGGTGGTGCGCGTGAGCGACCTGCCGCATGCCGAGAAGATCCAGTACCTGACGGCCGAGGACGCGACGGTGGCACACGTGACGTCGATCCGCGAGGAAGTGGCGCCGACGCCGGAAGTGGAAGCCGTGGCGGTTGCGGCAGCGCCGGCTGAACCCGAGGTGGCGAAGAAGGGCAAGCCGGAAGCGGCCGACGCCGGGGCCAAGAAGTAGGCCTTGGCCGAGGAAAACCAGTCCGCGCAACCGGACGCGATGCGAGCGCCCGGTGAGCCACCGGAGATGCGCCGCCCGCGCGGACCGTTTCTGGTGGTTGGACTGGGGAATCCGGGTCCGGAGTATGTGTGGACGCCGCATAACGCGGGGTTTCTGGCAATCGACCGCATCGCCGAGCAAGAGGGCGTTGTGGTGCAGAACCGGCGATCGAAGGCCACCACGGCCACCTGCAGGATTGCAGGCAGGCAGGTGGTTCTGGCCAAGCCGGAGACATTCATGAACCTGAGCGGAGCCGCAGTGGCCGCCCTGGTTGAGGAGTTTGAAGCGGACCCGCACGAGGACCTGCTGGTGATTTACGACGAGCTGGACCTGGTGCTGGGGACGTTCAAGATAAGGGAGCGCGGATCGCCCGCGGGCCACAACGGCGCCCGCAGCGTGACAGCGGCCCTGGGCGGCCAGGAATGGCCGCGGCTGCGCATCGGGGTTGGTCTCGACTTGCCGCCGGAAGCGATGGCGGCGGGCGGAAGACGGCCGGGCAGGGATTACCTGCTTTCGCCGATGCGCAAGACGGAGCTTGCGGTGCTGGACGAGGTGCTGGACCGGGTGGCCACGGCCACGCGGCGGCTGATCGAACAGGGACCGCCGGCTGCGATGAACGAGTTCAACCGCCGCGAGTGAACCAGCCCGGCGGGGCAGGAGGGCCGGGGTGGTCCGGGAAGACCGGGCGACCACGGCGAAAAAGATGGGCCGCTATGGCGATGGCCGGCGGCAGCGGCCGCGACCCGAGGAGGGTGCGGCGGAAAAGGAAACCTGATGTCGCGTGTGTATGAAGTGATGTTTATCGTTCGGCCGGACGTGGCCGAAGAGGAAGTGGACAAGCTGATCGAAGGCTTCAGCAGCTCCGTGACGCACAGCGGCGGCGCGGTGAAGAACGTGGAGAGGATGGGGCGGCGGAAGCTGGCCTATACGGTGCGCAAATTCAACGACGGCAACTATGTGCTGCTGACCCTGGAGGCCAACGGCGCGGTGGTGCTGGAGCTGGAGCGGCGGCTGCGCGTGACCGAGCCGGTGATCAAGTTCATTACCGTGCGTACGGATGAGGAAGAGAAGCGGCTGGCGAAGGTGAAGGCGCTGCGCAATTCACGGCGAAAGCTGAGCGCGGAGCCCGTGGCTGCGCCGGCGGTGGCTGTGGAAGCGGCGGCCGAGCCCACGGAAGCGGCGGCGGCCAGCGCGTAAGCAAAACTTGTGGATTGCCGCCACCCAGCGCCGGCGAAAACGGCGCAACGCGGCGGCCCGACCCTTGCCCTTCCGCGCCCTATGGACGGCGCGGGCGAGCGAAAAGCAGAAGAGGAAGCAACCATGACAGAAGAGACCACCAGCACGGCGCCCGAAACGGGCGCAACGACAGCATCCCCCAGCCCTGCGCCGCGTCATCAGAGCGCCGGCCCCCGAAGCGGCGGACGACCGTCCGGCGGCGGCCGCGGCAAGTTTTTCCGGCGCAAGAAAGTGTGCAAGTTCTGCACCGAGAAGATTGACGCGATTCCCTACCGCGACGTGCGGCTGCTGCAGCAGTTTGTGGCCGAGCGGGGCAAGATTGTGCCGCGGCGGTTGACCGGCGTGTGCACCACGCACCAGCGGCGGCTGACGCGCGCCATCAAGCAGGCCCGGAACATCGCGCTGCTGCCCTTTGCCACGCGGCAGTAACGCGCAGGCAGGATTGAACGCCGAAGCAGAATTTTTGCACGGCCGAGCCGGATTTGAGGATGCGCCGCTCGCAAGCGAGTTGGGCACCCCGGCCGAGTCGCCCGCAACAGTGGAGAGTTTGAGATGGAAGTGATTCTGAAGGAAGATGTGGTCAACCTGGGTCATCGCGGCGACGTGGTGAAGGTGGCCGACGGCTATGGACGGAACTTTTTGCTGCCGCGCAAGCTGGCGCTGCAGGCCACGCAGGCGAACAAGGCCGTGATTGAACAGATGAAGGCCGCGGCGGCGCGTCGCTCGGCCACGGAAAAGGCGCAGGCCGAGGAGCTGGTGGCGAAGCTTGCCGGGGTGTCGCTGAGCTTCGAGCGGAAGTCAGGCGAGAACGGGCAGCTTTTCGGCTCGGTAACCTCGGCTGACATTGCCAGCGGGCTGGCAGCGCAGGGCTTTGAGGTGGACCGGCGCAAGGTGCAGCTCTCAGAGCCCCTGAAGGGCGTGGGCGAGTACACCGTGGCCATCAAGCTGCATCGCGAGGTGACCGCGCACGTGAAGGTGCGGGTCGCGGCCGAGGAGCAGGAAGCGGCTGAGGGGCAGGAAGCCCCTACGGAAGCCGCAGAAGAAACCGCGGCAGCCGAGTAACGCAGGAGGGAACCACGCCGCCTCCCGGCCACAGAGCTGGAACCGGAACCGGGGAGCGGTGGTGCGTTTGGGCACTTGCTAAAAGAGTTTTTGTGCCGCCAGACCGCCGTCGAGCGCGATGAGCGCCTGCAGGGCCTTGGTCATATCGTAGGCGAAGTTGGGCAACTGGCTGGTCTTGTAAGACGCGAAGAGCAGCCGGGCGCGGTTGGTGGGGATGTTGGCCACAACGTGATTCTGCCGGTCATAGCAGACCCGCGCGGGCTTGCCGCTGAGGCTGACAATGGTGACGCGAAGAAGCTGCTCGCGGGTATCGTTCGAGTCGCTGGCGTCAAAGACGTCCCAGACCACGGTGTTGGCGTCGAGGTTGCTGAAGTAGATCTCACAGCGGCCGTCCGGCTGCTTGACGGTCATCACCTGGTTGGCCGCGTCGAAGGAAACTTCCTGATTGTCATTGATGCCGTCGTCAGGGCTGAGCGAAAGCATCTGGCCGCGGATGTACTCGGCCAGTTCGGGCGCGGTGGGCGAGGGCTTGGCCTTCTTTGAGTGATGCGCTTGCTGCGCGCCGGCCAGGGGCACGGCGCCCACGAGCGCCACAGCGCAGAGAGTTGCCAGAAACTTCATCGATAGCCTCCTGATGCGGGTCGGGATGCTTCCTTCCCTTCTACCTCATCGAGGCCGCCGGATTCACGCGGAATCGTGCGGCGTCACGTTACTTGTTTCTCCACCACTGCCAGCGGACGGTCGCGCGGGGTGCGCAGCGTGGGCACCGCGGCCAGCAGGCTGCGCGTATACGGGTGCGATGGCGCAGTGAGCAGGCGCCGCGTGGGGCCGGTTTCCACGATGCGGCCCGCCTGCATGACGGCAACGCGGCCGGCCACCTGTCCGACGACGGCCAGATCGTGGGAGATGAAGAGCATGGCGAGCTGATGCTCGCGCTGGAGCTGGGCGAGAAGGTCGAGAATCTGCGCCTGGACGGTGACGTCGAGGGCGGTGGTGGGCTCGTCGGCGATGAGCAGGCGCGGGCGATTGATGAGCGCCATGGCGATGAGGATGCGCTGTCGCTGGCCGCCGGAAAACTGGTGGGGATAGTCGCCGTAGCGGCGCACGGCGTCAGGAACGGCGACGGATTCGAGCGCTTCGATGGCGCGGCGGCGGGCCTCGCGCGGGCTCCAGCGGGACGCGTGAGCCTGGGCGCACTCAGCCACCTGGCGGCCGACGGACATCACCGGGTTGAGCGCGGTCATGGGCTCCTGGAAGATCATGGCGATGCGGCGGCCGCGGATGTGGCGAAGAACGCGGGCGGGCTGAGTGAGGAGATTGAGGGGCTCGGCCGCAGAACGGGAGAGAGCGGAACCGGATTCGCGCCAGAGGATTTCGCCGTCAGCGCGCGCGGCAGGATCAAGCAGGCCGAGGATGGCGAGGGCGGTGACGCTCTTGCCGGAGCCGGATTCGCCGACGAGGCCGAGGACCTCGCCCTCGTCAATGAAGAAGTCGATGCCGGATACGGCCTCCCGCGCGCCAAAACATATTTTCAGATTGCGGGTTTCAAGAAGCGGCGGCATGCAGCCATCGTAGACGATGCGGGGCCGATGAGGACCGCGCGCAGACGGCAGAGGTGGACAGAAGAGCACAGTCGAAGTTGCAGGGCTGAGGGTAGAATCGATGTGCCTTGGAGGAATATCGGCGGTGCCGGAACCGCGGGCTGGAAACAAGTGCGCGGAGCCCGCAGAGGCGGGTCCGACGACCACGCGGAGCGGCGCCAGAACGGATTGGCAGTTCGAACGGCAACTGAAAGAAGGAGAGCATCCACGATGAACCTGAAGCGATTTGCAATTCCCGCTCTTGCAGTGTTCCTGGGATCGACCTGCGCCAGCATGGCGTGGGCAAGCGGCGCGGCGCAGGGTCCGCCGCCCCCGGGCTACCACGATCACGACCACGACCACGGCGGATGGGATATGCCGCCGCGCGAGTTCAACGATTTGCAGCGGCGCGGCTTTCATGACGGCATCGAGGGCGCGCGCAAGGACTTCGAAAACCATCGTCGTCCGGATGTGAACAATCGCGACGAGTACCGGCACTCGGATCTGCGGCGGGGCGACCGGCGCATGTATCGCGAGGCCTTCCGGCGCGGGTATCACGTGGGCGTGCGGCATTTCTACGGCGGCGATCGCAGGTAGACAGCGCAACGAAAAGCGCCCGGCTCAAAGCGAGCCGGGCGTTTTTGTGTTTGCGCAAGCCGGTCGAGTCGCGCGCCGGATGCGGATCAGGCGTGAAGCAGCCCGGGCTCAGGATGGTGCAGCTCGATGGCGATCTGCGGCAACGCAAGCAGAGTGTTGTGCACCAGGCAATGATGCACGCTGCGCATGAGCCCCTCGTTTTGCTCAGGCGTGAGCGGTACGGGGCAATCGACGCGGACGCGGAAGTTGCCAAGCCGCGCGGGCTTCAGCAGCTTTTCCGCGGCGACGGAGACTTCGACGGGTTTTTCGCCGAGAAGGTTGCGCGCCTTGAGGAATTCGACGGCATAAAAGGCGGCGCAGGAGCCGAGCGAGGCGAGCATGAGCTCGGGCGGTGTCATGCCGGTGTCCGCGCCGCCGTTTGCGGCGGGCTGGTCACTGACGATGGAGTGGGAACGCGCCTGAATCCGGAAGCGTACGTTGTCGAGATGAGTCACTTTGATTTCCATAAGAAATTCCTGCCTTCATGAGAGAAAAGCCCGCGCAGAGATGAAACGTTACATGCGGGCGGAGATTTTTTTGGTGGGGGGCGAGGCGGTCATGCGCTGGACCTCGCGGGTGAGCGTGGCACGCAGACGCGCCGCGATGCGGGGATCGCATGGGACCTGAAGCGATCGGCAGCGTTCAACGGCGGCGCGGAGATCGCGGAGAAAAGCGACGCAGGAGGGGCAGCCCTCGATGTGGCGGGTCATCTGGCGGCAGGCGCGGGGCCCGACGCGGCCGTCGAGGAATTCCGAGAGACTGGCGAAGAGCTCGCGGCATGCGGTCGGGCGCTTGCGATGTTTTGCGGCCGTGCCCTTTGCCGCGGCCGAGGAATTTGCGCGGGCTTTGAGAGCGGGAGCGACGTTGAGGATGCGGCCTAATTCCTGGCGGACGCCGAGTCGCGCCCGATGCAGGCGCACCCGCACGGTTCCCGGCTGCAGGCCCAGCACTTGGGCCACCTGGTCAGTGTTGAGCTCTTCCATGTCATGCAGGACGAGGACGATGCGCAGCGGCGCGGGGAGGCCCAGGACGGCCTGGTGGAGAAGCTGGTGCTGCTCGGCGCGGAGGGTCAAGGCTTCAGGGCCCGGCGACGGGTCTTCCAGAAGGCGGCCAAGCTCGGCGTCGCCGGGCATCAGCTCGTCCAGCGAGAGGGTGCGCGCGGGGGCGTGGGCCGGCCTGCGGCGCATGCGCCAGCAGCGGTTGCGCGTGACGGTATAAAGCCAGACGGCGAGAGCCTGCGGATCCTGAATTTTGGCCAGATGACCGAGAGAACGGAAGAGGACTTCCTGGGAGGTGTCCTCGGCGTCCTGGGGGTGGCCGCAAACCTTCATGCTGAAGGAGAAAACCGTGGATTGCAGCAGGCCCACGGCCTCTTCAAGGGACTGGGGTGTGTTGCGCTGGAGCAGCCGCGCGGCTTGAAGGAGTTCCGGACGCATGAGGAGCCTGTTCTGCTCCCAGTATAGCCGCGGGGTGGTGCATCAATGCGGGACGATGCGCTTGGCATGTGGCGGAGATGGGGTCCGGACGATCGGAACGCGTAGAGCGTTTTGGCGCGTCACGGCGTGCCTTCCGCGAGGACCAGCCAGTGGTAGGCGCCGACGTGGGCGTCGGAGATGGTCGCGAAGCCGGCGGAGGCGAGCTCGCGCATGGTCAGCTCGGCGGTCAGGCGGTGCTCGAGCGGCGGCCCTGCTTTGCGCTCCACGTCGGGGCGCCAGTCGACGATGGCGGTGCGGCCGCCGGGGCCAAGAATGCGGCGGGCTTCGCGCAGGACCCGGGCGCGGTCGTCGAATTCATGCCAGACGTTGGCGAGGAAGACGAGAGTGCAGCAGGCGCTGGGCAGGCCGGTGGCATCCGCCTCCGCCTGGACGAGGCGGATGTTGCCGCTGCCGGAGAAAGGCAGCTTCCGCTTGAGGAGCTCGAGCATCTCCTCCTGCGCATCGACGGCATAGACGATGCCTTGCGGCCCCGCTGCCTGCGCAAGCGGCAGCGCGAAGTAGCCGCTGCCGGCGCCGATGTCGGCGATGGCGTCGCCGAGACAGACGCCCGCGGCCGAAACAATCTCCGCAAGCGGAAGCCAGAGGAGCCGCTCGGGCGCATCAAGGCGATGGGCCTGTGAGGCGTGGAATCTGCGTTCCTTCATGCGCGTCTCACTTGGTTGCGCAGGATGGATCCTTGATTCCCATGATGCGGAAGACGGTCATGGCCGGGCACCAGTTGGTCAGTCCGGACTGAAAGAGGTTGAGGCCGACAAAGGCGGTGAGCCAAAGCCAGTAGAGGGAAACGTAGAAAGACAGCGCGAGCGAGACCAGCACGACGAAGCCGGCCAGCAGGCGCAGAGCGCGTTCAACGGTCATTGGGATGCTCCTTCTTGCGGAGTTCCGGGTTGCGGGGGTTGTGGCTCACAGGCTATCTCCGCAGGTCTGTTCTTGTGAACCATGTAATAGAGGATGGGGATGGTGGGCCAGGAGAGAAAGGTGGAGGCGATGGCGCCGGCGATGAGCGAAATGGCCAGGCCCTGGAAGATGGGATCGGTGAGGATGACGCTTGCGCCGACGACCACGGCCGCGGCGGTGAGCAGCATGGGGCGGAAGCGGATCGCGCCCGCGTCAATGACGGCCTCGGCCAGCGGAACGCCTTCGCGGCGGCGCAGCTCAATGAAATCGACGAGGAGGATGGAATTGCGCACGATGATGCCCGCGCCGGCGATGAAGCCGATCATGGAAGTGGCGGTGAAGAAGGCTCCCAGGAGCGCATGGGCGGGCAAAATGCCGATGAGCGTGAGTGGGATGGGCGCCATGATGAGCAGCGGCACCACGAAGGAGCGGAACCAGCCGACTACGAGCACGTAAATGAGCACGAGCACGGCGGCGAAGGCGAGGCCGAGGTCGCGGAAGACCTCGATGGTGATCTGCCACTCGCCGTCCCACTTCATCGAGTAGTGATCAGTGGACTGAGGCATTTCAGAGTTGAGGATCGAGAGCTTGCCGCCGCCGGGCGGCTGCAGTTGGTCAAGCCTCTTGTCCATTTTCAAGATGGCGTAGACGGGGCTCTCCTCCGCGCCGGCCACGTCGCCGGTGACGTAGACGACGCGCTTGAGGTTCTTGTGATAAATGCTGCGCTGGATAGTGGTGTGTTCGACCTCGACGAGCTCGCGCAGGGAGACCATGGAGCCTCCGGAGCCGGGGAGGCGGATGTTTTCAAGGGCGTCTTCCGAGGAGCGATCGGGCCGGTCGAACTCGACGACGGCGGGGATGGGCTCGCGGGCGTTGGGGTCATGGAGCAGGCCAACCTGCATGCCGGAGGTGGCGAGGGCGAGCGCGCGGGAGACGTCGGCGACGGCGATGCCGTTCTCGGCGGCCTTGACCTGATCAACGCGAAAGATGAGGCGCGGCTGCGGATCCTCGACGTACCAGTCGGTGTCCACAACGCCGGGCGTGGAGAGGAAGATCTGCTTGATTTGGCGGGCGAGGTGAATCTGGCCGTCGAGGCTGGGGCCGTAGACCTCGGCGACGAGTGTTTGCAGGACGGGGGGGCCGGGCGGCACTTCACTCACCTGGATGCGCGCGCCATAGGGCTGGGCAACTTGCGTGAGCAGCGGGCGCAGACGCCTGGCGATGGCGTGGCTCTGGTCATGGCGCTCGGAGGCGGGCAGCAGATTGACCTGGATGTCGGCCTGATTGGGCTGGCGGCGCATGTAGTAATGGCGAACGAGTCCGTTGAAGTTGAAAGGGCCGGAGGCGCCGGCGTAGGTCTGGTAATTCAGGACCTCCGGCTGGCGCGCGAGCTGGTTGCCGAGGGCCTGCGTTACGCGCTCGGTTTGTTCAAGCGGTGTGCCGTCCGGCATGTTGACGATGATCTGCAGCTCGCTCTTGTTGTCGAACGGCAGCATTTTGACGCGGACCAGTCCGAGGGGCACGAGCGCGACGGAGATGAGCAGAAGCAAAAGGACGCCGGCGAAGAAGAGGTAACGGTTGCGCGGCGAGGCGATGAGCGGCCTCATGACGCGGCGGTAGAGGCGCGTGCGCCAGTTTTCGTGCTCGGGCTCAAGGATGCGCGCACCGCCCAGGTGGCGGCCGAGCAGGCGAAGCGCTGCCCAGGGCGAAACCACGAACGCCACCATGAGCGAGAAGAGCATGGCCGCGGAAGCGCCGACCGGAATGGGGCGCATGTAAGGCCCCATGAGGCCGCGAACGAAGGCCATGGGCAGCACGGCGGCGAGAACGGCGAAGGTGGCAAGGATGGTGGGGTTGCCGACTTCGGCGACGGCTTCGACGACGACATCGCTGGAGGAGCGGTTCTGGCTTTCGGGCAATCGGAAGTGGCGGACGATGTTTTCGACGACCACGATGGCATCGTCCACCAGGATGCCGATGGAAAAGATGAGCGCGAAGAGCGTGACGCGATTGATGGTGTAGCCGAGAAAGTAAAAGACCGCCATGGTGAGCGCGAGCGTGACAGGAATGGCAAGCAGGACGACCCCGGATTCGCGCCATCCGAGAAAGAGCGCGACGAGAAAGGTGACCGAGAGGGTGGCGAGGAGCAGGTGCTCAAGCAGCTCGTCGGACTTGGCCTTGGCGGTTTCGCCGTAGTCGCGCGTGGTGGTGATGTGGACGCCAGAGGGAATCTGGACGCCCTGCATCTGGCGGATGCGCTCAAGCGCGGCGTTGGCGATGTTGGTGGCGTTGGTGCCCTTGCGCTTGGCCACGGTGACGGTGACGGCGGGGTACTGCTGGGGGACATTGCCCGCGCCGGCACCGGTCTGCCCCGCACTCGCCTGCCCCGCACTCGCCTGCGTGGTGCCGAAGCGGACGTAGTCACTGGGCTCGCCGGGGCCGTCGAGGATTTTGTCGGCCACGTCGCGCAGATAGACGGGGCGATTGTGGTCGACGGCGACGACGACGGATTCGACGTCCTTGGTGCTGGTGAAGAGATTGCCCGCGTCGACGCGGATCTCCTGGTTGCCCTGGGAGAAGCTGCCGGCCTGCAGGCGCGCGTTGGCTCCGCGAAGGCGGTTGACAATGGTGAGTGGGGAAAGGCCGTAGGCATTGAGCTTGGCCGTACTGAGCACAACGCGGAGGGTGCGCGGAAGGCCACCGATGACGGAAGTCTCAGAGACGTCGGGAATCTGCTGGAGGTTGTGCTCGATCTCGTCGGCGAGCGCGCGGAGCTGGAAGCCGTTGTAATGCTCGCCCCAGAGGGTGACGGAGAGGATGGGCACGTCGTCGATGGAGCGCGCCTTGATGATGGGCTGCGAAGCACCGGGCGGCAGCAGGTCAAAGTTCGAGTAGAGCTTGCTATAGACCTTGATGAGCGCGTCTTCCTGCGGCGTGCCGACGAGGAAGCGGACGATGACGAGGCTTTGGCCGGGGCTGGAGGTGGAATAGACGTATTTGACGCCGGAGATTTGATGGGCGAGCGTTTCGATGGGCTGCGTGACGCGCTTTTCCACTTCGGCGGGCGAAGCGCCGGGCAGAGCGGTGGTGATGTCGAGCATGGGCACGAGGATTTGCGGGTCCTCCTCGCGCGGGATGACGAGAACGGCGAAGATGCCGATGGCCAGCGACGTGGCAATGAACAGCGGCGTGAGCTTGGAGTTGAGGAAGGCGTGCGCGACCGTTCCGGCGAGGCCCAGAGGCTTGTTCATGGCTGCACCTCACGAGGCTGGGCGCGGGTCTGCGTGCCGGGCTGCGTGCTGGGCTGCGCGCTGGAATCGGCCACGATGCGCTTGCCGGCGAAGTCGTGGTCGGCGGGCTGGTCCACCAGGGTTTCATTGGCGGAGACGCCGGAGAGGACTTCGACATTGTCGCCGTCGGCGGCCCCTAGCGTGAGGTAGCGCAGTTCGGCAAGGCCGTTGGGGTCTACGACGTAGGCGCAGTCGAGGGCGCCGCGCCGCACCACGGCCGAGCGCGGCACGAGGATGGCGGAGTGCGTGCCGGTGGCGAGGTAGGCCGTGCCGTACATGCCGGCGCGCAGCAGGCGCGAGGGTGCTAGGTCGATTTTGACGAGGAAGCTGTGGCTGGAGGGGTCGGCGGCGGGAACGATTTCAGCGACAGTGCCGGTGAGCGGGGTTGCGCCGGCCGCGTCAACGGCGACGGGCAGCTTCATGCCGAGGTGAACATCAGCGATGGTGGATTCATCCACGTTGACCTGAAGCTGCAGCGGGCCGGACTGGTCGATTTGAAGGATGGGCGCGCCGGGCGAAGCCATGGCACCGGGATCGGCGAGGCGCGCGGTGACCACGCCGGCAAAGGGCGCACGCAGATGCGAATAGCCGAGCGTGGAGCGGGCGGCGAACTCCTGCGCGCGGGCGGCTTTCACCTGCTCCTCAAAGGCCTGCGCACGCCGCGCGCTGGCGACGGCGCGCTGTGAGACCTCGTCCATCTCCTGCGGGCTGACGCTTTTTTCGGCCTGCAGTTTTTGATAGCGGGCGAGGGTGCTTGCGGCGAGCGCGGCGTCGGCTTTGGCTGCGGCCTGCTGGCCCTGCGCGGCCATTACAGCGGCGTGGGCCTGATCCACAGCGGCGCGCAGGGTGGCATCGTCGAGCACGGCGAGAGTCTGGCCGGCGCGGACCGAGTCCCCGGCGTGCACCAGCACTTGCACAATGCGGCCGGAAACCTCTGGCGCAAGCGCCGCGGACTGGCGCGCGTGGAGGGATCCGGTGACGCGTATGGCAGTGGGCAGCGTTCGCCGCACGCTTTGCACCAGGCGCGCGGAGACGGTTGGCGGGTTGGATTGCGCGGTGTTGTCGGCCGGACGGCAGCCGGCAAGCAAGGCCGCGGCGGCGGCCAGCAACGTGAACGATGCGGGACTCTTCATTGCAGCACCTCCGCCGCATCGGGAGTAAGTGTCCCGGTGGCGAACAGCAGTTGGGCATAGGCCATGGAATTTGCATAGACGGCCTGCCAGTAATTCGCCTGCGCCTGGCGTTCGGCGTCCTCGGCACGCAGCAGATCGGTGATGGTGGCCAGGCCCGCGCCGTAGCGATTGCCGAGAATGCGCAGGCTCTCGGCAGATTGCGTCATGGCGGCCTGCGCGGTTGCGAGTGAGAGCTGGGCGGTTTGCCGCTGGATGTGCGCCCGGCTGACCTGGAGCTGCATCCGCTGGCGCGCGGCTTCAAGCTCGGCGGTGACGCGCTGCTTTGCGGCCTTTTGTCTGTCGAGCTCGGCGCGCTTGCCTATGGGCAGAATGTCGAGGGTGAGCTGCGCACCGGCGACCCAGTGGTTGCCGCCGCTGCCGGTGAAGGTGGGCCGATCCGCCTCCCAGTTGCCATAGGCGGAGATGCGCGGGCCGAAGTCCGAGCGCGCCGCGCCGACCGCGGCGGACTGCGCCGATTGCGCCTGACCGAGCGCACGCAGATCGGGGCGAGATTTAGCCGCGGCGGCCAGCTCTTCGTCGAGCGACTGCGCGGGGAAGGTGCGCGGCTCGATGGGCTCGATCGTGGATTCGGGCAAGTCGGGCGCGCCCATGGCGAGGCGCAACTGCGCCCATGCCAGTTGCACGCCACCCTGCGCGGCGATGAGCTCCTGCTTGCGCGCCGCGGCATTCACCTGCGCGGACATCAGGTCGGAATCGACGGCGAGACCGGCGTGCACGCGGTCAGAGACCTGCTTGAGGAGCGCCGCGGCGGTCTGCTGCTCATGCTCGGCGACGGCAAGCTGGCGCTCGGCGAAGAGCACGCCCTCGTAGGCCTCGACCACGTCAAGGACGATCTTCTGGTCAGCAGCTTTGGCGGCGGAGCCGGCGCTTTTGCGCGCGAGATCGGCGGCGCGGATGGTTCGCTGCGTCTTGAAGGAGTCAAAGGCGAGCCAGGAGCCGGAGAGGCGCGAGGCGAAGTTGCCTACGGGCTGCGGTCGGTTGAGCGCGTTGAGCGCGAAGTCCGCCTGGGTGAACTGCCCCTGGCGCAGCCGCGTGCCGAAGGCGTAGACAGGATCGTTGCCGCGTGAGATGTCCTCGTCGAAGTGAAGCTGAGGCAGGCGCGCGGTGCCGGCGAGCGATGCGCTGGCTCTGGCCTGCTGCGCGTCCGCCTGCGCGATGGCGGCCTGCGGGCTTTGGCCGAGGGCACGGCGAATGGCGTCGCGCAGCGTGAGCGGCTGCTGCGCGAAGGCCGAAGTGGCGCAGAAGAGCACTGCGAGCAGGGCCGCCGTGGGCGGGCCGAGGCGAGGGACAAAGGTTCGCGTATTCATGCAACTGATGAAAGTCCCCGCGCGGTGGATTTGTTACAGGATGGGCTCGGAAATTTTGCCACAACGGCGGCGGCGGGTGCATGGAAGGGGGTACGCGGGCTCCGGGGCGGCGCGGGCAACGGTCCATGTAGACTGGTTGTGCTCTGCCGCAAGCTCCGCGCGGGACAACCCGCCCGGGACGGTCAAGCAACCGGAGAAATCCGGCTGCCGCGGGCGGAAGCAGCATGGGCAAGGAACCAGACCCGATGAGCACCTCCACTGAAGAAAGCATGAAGCGGCCGGACGGGCCGAAACCGGAGAGCAAGCGCGCCTACAACCTGTTTTTGCTGATGGTGGCGGGGCTCGGCGGCCTGCTCTACGGCGTGGATGTGGGCATTATCGGCGGGGCGCTGCCCTATCTGCAGGCGACTTCGCACCTGACCAACGCGCAGCTCTCCATTATTGTGGCGGCGGTGCTGCTGGGCACCGTGATTTCGTCGCTCTTCGCGGGCGTGATCGCCGACTGGATGGGGCGCAAGCCGTTCATGGTGCTGAGCGGCGTGACCTTTGTCATCAGCATTCCGGTCATCGCGCTTTCGCAGGGCTACGCGCCGCTGTTTTTCGGGCGACTGCTGCAAGGGACGAGCGGCGGCTTCATCGGCGTGGTGGTGCCGCTCTATCTTGCCGAGTGCCTGACGGCGGAGAAGCGCGGAAAGGGGACGGGCATCTTCCAGTGGCTGCTGACGCTGGGACTCTTCGCGGCGGCGCTGGTGGGCATCTACTACAGCTACCGCGTGGCGAACGTGACGCGGCTGGGCGATGCGAAGGCGCTCTTCGATTTCCAGAACCAGGCCTGGCGGCGGATCTTCTGGGTCTCGCTGCCGCCGGGGGTGCTGTTTGTGATTGGCAGCCTGCTGGTGGGCGAGTCGCCGCGGTGGCTTTACAGCAAGGGCCGCCGGAAGCAGGCTGAAGCGGCGCTGCTGCGCTCGCGCACGCCGGAGCAGGCCGCGCTGGAGTTCCGCGAAATGGAAGACGCGGCGCGGGAGACGCGGATGCGCCGCGGCACGGGCGAGGTGGTGGACGACTCGCTGCTGCGGCGCAAGTACGTGATCCCGTTTCTGCTGGCATGCGTGATTCTGTTCTGCAACACGGCCACGGGCATCAACTCGCTCATCGGCTTCAACACGGAGATTCTGCTGCAAAGCGGACTCAACGACCTGCAGGCGCATTGGGGCTACGTAATTTTCACGGCCTTCAATTTTGTGATGACGATGATTGGCGTGATGCTGGTGGACCGCAAGGGGCGCAAGTTCCTGCTGGTGCTGGGCACGGCCGGCATTATTGTTTCGCTTGTGACGGTGGGCGCGATGTTCCTGGGCACCGAGCACGCGAGCATCGATTGCCACAGACTGATCCAGCAGGCGGTGGCGACCGACCAATCGCTGACCTTGCACTTTACGCCGCAGGAGGCCGAGAAACTGCTGGCCACGTCGGACTACTCGGGCAATGCGATTGAGGCAGGCCGCGCGTCGTTCGCGGTGATTTACTCCTATGGCGGCTTTACGGCCACCACGAGCTACGTGCGCTCAGACGATCCGGGCGCAGCGCCCTTGCGCATCACGCGCTCGAGCGCCGTGCCCGCCAACAAGGTGGAGGCCTTGTTTCAGAATCCATTCGCGAACCTTGAGGCCGCGCGGACCGCGCCGCTGCACATTGACAAGGCCATTCTGAGTCCGGTTCCGAACCAGCATCACGGATGGCTGATCGCGCTGGGGCTGTATGCGTTTGTGTCGTTTTACGCAATGGGGCCGGGAGTGTGCGTATGGCTGGCGCTGAGCGAGCTGATGCCGACGCGCATTCGCTCCAACGGCATGAGCATCGCGCTGGTGATCAACCAGCTTGTCGCCGCCACGCTGGCGGCCATTTTTCTGCCCTTCGTCAGCAAGTACGGCTACTCGTCCATCTTCTTTCTCTTCGCGGGCTTCACGGTGATCTATTTCCTGACGGCGGCGTTCCTGCTGCCGGAGACCAAGGGCAAGACGCTGGAAGAGATCGAGGCTCACTTTGAGGGCACTGGCGCTTAGACCGGTCCGCAGTTCATGCGTACGTTTCTTGCGGTCCTGCAATCTGGCTTTTCCTTGAGTGAAAAGCCCCTTGATCGCTGTGCCCCCGGGAATACAGCAACTGCGAAACCGACGTAGAGTGTCAGGGTTGCGGCGCTGGCTGGGTGGTGGCGGGCGGGGTCGCGTTCGAGTCAGCGGGTTTTGCCGAAGATTTCGCCACGGATTGGGCGGAGCTCGCGGCAGGCCGGGAGGCGTCCGGAGCGGCTTCCGGCGAGTTCGAGCCCGAGCCCTGAGCCTGAGGCTGGGCCGCGGATGCGGCGGGCGGATGCGCGCCTGAGCCTGCGGAGGATTGCGGAGCGCGCGTATCACCGGGCTCTTCCGTGGGCGTCGTGGAGGGAATGGTTGCCGGCGGAGCAAGCGGGCTGTGGATGGCGATGAGGGAGATGGGCAGGGAGAGGATCTGGACGGTCTGCGGATCGTCACGGAGCTTGAGGTAAAGGATGCCGTCCGCGGGATGGGGCACGGTGAGCTGGGTTCCGGTGAAGTCGGGCGGTACGTCGGTGGAGGTTTCAAAATCCGGCGAGGACGAGAACGATGCGGCCAGGAAAAGATTGCTGCCGGTCAGCAGGCAGGGCCGGGAAAGCAAGCGGGTGCAACGCAGCTCCTTGAAGCCGGGAATGCGAACCAGCGTGCCGAGGGGGATCCAGTCGCCGGCCACGCCCTGGGCGGAGACGGCGCGGATGCGGACCGGGCCGAAGGCGGAAGCGCCGAAGCGGGCCATCGGCTCCACCACGCCGAGGGCCGTGTGAGCGTCCTCAAGCATCAGGCTGCCGTCGGCGAGGGTGAGCGTGGTGTGGAAGCTGTTGTCGGGGGCGGCCACCTCAACGGATTCCGTGCGGGGAAAGCTGATGGGCGTTTTGGAGCGGAGGAAAAAGACGAGGCGGCGATCGATAGGCAGATCGTCCGGGCTGCCGAGGTGGACGAGCGAAGGCGCGTCTTCGGCCACATCCTGCGTGCCCTTGCTGAGCAGCGTAATCTGCGGCCGAGGAGGATTCACGGTGACCTGCACGTGGAGGCGGCGGCCGTCGCGCAGCTCCACGTGGGCGACGTAATGGCGGCCGGCCTCGAGGCCGGCGGTGGAGCTGTCGCCCTTCATGGCCAGGCGGTCTGTGTCCCGCACGCGGCTGAGGCCATTGGGCAGCCAGTGAATGCCGTCGAGCGAAACTTTGGCGACCTCATCCATGCGCGTTCCTGTGAGGACGGCGTCCAATTCGCCGGCGTTGAGGGTGAGCCGGTCGAGCGAGGCGGCCTCAGCATAGGCCATGAGCGCAATCGAGTCCGGTTTGGCGAGTCCGAATTGATGGATGCGAATCTTCACCGAGCCGGGCGCGGCATGCTGCATGGGTATGGAGACCTGCAGGAGGTCGGGCCTGGTGGATTTCCAGGTGAGCGGCAGCACCTGGCCGGAGGCGGTCTGCCCGTCCACACGGTCGACGCACTGCGTGTTTTCGCCTTCGATGTGGAGCATGTCCTCGCGACCGACCACGAGGGCCGACTGGTCACCGGGCGCCACGCTCCAGCCGTCGGGCTGCGAGAAACGCAGGCGGTAGCGGGGGCCCTCCCAGTCGTCAAAGCCCCATTTGCCGCGGACCACGGCGGTGACCTCGCTGCGCGGCAGCATCGGAACCGGACGCTGAAGGACAAGTCCGCCCAAGGCCGCATCGGCTTTGAGGGGAAGGTTGATGTCGCCCTTTCCGGTGGGGATCTGCAGGGTCAGGTCGTGGGCGAACTGGGTGGCCAGCGCCAGCGGCGCGCCCTCGGCGGGCAGCAACAGGCCCGGCTGCTGGGCGCAGAAGGTGGCCGCGGGATCCACCGGATGCAGCGGCGGCATGACGGCCCGGCCCACGGGCGGCAGCGCAATGACCACCACGGACTTGGGATTGCGAAACGACGGAGGAACGCTGAGGCGGAGGTTGAGCGTATCTTCGCGGGGCAGGGCGAGCGCGGGGATGTACTGGTAATGCGCGATGTGGAGCGAGGCGAGGATGCGCGCGGTGTCCAGGATGGCGCCGATGTAAGGGCTGTAAGCGCCTGCCCCGCCCATGGACGAGTAAGCAATCTGATTCATCAGGTCCACGGTGGAGCCGCTGGTGAGCTGCGAAACGCGGGACTGCGTGTTGGCGTCGTCCATCACCAAACCCTCAGTGTGCTGCGAGAGGCAGGAAGACTGCTGCTCCACGGGACGCTGGAAACACTCCTTGTTGACCTTGATGCCGAGACTGCGCGCGGCCATTTCGGCGCGCTCTTTCAGGGCCTTGGGGTCAGTTTGCGAGGTGGTCTTGATTTCGTTGAGATAGTCGTCGAGACGCATGCGGTCCAAGCTTGCCGCCTGCAGGTCCTGGTTGGCGCGGACGAAGGTGCCGGGGCGTCCGCGCACGGTGTCGCGCAGGGTGCTGAAGTCGCCGCCGGTGGCCGGAGCAAGAAAGACGAGAGCCTGCTCGGCCTCGTCAGGCACGGTGACAAAGACGCCCTCCTCGCGGACCTTGCGCGACCAGGCGTCGACGCGGGTGAACCACTCCGGCGGAGGGGGATTGGTGGTGCCGCGCAGGAAGGCGATCACCAGCACGAAATGCTCGGACTGGCTCTTGGGCAGGTCGGGATGGATCCACAGCCGGTCACCAGGCAGCAGGTTGGGCACCTGGCCGATGGGCAGGGTGACCTGACCTCGTTTGACGTGGACATCCACCTTGGGACCCGCGAGATCGAAGGCCTGGGCATTGGCGAGCAGCCCCGAAAGGACCCACAGAGACGACAAAAAGAAAAGTGAAGCAAAACGGCGCTGCATATTTCTATTGTACGAAGGAGAAGTGGAAAAGAAATCAGGGGGGGCGATTGCGTGGGTGTACAAAGGGGCGATGCGGGGTTGCCTGTATTGAATCAGTAACTACCCTCCTGCTCCAGGATGGTATAAAAAGGCTCGCGGGTTACCGGGAAATGCTTGCCAGATCGCATTCTCTGCGATACGGTGACAGCGTATCTAACTATGGGTTGTCAGGTTCCCCGAACTGGCCCCCGCCTTGCCAGAATAAAAGACTTATAGGGAGAAGAAGCCATGAAATCCCCTCGAGCCGCGCCAGGCGGCGTCGACGTCAGCCATCTGAGCATCCCGGATGCGGAAGAGACAATTGAAGAAGCTCTGAACGAACTAAGTTACTCGCAGGACCCGGGATTGGCGCGGGCCTTGCAGTTTCTTGCGCCGGCCGGCTACCAGGCCATTGTGGAGTTGTGCGGCGAAAATGGGCGCAGCAAGCGCCGCAACGCCTCGGCGGCAAGCTGGTCGCCTGAGGACGATGAAGTGCGCATTTACTTTGAACGGTTGGACGAGGGCGGCGCCGCTCCCCGGATGGTGCGCGCGCCCCGCGCCGCGATGGACGCACACGATGACGAGGACGACGACAGCCAGCAGGATCTGCTGGGAAGCGACATGGAGGCGCGGATCCTGGAGCGCATCAGGGAGTTGTGCGGCGCGCTGGCCGAGGCCGAGCGGGGCGGGCACGCGTTCATCGCGCTCAAGTGGTTTCGCGACTCGTTTTTGCCGCGCAAGACCTTCCGCTGGAACCAGCATCCGGAGTCGCGGCAGGCGGTGCTGGCCGAGGCGATTCAACGCGGCGTCATTCTGACCAGCAAGATCGCGAATCCCAAATCGCCCGCCTATCCCACCACGACCATCCGGCTGAACCGCGCCGAGGGGGGCGTTCCGGACGAGGCGCAGCGCTTCCATCCCGTGGCCGTGCAGGGCGGCTCCATTGTGGAGACGATTGAGGAAGAGCGGGGAGAGGAGTGAGCTGCTACTTCCTGGAGACGACGGCCTTTGCCCGGCTCTTTGTGCGGGAGGCGGGAACCGAGGCCCTGATGCGGCTGATGGAGACCGTGGAGGATAACCGCAAGCTGATCGCAGCTTCATCGCCGCTGGAAGTACATGCGGCGATCCGGCGGCGGGAACGGGCGGGCGGCATGAGCGCCGGGGACGCGACGGCGGCGCTGGAGATGTTGAATGCCGAGTCGGCCCGCATAGTGCAGGAACCGCTGAACCCGTCGGTTCTGGAGACGGCGCGGCTGCTGCTGGACCGCACCGCCATGCGCTGGCCGGACGCCGTGCAACTGGGCGCGGCGATGGTGGCGCGGGATATGTTTCAGGGAACGGAGATTGTGTTTGTCTCCGCCTCAGAGCCGATGCGGGAAGCCGCGCGCGCCGAGGGCTTCAGCGTGCTGGATCCGGCAAAAGAAGTAGACCTGCATGTCGCGGAGGCTCAGTAGAAGTTACCGCAGCCGATTTTTTTAAAAATGCCCTGAGTGGTCGCCGTCGCGTTTACCGGGCGCCGTGCTCCAATTGCCTTTGGTATTCCGCGCTGTCGAAGTAGCCACGCGAGGATGCGATGAGACCATCGACGCCGATGCGCCATTGCTCGAAACCGCTGATGCGCACTCGATGTCCGGTGCCGCCCGGCCCGGCATGGATGCCGAGCAACGTCCAGTGGTATTCGGTTTCGTCGCCGCGGATGAGGATGTCATCCATCTCAACCCGCAGGTTGGGAAACGCCGTCATGAAGGATTGAGCGGCCTCCGTGATGGCGCTGCGCCCGACGGCAGGAGTGCCACCGTTGACGGTCAGCGAACCGGTGGGCGCGAAGAAGCCCGCCACACTCGCGGCGTCCTGACTGCACCAGGCTGCGGTGTAGCGTGCTGCAAAATCCCGCACTTGGGCAAGGTCCATTTGCATCCGCCCCGATGGTATCAGGCTATTCGCGGCGAAAGCGGTTGGCCTTGCCGAACTCCTCGCGCAGCGCGGGCGTGCGCAGGTTTTCGCGCAGGTGGGCAAGGCGCTGTTCGAGCGCGAGAAGCGCTTCCTGAATGGCTTCTGTGTTGGTGTGCGCGATGTCGCGCCACATGGAAAAGGGGCTCGCACCCAGGCGCGTCATCTCGCGCAGTCCGCGGCCGCCCACGTCCTTCAGCTCCGGCGCGTCACCCACTTCTTCTTCCAGCAAGGCGCTGAGCGCCGTGGCCACGAACTGCGGCAGATGGCTGACCCAGGCGACCAGCTCGTCGTGGCGCACGGGGTCGAGGTCGAGCGTGCGCGCGCCCAGGGCCGCGACCCAGCGACGCCATTCAGCGACGAGCGCGGCGCACTCCGGCGTACGGGATTCCGCGTCCACGTCGGTGAAGAGCCAGACGGTTCCGCGAAAGAGCCCGGCCTCGGCGAGCGATGCGCCACCGCGCTCCTTGCCGGCCATGGGATGGCCGGGCAGGAACGAGGCCTTGCCGGGCTGGTTGAAGAGGCGTGCGCCGGCCGCGGTGATCTGCGCCTTGGTGCTGCCCACGTCCGTGACCAGATGCGCAGGGCCGAGCACCGGCGCAAGCTGCTCCATCCAGTCGAGGATGGAGAAAACCGGCGTGGCCAGCAGTACGAGCTGGCTTTCGCGGGCCATCTGCAGCGCGTCTTTACACACCGAATCGATTGCGCCCATTGCGAGGGCGGTCTGCGCGCCTTCCGGGCTGCGATTCCAGCCGGTGATGCGGCCACCGAAGCCGGCCGCGCGCAGCGCAAGGCCCGCCGAGGTGCCCAGCAGGCCCGTTCCGAGAATGGCGATGCGTGAGAGCATGCGGTGTGTCGTCCTTTTCCGGCTAGATGGATCGTCCGACGGCTGTGGCGATGACGCGAAGCTGGCCCATCAGTTCTTCGAACTGTTCGAGGTAGAGGGTCTGCGCGGCGTCGCTGGCGGCCTTGTCGGCATTGGGGTGGACTTCGACGAGGATGGCGTCGGCCCCGGCAGCCACGGCGGCGCGGGCCATGGGGGCGACCATGTCGCGGCGACCGGTGCCGTGCGAGGGGTCGGCGACGATGGGCAGGTGAGAGAGTTTTTTCACCACGGGAATGGCGGAGATGTCCATGGTGTTGCGGGTGGCGGTCTCGTAGGTGCGGATGCCGCGCTCGCAGAGGACGACGTCGTAATTGCCGCCGGAGAGAATGTACTCGGCCGAGAGCAGCAGCTCCTCTATGGTGGCGGCGATGCCGCGCTTCAGCAGCACCGGCTTGCGCACCTGGCCCAGCTCGCGCAGCAGGTTGAAGTTCTGCATGTTGCGCGCGCCCACCTGGAAGCAATCGACCAGCGGCAGCATGGGTTCAATCTGCGAGATTTCCATCACCTCGCTGATGACCAGCAGGCCGTGGGCATCGGCGGCCCGGCGCATCAATTGCAGGCCGGGAATACCGAGGCCCTGGAAGGCATAGGGCGAGGAGCGCGGCTTGAATGCGCCTCCGCGCAGGAAGCTGCCGCCGGCGGCCTTGACGCGCGCGGCGGTTGCGAAGATCTGCTCCTCGGTTTCAATGGAGCACGGGCCGGCCATGACCGCGACGCGCTCCGCGCCGATTTCGACGCCGTTCGAGAAGCGGACGATGGTGCCTTCCGGGCGAAAGCCGCGGCCGGCCAGCTTGTAAGGCGAGCTGATGCGGTGCACGTGCAGCACGCCGGGCAGCAGCTCGAATTTGCTGAGGTCAAGGCCGGCGGTGGGACCCACCCCGGCCAGAATGGTTTGCATCGATCCCGTGGTGCGATGGACGCCCACGCCCGCTTCCACCATGGCTCCAATCACTGAATCGATCTGCTCCTCGGTGGCCTTCTCCTGCATTGCGACGATCATTGCTCGTTTCCTGTCTCCGGCGCTTCAGCGCCCGTTGGGTGACCCGGCGCATTGGCCTGGGCCTTCCTTTCCGATGCCAACTCGTTGCGCTGCAGCGCCCGCATCACGTCGATGATGCGCTCGTAAATGTGCGTGAGTTCGATGTCGGGCAGGGGGCCCTTGTTGGCCGCGCGCACGTTGGCGTAAATGATCTTTTCGCGATTCGGTTCGTAAACCGGAAGCGCGGTGGCCGCCTTCAGGTGGCCGATCCTTTGCGCGGCGCGGGCCCGCTCACTCAGCAGTTCCACAAGCTGGCGGTCAAGCGCATCGATTTTCAAGCGCAGTTCTTCGAGCGTCATTGCGTCCTCGTGAGTGGCTCCGCGAGCCGTGCCGGGAAGTGCCCGGCGCGGCCAGCGCAGCAGTGAGAGTTGCAACCTTTCGCGCGGCATCCGCCAGGGCGGACAGCCCGCCGGGGAGTGAGCTTACCGGGCCAGCGCCGCTTTGGGCATGCGCAGGCCCTTGATAAATCGAGCCACCTCGCCGGGCGCGGCCTCGGGCGTGGAGCGCTCAATCAGCTCCACAATGGCGCTGCCCACCACGGCGGCATCGGCAAACTCGGCAACCTGGGCGACGTGCTCGGCATTGGAGATTCCGAAGCCGACGGCCACGGGCAGGCCTTCTCCTGCGGGCCCAGACCCGAGCACGGACCATCGCCGGATGCGCGCGACCAGCGCCGCGGCATCGGCAGTGAGGCTGCTTTGCTTGCCGGTGATGCCGGTGCGGGAGATGGCGTAGACAAATCCCTGGCTGTGCTCGGCGATTGCTTTCAGGCGATCATCCGGACTGGTAGGCGCGGCCAGAAACACCGGGGCCAGGCCCACGCCGTGCATCTCGGCCAGGTATTCGCCGGCTTCCTCCACGATGAGGTCGATGACGAGCACGCCATCCGCGCCGGCGGCCGCCGCATCGCTGGCAAAGCGGGCCAGGCCGTAGCGCAGAATCGGATTGAAATAGGTGAAGAGGATGAGGCCGGCATCCGGCCGCGCGGCGCGCACTTCGGCGGTGAGGGCTAATACATCCTTCAGGCGTGTGCCACGCGCGAGCGAACGCTCACTGGCGCGCTGGATGATGGGGCCGTCACCCAGCGGATCGCTGAACGGAACGCCGATCTCAAGCACATCCGCTCCCGCGTCAATGGCCGCGAGCGCAATGTCGCGCGTGGCCTCAAGGCTGGGGTCGCCGGCCGTGAGATAGACCACAAGGCCGGGTTTCTGCTGGAAACGGAGGTTCATGGCGGTCTTGCTTCAGGCCCCTTCGAGCTTCAGCTCGCGGGCCAGGATGCCCATATCCTTGTCGCCGCGGCCGGAAAGATTTACCACCAGTATGTCACGCGCGGCCATCTGCGGCGCGATGCGCAGGGCCTCAGCCACGGCGTGCGCGCTTTCAATCGCGGGCAGAATGCCTTCTGTGCGCGCGAGCCGGACCACGGCGTCGAGCGCGGCGGCATCGTCCTGCGCGGTGTACTCGGCGCGTCCTGAGTCGTGCAGCGCGGCGTGTTCGGGACCGATGGAGGCATAGTCGAGGCCCGCGGAGACGGAATGCGTTTGTGCGATCTGGCCGTCTTCATCCTGCAGGACGTAAGAAAACGTGCCCTGCAGCACGCCCGGTGAGCCACCGCGAAAACGCATCGCGTGCTCGCCGAGCGCGGCGCCGCGTCCGCCGGCCTCCACGCCGATGAGCCGCACATCGGTGTCGGTGAGGAACTCGTAAAACGCGCCGATGGCGTTGGAGCCGCCGCCGACGCAGGCGATGATGGCGGTGGGCAGGCGGCCTTCCTTTTCGAGGATTTGCTGCTTGATTTCGCGGCCGATGCAGCGGTGGAAGTCGCGCACCATGGTGGGATAAGGATGCGCGCCGAGTGCGCTGCCCAGCAGGTAATAGGTGGTGCGGACGTTGGTCACCCAGTCGCGCATGGCCTCGTTGATAGCATCCTTGAGCGTCTTCGATCCGGATGAAACGCCGCGCACTTCCGCGCCCAGCAGCCGCATGCGCAGCACGTTCAGCTCCTGCCGCTCCATGTCCACGTCGCCCATATAAATGACGCATTCCATGCCCAGCAGAGCGCAGACGGTGGCCGTGGCCACGCCGTGCTGGCCCGCGCCGGTTTCCGCAATGATGCGCTGCTTGCCCATGCGCCGCGCCAGCAGCGCCTGACCGAGCGCGTTGTTGATTTTGTGCGCGCCGGTGTGCAGCAGGTCTTCGCGCTTGAGGTAAATACGCGCGCCGCCAAGCTGCTCGCTGAGTCGCTTGGCAAAGTAGAGCGGCGTGGGGCGGCCGGCGTAGTCCTTCAAGAGCCCCGCGAGCTCGGCCTGGAAGGCGGCGTCGGCCTTGGCGCGTTCGTACTCGTGCTCGAGCTGGACGAGCGCGGCCATCAGCGTCTCCGGCACGTAACGGCCGCCGTAAATGCCGAAACGTCCGTGCCGCGACTCAGACGGCGCGGCGGGAAGAATGACCGATGCCATAAGGGCCCTCCTCAAGGGAAATTCCCTACTGGGCGGGGAACTTATCAGTGTACTAGGGTGGGCCCGGGAACATCCGATGTTACGACTTCCGTCTTGCGATGTCGCACAGCATGTCCGAGTGGATGTTCAATCCGATATTCGTCATGTTGTAAAAATGCTCGCTGGCCACCAGCCATACGATCTCGCAGATTGCCCGCTCGTTGAAGTGCTTGGCCAACCTTGCAAATGTCTCCGGGCTGACCTGCTTGTCGCGCGTCAGTTCTGTGACGTAGTCCAGGGCCGCCCGTTCTGCCTCGCTGAAGAGCGGGCTGGTTCGGTAGTCGTCCAACGCGTCGAATTTGGCTTCATTCATGGAGGCTTTGACGGCGAATGCCCTGCCGATGTCGATACAGAATTCGCATACGTTGATGTGCGCCACGCGCTCGCGGATCAGCATGGCAAGCTCCGGGGAAATCTGAAGCTTCTTGTCCAGTCTGGCAATCTTCCCCACAAACATGCCAAAGGCAACTGGCATCCGTGAATACACAACTTTGACAGGCGTGAGAACCTTGCCGAACTGTCCTCGCGTCATGGCATAAGCCATTTTTGTAACAAGGTTTGGTGGATTTTCAATTGGCGATAGAAACGGACCCACGGCAACCTCCGCAATTCAAAGTCACGAACCCCCGACATGACTCAGACTAGCGCAGGGGAACGAGAGTTGCCACATGAGCGCCAGAGTCTTGCGGTTGTGGCCGCGCGGGGGACGAGAGAGGACTACGACTGAGAGGCCGCCCGCGCCTGAGCCACAAACGCGCGGACCTTTTCCGGGTCCTTGCGGCCGGGCTCGGCCTCCACGCCGCTGACCACGTCCACGCCCCAGGGGCGCAGCGTGCGGATGGCCTCAGCAACGTTGAGCGGGGTGAGCCCACCGGCGACGACCATGCGCGCGTGCGCACCGCCGAAGAGGGTTTCGCGCGCCGTGTGCCAGTCAAAGGCCACGCCGGTGCCGCCCATAGCCGTGGCCGTGCGGGAATCGACAAGGATTGCGTCGACATGCGGGTCCTGTGCGTAGGCCGCGGCGTGCTGCGCCGCTCCGGGCCCGAAATGCACGACGCGCAGGACGTGCAGATGCGCGCCGAGGCGGGCTTTGAGCCATCCGGGCGCCTCCGGTCCCATCCCGCCATGGATCTGCACGCCGGTGAGTCCGCACGCGCGCACGGCTTCCTCGATTTCGACGAGGCCCTCCTTCACGAAGACGCCGATCTTTTCCATCTCCGCGGGCAGGCGCGGCGCGATGGCCTCCACCGCGGCCACGGTGACGCGGCGCGGGCTGGGCGCGAAGACGAAGCCCACGGCGTCGGCCCCGGCATCGGCGGCCAGTTGCGCGTCGGCCAGCGAGGTGTTGCCGCAAATCTTGATCCAGAGGCTCATTGGACCATACTCATCGAATGGGCCTCATCGAGCCAACAGGGTTGCCGCCAGCAGCGACTCCAGCGCCGCGCCTGGGTCGGGCTGGCGCATCAGGCTCTCGCCGATGAGGAAGGCGTGGAAACCGGCGGCGCGCAGGCGGGCCAGATCGTCGGCGGTGGAGAGACCGCTCTCGGTCACGCGCACCAGGCCGGTAGGAATGCGGTCCACAAGTTCCAGCGAGGTTTCGAGACGGACTTCAAAGGTCTTCAGGTCGCGGTTGTTCACGCCGATGGCGTCCGCGCCGGTTTCGCCCAGCGTGTCGAGGACGCGGTCAAGCTCGGCAGCCGTGTGCACCTCGACGAGCACGTCCAACTGGAGCGCGCGAGCCCTGGCCGCGAACCGCTTGAGCTCAGCGTTGGCAAGCGCAGCGGCGATAAGCAGAATCGCATCGGCGTGGCGCGCGCGGGCTTCGAGGATCTGGTACTCGTCCACGGTGAAATCCTTGCGCAGGCAGGGCAGCGGAACCGCCTCAGACGCCAGTTCCAGATTGCGCAGGCTGCCCTGGAACCACGGCTCGTCGGTGAGTACGGAGAGCGCGGCCGCGCCGCCGGAGTGATAACGCGAGGCCAGCCAGGCGGGGTCAAAATCCGCGCGGATGAGCCCGCGCGAGGGCGAGGCTTTCTTGATTTCAGCAATGACCGCCGGGGCGGATTGCGCACGATGGCGCAGGGCCCGAGCCCAGCCGCGTGGCGTGTGCGCTGCGGCCTTCAGCTCAAGGCTCGCGGAGGGAAAAGAGGCCTTCGCCGCCATCACGGTGGCGCGGGTCCGCTCCAGAATGATGTCCAGACGCGTGGTCATCGTTGCTTTTGAGTATACGAGGAATCGGCTTTGCGAGCCGTCGGCGGCGCATCGAGTGCGAAGCGCGCGGCTGCTGTGTGCAATGCCGGGGCAATGGTGGGCCCGGAGGGATTCGAACCCCCAACCAAGGGATTATGAGTCCCCTGCTCTAACCGTTGAGCTACAGGCCCCAGTGCGGACGGGAAGCGGCCGAATGCCTCGATCCTGCGGAAATTGTAGCGGGTTGGCGGCCACTGCGGCGCGGAATTGGAGGAGGCCATGCGCCGGCGAGCGCGCCCGGCGGCACGGGTGCGCCGGAAATCCCACGCGTGCCGCCTTCCAAAGCCGCAGCGGGCAGGCATATAATTCGCTTGCCTGGACTGGAAGCGTTTCCAGCCAGACGAATGGGCCTCCGTTGCGCGGCCATTTCGCCATTGGCCGCCGCAATTTTTTTCGGGGCACTTCCAACCCGCCCGCCGGCATCCAGTTCGCGCCGCCGCAGGCCGCAAACAATACGCACATTGCCACGAGCGAGGAGCTCGTGCAAAAGGAGGACCTCATGGATGAGCGCAAATCCTCCCCGCCGGAAACCCAACCGGAGCAGACACGACAGCCTGCGCCAATCGGCATTTCGCGTCGCGGCTTCCTGAAAGGCGCCGGCATCACAGCCGCGGGAACCGCGCTGCTGGACGGCCTGCATGGCGTCCAAAGCCAGGCTGCGGAAACCGGCCCCGCGGGCGTGAAGGAGTACGGTCCCAACCCATCCGCTGTGACACTGCGCGTGAACGGCCGCGCGCGCGAGGTGCACATTGAGCCGCGCACCACGCTGGCCGAGGCGCTGCGCATCCACTTGGGGCTTACCGGAACCAAGATCAGCTGCGACCGCGGCGTTTGTTCCAGTTGTACCGTTTGGCTGGACAAGACGCCGGTGAACAGCTGCATGACGCTGGCCCTGGACGCGGTGGGGCACAATGTGACGACCATCGAGGGGCTGGCCGAGGACCTCGAGCGCCATCCGGTGCAGGAGGCCTTCGTCCGCCACGACGCGATGCAATGCGGCTTTTGCACGCCCGGCATGGTGATGAGCTGCGCGGCGCTGCTCGAGCGCAATCCGCACCCCACTGAAGCCGACGTGCGCATGGCCGTAAGCGGCAACCTGTGCCGCTGCGGCACGTATCCAAAGGTTTTTGCCGCCACGCTGGACGCGGCCGGCCAGCTTGCGCGCAAGGCGTAAGGAGAAGAGCGTATGGCAACCCATATTCCGCAATCCGATGCCGTGCTGGGCGCCGCCGCGGATGCCGCAACGGCGGCCACCCGGACGGTGAATATGCCAGTGGGCATTCCCGGCCACACACTGCATGAGGAAAAGCGCACGATTCCGGCCAGCGAGCCGCCCGTGCTGCCGGTGAACACGGAGCTGAACTACATCGGCAAGCCGACGGAGCGCTGGGATGGCCTCGAAAAGGCTACCGGGCGCGCGCGTTATACGATTGACGTCCAGTTGCCGGGCATGCTCTACGCAAGTTTTGTGGACGCGAAGATTCCGCACGCAAGGATTCTGTCGATTGACACCTCGGAGGCGGAAAAGCATCCGGGCGTAAAGGGCGTGCACGTCATCCAGCATGAGCTGGGCAACGCGGTGTTGCGCAATCCGGCGCTCGACCAGTCCAAATATCCGGTGGTGCGCTACGCGGGCCAACCCATCGCGGCCGTTGCGGCCACCACGCCCCAGGCGGCGGAAGAAGCCGCAGCCATGGTGAAGGTGAAGTACGACGCGATGCCCTTCGTGGTGGACCAGAACCTTGCGCGCGAGCCCAATGCGCCGCTGGTGTTTCCCGGACCGGCCGATGAGGCCGGTTCAGCAGGCGGGGGCGGCGGTGACCACGACGCGAAGCAAACGGGCAACATCCACGGGCCTTCGGTGAACAAGCATGGCGACGCGGAGCAGGGCTTCAAGGACGCGGACGTGGTGGTGGACGCGCACTACACCACGCAGGTGCAGACGCATTCGGCGCTGGAGACGCACGGCGTGGTGGCAGACTGGAAGCCGGATATGCTCACCGTCTACGCCTCCACGCAGGGCACAGCCTCTGTACGCGAAGAGCTTGCGGGCTTCTTCAAACTGCCCATGGCGAAGGTGCGCGTGATTACCGAATACATGGGCGGCGGCTTCGGCGCCAAGTTCGGTGCGGGCAACCCGGGCGTGGTGGCCGCGGCGCTCTCGCACAAAACGGGCGCGCCTGTATGGCTGATGCTGAACCGCGAGGAGGAGCATCTTTCCGTCGGCAACCGCCCCAGCTCTGACCAGCGGCTGCGCATCGGCGCGAAGAAGGACGGCACCATCACGGCCATTCAGCTCATCACCTACGGCACGGCGGGCTGCGGCACGGGCGCCGGATGCGCCGGGCCGGCCACCAACCTTTACAAGTGGGCCGCGCTGCACACCGAGGAGAACGACGTCTTCATCAACGCGGGCCCCGCGGCAGCCTTTCGCGCGCCCGGCCATCCGCAGGGAGCCTTCGCGCTGGAGCAGTCCATCGACGAACTGGCCGCCGGCTTGAACATGGACCCCATCGACCTGCGCGACCGCATCGACGAGAATCCGGTGCGCCGCGTGCAGCGCCAGATGATCCGCGCGAGCGACATCTGGAAGTCGCGCAACCCGAAACCCAACGCAGACGCGGGCCCGGTGAAGCGCGGCGTGGGCCTTTCGCAGTCCATCTGGTACCGCTTCATCAACCGCAACTCCGCGGCTGAAGTGCGCGTGCACAAGGACGGCTCGCTGGAAGTGCTCTCCGCCGTGCAGGACATCGGCAGCGGCATCAAGACGGTGATGGCGCAGATTGTGGCCGAGCAGTTCGGCGTGCCCCCGGCGAAGATTGCAGTGAAGGTGGGCGACACCAATTATCCGGTGGGGCCGAATTCCGGCGGCAGCGTGACCACGGCCTCACTCACTCCGGCGGTGCGCGACGCGGCGTGGCAGGCCTCGCAGAAGTTCATGGCCAGCATTGCGCCGGCGCTGCACACGACGGCCGCGGACCTGACGATCTCCGGCGGCATGGTGCACAGCGCCTCAGGCAAGTTCCAGCCGATGAGCTTTCGCGCGGCGGCGGCGAAGATGGACACGGACCAGGTCTCCGCGCAGGCGAAGCGCGTGGCTGACTACGACCCGAAGCACTACGACACTTACGGCGGCGTGGACGTTGCCGAAGTGGCTGTGGACACGGAGACGGGCCGCATCCATGTGAAGCGTGTTCTGGCGGTGCACGACTGCGGACGGCCGATGAATCCGACACAGACGATCAGCCAGATTAACGGCGGCGTCATCCAGGGCATCTCCTACACGCTCTTTGAGCACCGGCTGCTCGACCCGAACTACGGCCTGATGGTGAACGCGAACCTGGACAAGTACAAGATTGCGGGCTCGTTTGAAATTCCCGAGATCGAAGTGCAACTCACCGAGTCCTACATCGGGCAGAGCTCGACCGATGCTTCCGGCATCGGCGAGGCCGCGGGCATCATCTCCGCCGGCGCCGCCATCGGCAATGCGTTTTACAACGCGACCGGCGTTCGCATTCGCCAGTTACCCATGACGCCCGCGGTGGTGCTCCCCGCGCTGAACCAGCCCCAATCAACGATGGAGGCTCTATGAACTCCTTCACTCTTGCCGAATGCACCACGGTGGATGCCGCGCTGAGCCAGCTCAAGGACGGCGCGGTGGTGAAAGCCGGCGGCGTGGATCTGCTGGACCGGATGAAGAACGGCACGGACACGCCCACGCGCCTGGTGAACATTCGCCCCATCCACGAGCTGCGCGGCGTCGAGCAAACCGATGCGGGCCTGCGCATCGGCGCGCTCGCCACGCTGGCCGAAGTGGCCGATCATCCGGCGATTCGCGCGCGCTACACGGTGCTCTCTGACGCCTGCGGCCACGCGGCCACGCCGCACATTCGCAACATGGCCACCATGGGCGGAAACCTGCTGCAGGAGCTGCAATGCTGGTACTTCCGCTCGGCGGATTTCCAGTGCCTGCGCAAGGGCACGGAGATCTGCTTCGCCTTCTCCGGGCTCAACCAGTACCACGCCATCATGGATTACGGCGGCTGCCCGTCCGTTGCGCCGTCGTCGGGCGCGGTGGCCGTGCTGGCGCTGGGCGGGAGCGTGGAGCTCGAGTCCGCCAAGCGCGGCAAGCGCACGGTGCCCATTCGCGAGCTCTATGTGCAGCCGGACGCAAATCCGCATCGCTTCCACGTGATGGAGCCCGACGAGTTGCTGACGGCGATAGTGATTCCCAAGCCGGCGGCGGGAACCCGCTCGGCCTATCAGAAATACGGCGACAAGGAGAGCCATGACTGGGCCAATGCCGACGCGGGCATTGTGCTGGAGATGGACGGCAGCATCTGCCGCCGCGCGGTGGTGGCCATGGGCGCGGCGTCGCCGGTGGTGCGCCGCTCAAAAGAGGCTGAAGCCGTGCTCACGGGCAAGGCGATTACGCCGCAGACGGCGCGCGCGGCCGGTGAAGCCGCGATGACCGGTGCCATGCCGCTCTCAATGAACGGATACAAAGTGCGGCTTTTCCCGGTGGCCATCGCACGCACCATTCTGCTGGCCGCCGGACAGATGGGCCGCGACCCCAGCGCCGCCGGCTGAGCGGCACGCAGCCGCGCCGCAAGCAAACAGATTACGGCGCAGAAAGGAATTGCTCATGAGCCTTGCCACGGAACGCCCCACGCAGCCCTGCCAGTGCCTGCGCACCAAGAACCCCTACGGCACCACGCCGCAGAACGCCGAATCATGGCTTCCCGGCGTGGCGGCCAGCTCCACCTACTGGTGCCTGCGCACCATGGGCCCGGCCGGACCGGATGAGCACTTCGTGCATTTGTCGCAATGCACACCTGGGCGTCGCTGCTACCAGGCCGCCGAAGAATAGACGGGGCAATCCGCACCCGCACTTCGTTCTTTGCGACGGAACTGCACGCACGCACTCTGCATCGCCATGCCGCTCTGCGAAAATAAGTAGAGATGCTCTCTCTGCAAAAGGCCGGCAAGCGCTTTGGACCGCGCATTCTTTTTCTTGAGGCCGACTGGCTGATTCGCGGCAAAGAAAAGACGGCGCTGGTGGGCGCAAACGGCACCGGCAAATCCACATTAATGAAGATTATGGCCGGGCTGGAGCCGCTGGATTACGGCGCGCTGCAGCAGACGCGCGGGATGAGCATCGGCTACCTGCCGCAGGAGGGCCTGCGGCTGACCGGGCGCACGGTCTTTCAGGAGTGCCTGAGCGTCTTTGACGAGCTGCGCGCCATGGAGCGCGAAATCGAGCAACAGGCCGGGCGGCTCTCTGAGCTGGACCACGCCAGCGCGGAGTACGAATCTGTCGCCGAGCGCTACTCCATGTTGCAGGATCGTTTTCACGCGCTCGATGGTTATGCACTCGACGCGCAGGTGGGCAGCGTGCTCACCGGACTTGGCTTTGGCAAGGAGGACTGGCCGCGGCTGACCGACGAGTTCAGCGGCGGCTGGCAGATGCGGATTGCGCTGGCCAAGCTGCTGCTGGCGCGGCCCAACCTGCTGCTGCTGGACGAGCCGACCAATCATCTGGACCTGGAGACGCGCAACTGGCTGGAAGACTATCTCAGGAGTTATCCCTTCGGTTACATCCTTATTTCTCACGACCGCTACTTTCTGGATGTCACCATCGACCGCACGGTGGAGATATGGAACAAGCGGCTGACGACTTATCAAGGCAATTTCACCAGGTATCTCAGCCAGAAGGAAGAACGCCGCGCGCAGTTACTTGCGGCCTGGCGCAACCAGCGCGAGCAGGTTGAGCACCTGGAAGCGTTCATCAATCGATTCAGATATCAGGCCACCAAGGCCAGGCAGGTGCAATCGCGCATCAAGGAACTGGAAAAGATCGAACGCATTCAAGTTCCCGAGGAAGAGCCCGTCATCCACTTCAGCTTTCCGCAGCCGTTGCCTTCAGGGCGCATGGTGGCGGAGGCCGAAGGGCTGGCCAAGAGCTACGGGCCGAAGCAGGTCTTCGCCGGCGGGCGATTCACCATCGAGCGCGGCGACCGCGTGGCGCTCGTCGGCGTAAACGGCGCGGGCAAGTCCACGCTGATCCGTATGCTGACCGGCATGGAGCAGCCCACCGAGGGAACCATCAAGTTAGGCCACAACGTGGTGAGCGAATACTTCGCGCAGGACCAGTACAAGGTGCTGGACCCGGAGGCGCGCATGCTGGAGGACATGAGCCGCGCCGCGCGCAAGGTGGGGGAGGGGGAACTGCGGTCGCTGCTCGGATGCTTCCTGTTTTCCGGCGACGATGTCTTCAAGCCGCTGGGCGTGCTTTCCGGCGGCGAGCGCAACCGCTATGCGCTGGCGCGGATTCTGGTGTCGCCCTCGAATTTCCTGCTGCTGGACGAGCCGACGAACCACCTAGACATGCGTGCGAAAGACGTACTACTGGAAGCGCTGGCGGCCTTCAGCGGCACGGTGATTTTCGTCTCGCATGACCGCTACTTCATTGACCGGCTTGCGACGCGCGTGCTTGAAGTGGAGAACGGCGCAATCGCGACCTACGAGGGCAACTACGAGGAATATCTGCGCTGGAAGGCCGCACGGGCGCTGGCTTCGACTGCGGCTTTTCCGGAGGCGGAGGCGAAGTCTGCTTCGCAAACTTCGGCAGCGCCTGATTCCGATGCGGACGCGGCGGGCGGTGACGGGAGCGCGGAGACGCGCAGTGAGTCGAACGGGGCTCGTGTGCGGCGGCTGAATCCCATCAAGCAGCGGCAGATGGAGGAGCGCTGCGCGTTTCTTGAGGAGGAAATTCCGCGCGTGGAGGCGGCGCTGGCCAACACCGAGCAGGAGCTGGGCGTCTATGTTTCGGCGACGGAGACTGAGCGGCTGACAGTGCTCGCCGCGAACCTGCGCGAACAGGCCGCGGCGCTGACAGCCGAGTGGGAAGAGCTGACCTTGCAGCTTGAAGGCGGGTAAGGCGGCGAGCCGCGCAACGGCGGCCGCGTGGGAATTGGGCCGGCGTCAGGGGCGGAACAAATGAGCTGAGACAACCGTCACAGCGCATCAGGCATAATCAAAGGAACGATGGCCTACCTGTGGAAGCCCGAAAGCTGGTCGCAGCGACTGGCGGAGCTGGAAGCGCGGACCGGCGACCTGAAAGAAGCGCCGCTCCGGCGCGACGTGCGCTCCCTGGGCACGCTGCTGGGCGCGGTGCTGCGCGAGCAGGCCGGCGACGAGCTTTTCGAGCAGGTGGAGGCGCTGCGGCAGGGCACTATTCGTCGGCGCGACGCCGAGGCTGGCGGACGCGACGAAGAGGCCGCGCAGCACGCCGAGCAGGCGCTCAGGCTGGTGCACTCGCTTCCCGTTGAGCAGGCGCTGCGGCTGACGCGAGCCTTCGCATTCTACTTCGAGCTCATCAACCTGGCGGAGACCAACCACCGCAAGCGGCGGCGGCTGGCCTTGCAGGTCGGCGGCGAAGCCGGGCGGCAGCGCGGCTCGCTGGCAGGCACGCTGGCCGAGATGCGCCGCGTGGGCATTGGCGCGGAGGAAGCCATGGACTGGCTGCGCAAGGTGCTTATTGTGCCGGTATTCACGGCGCACCCCACTGAGGTGGCGCGGCGGTCAGTGATGTTCAAGCGGCGGCGCATTGGGGAATTTCTGGCGGCGCTGGACCGGATTCCGATTCCCGACGAGGACCTGGCTCGCCTCGAAGAGCAGGTGCGCGCGGAGATTACCAGCCTGTGGCAGACCGACGAGGTGCGCTCGCGGCGACCCACGGTTTACGACGAGATCAAGATGGGGCTGGACTACTACGACGTCTCCATCTTCGCCACGCTGCCCACGCTTTACCGCGAGATTGCCGAGGCGCTGCGCGCGGCCTACGGACTGGAAATCGAGGCGCATGCCCTGCCGCTGCTGCTGCGCTTCGGCTCATGGATTGGCGGCGATCGCGACGGAAACCCGTTTGTGACGCCGGAGGTGACGCGCGATGCCATTCGCCTCGCGCGCGGTCACCTGCTGCTCTACTACCAGCGGCGGCTGAACACCATCATGGAGCTACTGACCTCAAGCGCGCAGCAGCGGCCGGTCAGCGAGGCGCTGCGGGAGCGGCTGCAGGCCTATGTGACGCGCGTGCACACTCCGGAGGCGCAGGTCTTCGGCACGCAATATGAGTTTGAAATTTACCGGCGGTTTGTCATCTGCCTGAAGGCGCGTCTGCAGCGCACGCTGCAGGCGATGAACCGCTCCGCGCAAGCCCCGAGCGCGCCCATGCCGGTGATGGCGTTCGCGCTGGCGCAGGGCCAGGAAAGAGGACAGGACCAGCTTGCGCAGGTGCTGCCGCCCTACAGCGGCGTGGAGGAGTTCCTCGACGATCTCGAAACGATGCGCACGTCGCTTGCCGCGCACGGCGGGCTGCGGATTGCGCAAACCCTGCTGGATCCCCTGATTCTGCAGGTGCGCACCTTCGGGCTGCACCTCCACACGCTGGACATTCGCCAGCATGCGCGCGTGCTTGCTGCCGCGCTGAAAGAAGCGATTGCCGACACCATTGCGCCAAGCCTGGCCGGAGAACTTTCCGCGGAGACATCCAACGTGCTGGAGACCTTCCGTGTGGTCAGCGAGGTGAAGGCCGGCTGCTCACCGGAGGCAATTCGGCAATACGTCATCAGCGGCGCGTCCACGGTGGAGGATGTGCTGGCCGTGGTGCGGCTGGCGCGGCTGGGCGGCGTGCGCGTGGAGGGCAATAGCGGCGAGCCGGGCCAGACCGGCACGGAGAAAGACCCGGGGCTGATGCCGGTGCCGCTCTTCGAGTCAATTGAGGATTTGCGCCGCGCGCCCGAAGTGTGCCGCCAGTTGTGGCAGCGCGAGGATTATCGCCGGCTGCTGGAGAGCTGGGGCAACTGGCAGGAAGTGATGCTGGGCTACTCGGACTCAAACAAGGACGGCGGCATGCTGACCAGCACGTGGGAGATCTTCCGCGCGCATCGCGGCCTGCACGTGGTGGCGCGAGAATGTGGCGTGAAGCTGCGGCTCTTCCACGGGCGCGGCGGCACGGTGGGTCGCGGCGGCGGCCCCACCCACCGCGCCATCTTTGCCCAGCCCATGGATTCTTTCGAGGGACAGCTTCGCATCACCGAACAGGGCGAGGTGCTCAACTTCAAATATGCCGACGAGGTGCTGGCCGAGCGTAATCTCGAACTGATGATCGCCGCGTCGCTCGATGCGCTTGCCCGGCCCAATGCACGCGACCCCGAAGGCCACTTTACCGGCGTGCTGAAGCCGAAGTGGGAGGCGGCGCTCGACGAGTTGTCGCAGATTTCCTTCGGCTTCTATCGCACGCACATTCTCGAAAGCCCGGACGTCATCACCTACTTCGAGCAGTCCACGCCGGTGGGCGAGCTGGAGCACGCAAAGATCGGCTCGAGGCCCTCGCGGCGCAAGTCATCGCCGCACATCGGCGACCTGCGCGCCATTCCGTGGGTCTTTGGATGGACGCAGTCGCGGCTGCTTGTGCCGGCGTGGTTCGGCGTGGGCTTCGCGCTGGGCCAGTACCTGGAAAAGCCGGGCGCGCTCGAACTGCTGCAAACCATGGCGCACGAGTTTCCACTGTTCATTGACCTGCTGCGCAACGTGGAGATGGCGCTGGGCAAGGCGGACCTGGGCACGGCGCGGCTCTACTCCACTCTGGTGGAGGACGCGAAGCTGCGCGAGCGGGTTTATGACATGCTGGACGCTGAATTCCACCGCACGGTGCGCGCGGTGCTGGCCGTCACCGGGCAGACGGCGCTGCTTGAAAAGAATCCGGTGCTGGCGCGGTCCATCCGGCTGCGCAATCCCTATGTGGACCCCATGCACCTGATCCAGGTGGACATGCTGCGACGCAAGCGCGCGGGCGAAGATACTCCCGAAGTGAACCGCGCCCTCGCCGCCACCATCAGCGGCATCAGCGCCGGCCTGCGCAACACCGGCTGAGCGCCATCGCCCTGCATCGCCGAATCGTTTTCCGCACTCAGATGCCGGCGTACCAGGCATATCCGTACTCCGGATCGACTGAGCCGAGGCCGTTGCCGTAATGCTTCACAGAATCCAGGGCCGTGATGTGCGTGACGTACTTAAGGCTCTTGTAGCCGAGCTGGCGCGGCACGCGCAGGCGCAGCGGTCCGCCGAAGGGAACGGGAAGATCGCCGTCATTCATGCCAACGGTGAGGATTGTCTGCGGATGCAGCGCGTCTGCCAAGTCAATGCTCTCCCATAAGAATGACTGGAAGGAACGGTAGACGATGTAGCGCGTCTGCGGCAGCATGCCGACTTCAGACAGCACTCCATGCAGGGGCGTTCCAATCCACTCGGCGATGTAGGACCAACCCTCTTCGCATGCCACCTCGGTAATCTGACTTTGTATCGGCATCGACTTCAGCTCTGCGAGCGAAAAGGTGGTGGGATGCGCGACCGTGCCGTCGACCGTGAGCTTCCAGTCCTTGAAATTGGCGGCCTGCGAGCGCTGGAAGACATCTCCGAGCGGTGCGACTTCATTGGCGAAGGGCGCTTTCGAGATCATGCTGCGGGGAAACTGGTGGGCCGGGGCATGGGCGCCGAGGATGCGCTGCGCCGCGAAGGTGAGCGTTTCGCCGGGGCCCCAGACGCCGCCGCTGTCCGGCGGGATGAGGCCATAGCGGCGCGCCATGCGGCCCGCCGTTGCAAATCCAGCAACGCCTGCAACCGCGGCGATGCCGCCCGTTAGAAACCTGCGGCGTGAGGTTGAGCTCATGCGTCCTCCTTATGCGCGGTTTGCGCGGCCGCGCGGCCGGTAATCATGGTGCGGGTGCGCCGCCAGAAGCCCGCCAGCGTAATCATGGCGAGATGGATGACCAGGAAAACCACCAGCGCGACCGTAACGAAGAGATGCAGCGTGCGCGCCGTTTGCCGTCCGCCCAGCAGAATCACGGTTTCCGGAAAGCTGGCCGTGAACGCGGGCGACATGGCAAGTCCCGTCCAGATGACCAGCGGAAAGAGAACAAAGATGACGATGAGATAAGCCGTGCGCTGCACCGCGTTGTAGGAGTGGGCATCGTCTGCGCCGGGAGGCGCGCGGCGAAAAAATCTGGCGAAGCTCATGCGCGGGGATGTGCCGCCGCGGTCTTCGCGCCCCGGCAGCATCTCGCGCCGAAAGTGCCCGCGGAACAATCCCCACAGCACATACACCAGGCCGGTGAGCACCACAACCCATGCCGCCTCAAAATGGAGAGCGCGGCTCCAGCCGTTCTGGTCGGGCATCACGTAGCCGTAGCCGGTGGGTACGGTATCGCGCGAGGAGGGGATGGGCAGCGTGAAAAGCGGCTTGGTGTTTACGTTGCCGACCTCGCCCAGATAAAAACGCGGATGGGAGATGATAATCTCGCCGCCGCTGACGAGCAGCGCAAGAAAAGCCAGGACGGTGAGCCAGTGCGTCACGCGGACGATGGCTGCGTGCCGTGGCGAATCCGGTTTAAGGCCCGAGTCTGCGGCTGACACAGCGGAAGCATAGCACAAGGGCCGGCGCATTCTCGCCGCGGATGAACGAAGGGCCCGGAGCGGCTTCGCGCGCGCTCCCGGCCCTCGCTGTTGCATGCTGCTGTCGCGCTTACTGGCCGCCGTTTTCCGTGCTGCGGATGAAGTCGGCGGTCTGCTGGTGGAGTTCCTTCAGGGCCGAAGTGGTCACGTAGACCATGTGGCCGGTCTCAAAGAAGTGGTAGGTGATGTTCTTGTCGAGCGAGGCGGGAATCGGCAGATGCTTGTCCTCATAGGTTGCGCCAAAGTAGGTGCAGCCCAGGTCGAAGTAGCCGCCCATCAGCAGAATGTGCAGCTTCGGGTTGCGCTTCATGGCCATGGCCAGGTCGGGTATCACGTTGGTGCTGGAGTCCCATCCGCGAAGGCCCGGCGGCTTGTGGCGCATGTCCCAGTTGAAGTCCGGTCCGTAGGCACTGGGCTTGTAAGTCTCGTTCTCGCCGTACTTCAGCGTCTGGCGCACGTACTGGTTGATGGCTGTGTCATAGGGCGAGGTCAGCGCGTCGGTAAACGGGTCATACTGCGCGGACTCGCTCAGCGGATCGACATCGGGGCCCTCATACCGCGTGTCCAGCCGGCCGGTGGTGATGCCCATCTCCGACTGCAGCTCTTTGGAAAACTCGCCGCCGCTCACGCGCAGGTTCGCCTTGATCCAGTAGGCCGCGGGAACGCCGGTGAAGCTCTCCAGCTTTTCGGCAACCTGCTTCTTGCCGGCCTCGGAGAGGTCTGAGCCCTGCAGCAGCGCGCTTGCATAGGGACCCACGGCGAACTGCTCCACGGACTTGAGCCACGGCTGCAGCTGCGCGGGCTGGTTGGGCACGTGGTGGTGATACCAGGCCGTGGCCGCCATGGACGGCAGGGCCAGGAAGTAGCCATTGTCGGTGCCGGGGTTGCCCTGGGGGTCGTCGGCGCTGTCGTCAAAGCTCAGAATCTGCGAAAGGAAGATGGAGCCGTTCAGGTCCAGGTGCCGCTCCAGCAGATTGGTCAGCACCGCGGTGCGCGTGGTGCCGTAGCTCTCGCCGAAGAGATACTTGGGCGAGTTCCAGCGGTTGTACTTAGACAGGAAGCGGAGGATGAAGCGGTTGAAGGCGTGGGCGTCCTGATCCACGCCAAAGAAGGCCTTGCCGGCGTCCTTGCCGTAGACGCGGCTGAAGCCCGTTCCCGGCGCATCAATAAACACCAAATCGCTCACGTCGAGCAGGCTGTTGGAATTGGGCTCGAGGGTGTACGGCGCGCCCTCCTGGCGGGTCGCGTCCTGGGGCACCACGATGCGCTCCGGGCCGAATGCGCCCATGTGCAGATACATGGTGGAGCTGCCGGGGCCGCCGTTATAGAGAAAGGTGATGGGCCGGTGCGCCGACGGGTTCTTTTCAAAGTAGGCCACGTAAAAGATGCGCGCCGTGGCCGGCTGGTCCTGGGGTTTGGCGTGGGTGTCGACGGTGGCGTCGGAAAGATAGTGGCCATCCAGGCCGATCATGGCGTCCTGCGCGTCCGTGGAGCCGACGGTGAGCGTGCCGGCGACAGCGCGGTAGGCGATGGGTTTGCCGTCCACCGTCACCGAGCCTTCGGTGACGGAGTCGGGGGGGATGACTGTGGGGGCGGCTTTGGCTGTGTCGGGCTTTGCATGCGTGTTGCTCTGCGCCACGGCCAACGGCGCGGCCGCCAGGCCCGCTGCCAGCAGAACCATCCAGGTTCGTGGAATGCGCTTCATCATGGGTGAAAAGGATCTCCTGCAAGGAAACTCGTTCGTGCCCGGAGTATACCGGACCACGGCGAAACGGCGAATCGCAATGCGGCGCAGGCCTGAGCCGAGGCGCGCAGGGTACGAATGGCACGTCGAAAAGCGCTTCTACATCGAATGTGTGATTTCGCCGCGCAGCGCATCCGGGGTTTAATGCTTGTGAGGGAGAGACCTATGGCCGCTATTGCCCGTGAAGAAACTTACCGCACCGCGATCGACATGGCGGTGTCAGAACTGGACCAGCTGTCAGAAGCGATGGAAAATCTGGTGGTGCGCAAATCGCGTCTGGAGAAGGCGAGCGAGGGCCTGAAGCTCCTGCTTGGTGCGATGGACACTCGGATGGATTCGCGCCCGATGGAAGAGCCGAACGCCCCCATGCCCCCACGGGAGATGGCGCCTCAAGGCAACTTTGCGCCGAACGGGATGATGCCGCCCGGAGAATTTTCTCCGGTGATGCGCTTCCCTGACCGGGCCGAGCAACCGCGGGCCGAGTAATCCGCCCTCCGCGGAAGCGGGCCCAAACCCACACTCGCAACCCGAACTCTTGCCCGCGCGCGAGGAGCAATCCTCGTGCGCGGAGCCGCGTCTGCGGCCTACCGGCGGCGTGGCAGTCGCATTTGGGCCGCGGAAGGGCGCCAGTCCTATTGCACCGCCTTGGCCGAGCTGCTCTCCATCTGTTTCAGCAGCTCCACGGATCGCTTCTCGTCGATGTTGTGTCGCCGTCCATCTGCGCTGGCCGTCGATCCGGCAACAATCAGGTGGACAGTTTGCTCCGGGGTCAGCTTCGGGTCGAGCGCAATCAGCTTCGCCGCCAGGTTCACCGTGTTCGGCGATGCCATGGACGTGCCCGACATCCGCAGCTTCTCTCCGCCGGGCACCACTGACTGCACCTGGTAGCCGTCCGCATCCACCTTCACCGTCGGTCCATAGCTGGTAAAGCTCGCCTCGTCGCCCGCCTGGTCCACCGCTCCCACCGCCAGCATGTTGGGCAGCTTAAACGACGATGGAATGTCCTGAAGAAAGGTGCTGTTGCTGTCCGAATTGCCCGCCGCACAGATAAAGAGGATTCCGGGCGCGCTCTTGATCGCGTTGTAGAGCCCCTCCCTCTCGATGCCGAACAGTTTGGCGGCAATGGCTTTGCGATCGGCCGCATCTTTGCCCATGCCGTTCTTTTCCAGCGCCACCTCGTCGTCCTGCGGGCCGCCGCCCCAGCTCATGTTCACCACCCGGATGTGGTTGGCCTTGAACCAGTCCACATACGCCTGATCGTCCTTGGCATCGCGCCGCGAGAGCTCCTCACTCGGCGGCAGCGGAACATTGTGCCAGTCAAAAGTGATTCTTCCCACGGCCAGCCGGATCGCCGGATTGCCTCGCGCCGCAATCCCCGCCACATGCGTCCCGTGCGAGTAGATCGCGAACAACTCGATCTGCTCAATAAACTTTCCCACCTCCGACGCCGGAATGTGGGCAAGCTTCTTCCTCAGCGCCGTTGCTTCAGGGCTGTCGATGGAGAGCTGCAGATCGGAGAACCCCTTCAGCTCGCCAATCGTGCCTGGGAACTCCTTCTGCTGCTCCGGCGTCAGCGGGTAGAGATATCCGTGCGAGGGAAAGCCTTTCAGATCAAACGCAATGTCGTGCGGATCGGCGCCCGGCGCCGGGTGGGCAACCGTGTACACGCGGCCCGGAAACAGCGAAAGATCGCTGCCCGAGTCCCAGATAGCCACGCGCACCGGAGTCAACTTGTCCGCCGCCGTAAGAGTCACCTCGCGCGCCGCCCAAATCTCCGGTTTCACCACGTTATTCGCCGCCACTTCCTTGCTCAGAACGGCGTCCACAGCCGGCATCAGGGCCAGTTCGCGCATCAAATCGAGCCGGGCGCCGATCAGTCCCCAGGCCAAGTCGTTGCTCAAGTGGTGCGTCTTGGCCAGTGCCGGCTCCACGTTGGCTTGCACGCTGCCCATCACCAGCGCCGGCGTCACAATCTCCGCGCGGCTCTTCCCTTCCTTGATGCTGTCAGCCACCACTGCCCACGGAAGCGGTGTGATCTGCGCCGCGTAAGCCTTCTGAAAAGCCTGCACGTATTCCGGGCCCGTCGTCTTCCCCGTGGCGTCCTGCGCCTCGATCATCGCCTTCGTCAGCAGCCCGGTCATCAGTTTGGCGTCGGGCTTGTCCTCGAGCGCGCGCAGCCTGGCAACGGTCTCCAGCGCATCCTTGTTGTCGCCGGCCAGCAACTGCAGATCCAGGCGCACGCCCAGCAGTTCGCGCATCGAGGCATGGTCCTCGATGTCGTAGTTCGCCAGAACCGAATCCACATCCGACTTCACCTTGGCCGCAAACACATTAAATGTGGCATCGTCGGACTTGAGCAGCCCCGTCGCCGTCCCGCTCACCTCGTAGTTGAATCGCGGAAGATCGGCTTCGGTTTTCACCACCTTCTTCGCTGTGGTTTGGGCAAGGCAGCGGGAAGCGGGCACGGAAACAACCCACAATGAGAGCAGCGCGAACAGCGCCAGGCCGAAGATCCTGAGGCGATTTCGATCGTTCATTGACTATTTCTCCCTGGAAATTGGGGCAAATCTTGTGTGCCGCTGATTGTAGGCGACGAGGGAGCTGTCTGCCAGTGCGGGTTTCGCTCAGGCAAAACAGCCGCGCTCCAAAGCGCCGAACCTTCGCCTCCAGGTTTAAGGGCCTCGGCGCCCAAAACGCAAAACGAGGACCGGGATTAGCTCCCGACCCTCGCTTGTGCTCGCTTCTGTTTGCTGGATTCTGCCGGAATCCGGCATTTCGGGGGGTTTAGAGCGGCTGAACGTCGGCCGCCTGCCAGCCCTTGGGCCCCTTCACCACGTTAAATTGCACGGCTTGGCCTTCCTGCAGGCTCTTGAACCCGGACGAGTTGATTGCAGAGTAATGCACGAAGACATCTTCGCCGTTCTGACGCGAGATGAAGCCGAAGCCCTTCGCGTCATTGAACCACTTCACAGTACCTTGTTCCATTGTGGTTGTATTTCCTGGATTGAATTGCGCTGGATGAATCGGAGCGACCACTGGCAGAATCTTGCTTGGTTGGGCGAGTGCTGCTCACGCCCGGTTCGGTTCTAACGCTGGCGGTAGTGTAGCATTGGTGGGGAAAAACCGGACACGAAAGTTGGCCCGCGACCGGCTGTGAGTCTTCCTGATCGCGGAAACTGGTCCAAAATCTGTGCGTTAGCGAGCTCCGCGTGCCGAGCGTTAGCCCGCCTCGACAAGCGTGCTCCGGCAGAAGGTTGGAATGGCCACCGATCCTGTTCCGGAGCTGCTTGCCCAGGCCACGCGCACCCTCGAGGCCGGCTTTGCCGGGCTGCCCGAGTTCACCCCCGCGCACCCCTCGGCCGCCGACCCGGCGGCGATGCTGGCCGTGCTGGAGGAGGCGGCGCGGCGGCTGAGCGAAAACTACCCCTACTTCCATCCCCTTTATGCCGGGCAGATGCTCAAGCCGCCGCATCCGGTGGCGCGGGCGGCTTACGCGCTGGCGATGAAACTCAATCCGAACAACCATGCGCTGGACGGCGGCCGCGCCAGCTCCGCCATGGAAGTGGAGGCCGTCGGGCAGATTGCGCGGATGTTCGGCTGGGCGGATCCGTTCCTGGGCCACCTGACCTCCAGCGGCACAATCGCAAACCTTGAAGCCCTTTGGGTTGCCGGTCGGCTTGCCCCCGGACGGCGCATTCTGGCCAGCGAACAGGCGCATTACACCCATGAGCGCATCTCCGGAGTGCTGCAGTTGCCCTTTGCGGCGGTTCCGGCCGACAGCGCAGGCCGCATGCGCCTGGAAGTTCTCGAAGACGAGCTGCGCAAGGGGGATGTGGGCACAGTGGTCGCGACGCTGGGCACAACGGCGATTGGCGCCGTGGACCCGCTGCCGGAGATTGTGGGGCTGCGCAGGACGTACGGCTTCCGCATTCATGTGGATGCGGCCTACGGCGGCTATTTCCGGCTGATTGCGGCGGAGCTGGACGCGCCTGCGCGGCAGGCCTACGAGTCCATCCACCAGGCCGATTCAATTGTGGTGGACCCGCACAAGCACGGCTTGCAGCCCTATGGATGCGGCTGCGTGCTCTTTCGCGATCCCGCGGTGGGCCGATTTTACAAGCACGACTCGCCCTACACCTACTTCACGTCGAAGGAGCTGCACCTGGGCGAGATTTCGCTGGAGTGCTCGCGCGCCGGAGCTGCGGCCGTGGCACTGTGGGCCACGCAGCGGCTGCTGCCTTTGGAGCCGGGCGGTGAGTTTGCGCGGGGATTGGCGCTGGGCCGGGCTGCGGCGCTCGAGCTGGACCGCCGCCTGCGCGCCGACCAGCGCTTTGTCCCCCGAGCCGCCGGACCGCCGGAGCTGGACATTGTGGTGTGGAGGATGGCGGCGGCCACGCCGGAAGAGGCTTCGCGGCGTGCTGAATCGATTTTTAAGGCATGTTCAGCGCGCGATTTGCATCTGGCCCTTGTACAATTGCCGCAATCGTGGTTTCAGGGTGCGGCGGGGCCCGCGGGCGGCCCGGATTACGGAACCTGCATGCGCTCCGTGCTGATGAAGCCTGAGCACGCCGAGTGGCTCCAGGCACTTTGGGATAGACTGATGGCTGCCTGCCAAGAGGGAGTGGGGGGGTCGCGTTGATGGGGAGCGCCGAGGTAAGAGCAGGTACGGAAGAAAACGTTCTCATCCGTGCGGGAAGCTGCTCCCTTTCCCTCCTGCCTCATTTGGGCGGAAAGATCGCCTCGCTTCGCCTGGGCAATCAGGAACTGCTCCAGGCTCCGCTTGCAACACCCGCCGCGCGCACCCGCTCCATGACCTTTGACGCAGCCGACGCCAGCGGGTGGGATGAATGCCTGCCCTCCGTGGCCGCGTGCAGCGTTCAAACACCTGCCGGAACAGCCGAGATTCCCGACCACGGCGACCTGTGGCGCGTGGCCTGGCAGGTGACCCGGGCAGACGAGCACTCAACGACGCTTACCGGCGCATGTTTCTCCCTGCCGCTAAGGCTGGAACGCACGCTGACGCTTTCTGAAACCGAGTCCGGCTGCCGGATTGCCTTGCGGTACGCCGTCACCAACACGGGCACGCACGCGGTGCCGTGGTCCTGGGCCGCGCATCCTTTATTTGTGGCCGAAAAGGGCGACCGGATCGAGCTGCCGGAGACGATCAGGACCATGCGGCTGGAGGGCTCGGGCGGCAACAGGCTGGGCAAGTGCGGCGACACGGTGGCGTGGCCGCTGGCGCGGCTCGCCAATGGCGGAGAGGCCGACCTGAGCACGGCCGAGGCGGCCGATTCCGGCATCGGCGACAAGCTCTTTGCCGGGCCGCTGGGACCGGAGGAGAACTGGTGCGAGATTCTTCGCCCGCGCGCCGGAGTGCGCATCCGCATACGCTTCGACCCCGCCTGCACCCCCTATCTGGGCCTGTGGATCTGCTACGGCGGATGGCCCGAGCGGCCCGGAACGAAGCAGGTCTGCATCGCTCCGGAACCCTGCACGGCGCCCGTCGATTCGCTGGCGCAAACCGGCTCCTGGTCGCACACGCTCGCACCCGGCGCATGCTTTCGCTGGCCGATGGACGTGGAACTGGAGACCTTGGAGGGGGCGATCTGACCCATGCATGACCCTTCCGCCCTGCGCGCTCTGCATCGCAGCCGGTTTCAGGCCGATCCCGTGCTCTTTGTCGCGCCCGGACGCGTGAACCTTATCGGCGAGCACACGGATTACGCCGAAGGTTTCGTGATGCCGGCCGCCATCGACTTTGCCACCCTGGCCGCAATCTCGCCGCGGACCGACGGCAAAATCGTGCTCTACTCGGAAAACAACGGCGAGGAGTGTTCCTTTGACGCTTCCGCAGCATCCGTGCGCAGCGGGCAATGGACCGATTATCCGTTGGGCGTGATCTCGATACTCAAGGGCGAGGGCCACACAATTCCCGGCTTCAATCTGACCGTGTGGGGCGATGTGCCGCTGGGCTCGGGGCTGTCCAGTTCCGCCGCGCTGGAGGTTTCCACCGCGCTCGCGGTTTCGTCGCTGATCGGCGTTTCCTATCCCGGCCCGGTGCTTGCCAGGCTGTGCCAGCGCGCGGAGAACGAGTTCGTGGGGGCCAGCAGCGGCATCATGGACCAGTTCATCTCCGCCAACGGCGAAGAAGACCACGCGCTGCTGCTCGATTGCCGCGACCTGAGTTTCCGGCTTGCGCCCATTCCGCATTCGGTGGTCCTGGTCATCGCCAACACCATGGTCAAGCACTCGGTGACCGGCGGCGAATACACCACCCGCCGCGCGGAGGTGGAGGAGGCTTGCGCGGTGATTGCGCGGCACCGGCCTGAGGTGCGCTTTCTGCGCGACGCCACGCTGAACGATCTGGAAAAGTGGGGCAGGGAAATGAGCCCCAACGCGTTCAAGCGCGCGCGCCACGTCATCACTGAGAACACGCGCACCGTGGCCGCGGCAGAGGCGCTGCTGCGCCATGACATGGCCGAGCTTGGAAGGCTGATGGCCGAGGCGCACGTGAGCTACAGCCGCGACTTTGAGGCCAGCTGCGTGGAGGCCGACGCCATGGTGGCGCTCGCACGCCAGTTGCCCGGCCTCATCGGCGCGCGGCTCACCGGCGGCGGCTTTGGGGGATGCACCGTGAACCTGGTGGAGATCGGCCAGGCCGCAGAGTTTGCGGAGGCGCTGGGCGCAAGCTACGCCACCGAGACGGGCATTGTGCCGGAGATTCACATCTGCCACGCCTCGCAGGGTGCGCGGAGGCTTTCATGAACGCAAAGACGTGCGGCGTCCGGCATCGGATTCCCGCATCAGGCCCCTGCGCGGCGCAGGTGCTTGCTGAGGTTACGTGCGTGCGGCGGGCGCAACGGCCCGTGAAGAGCATGGCCGCACATCCTTGGTAAAATCAATCCCAGTTTCCGCACAGACCGGGCAGAAGGACCACTGGCCCGGCGCATGTTTTGAGCGGTGTTCGCCGGGACCGTCGATAATGGGCGGCACGGCCCCGCAAAGAGAGCCGAAGCAGACCTGAAGCAGAGATGAGCCGCATGGAGCCGAAGATCCAAAAGCCCTTTTCCTACGCATCCTTCCCCAACTCCGGCCTGGTCGCGTATTTCTCCATGGAGATTGCGATCCATCCGGCCATGCCCACCTACTCGGGCGGCCTGGGCGTGCTGGCCGGCGACACGCTGCGCTCGGCCGCGGACCTGGGCGTGCCGCTGGTGGCCTTCACGCTGGCCCACCGCAAGGGATATTTCCAGCAGCATCTGGACACGACCGGCGATCAGTCCGAGGACGTGCAGCCGTGGAACCCCTCCGACTTTTGCACCGAAGAGGCGGCGCGCGTGACGGTGAGCGTGGAAGACCGCGTGGTGACGATTCGCGCCTGGCGCTACAACCTGGCCGGCCGCTATGGACACGTGGTGCCGATTTATCTTTTGGATACGGACCTTGAGGAGAACTCGGGCTGGGACCGCGGGCTCACCGACCATCTCTACGGCGGCGACGCCAGCTACCGGCTTGAGCAGGAGATCGTGCTGGGCATGGGCGGTGCGCGCATGGCGCACGCGCTGGGGCTGGAGATCAACGTCTACCACATGAACGAGGGCCACGCGGCGCTGCTTACGCAGGCGCTGCTGGAGAGTGAGCTGGGCGGCGGGCCGCTGGGCGCGCCGACTCCGGCGGACATCGAGCGCGTGCGGCAAAAATGCGTCTTTACCACGCACACGCCCGTGCCCGCGGGCCACGACCGCTTTTCGCGCGACCAGTCGGCGCGCATCCTGGGCGCGGAACGCGCGGCGCGGCTGGAGAAGCTGGACTGCTTTCAGGAAGGCATGCTGAATATGACGCTGCTGGCGCTGCAATTTTCGCGCTTTGCCAACGGCGTGGCGCTGCAGCACGGCAAGGTTTCGCGGGCCATGTTTCCGGAGTTTCCCATTCAGGCCATCACCAACGGCGTGCACGCGCCCACCTGGGTCTCCGAGCCCATCCAGCAGATGCTCGACCGGCACATCCCCTCCTGGCGGCGCGACAACCTGAGTCTGCGCAACGCCGTGGTGGAGCTGCCGGGCGAAGAGCTGGCCTCCGCGCATCGCCGCGCCAAGCAGGCGCTGCTGGACGAGGTGGCCACGCGCACCGGCCAGTCATTGCGGCTGGAGGCGCTCACGCTGGGCTTTGCGCGCCGCGCGGCCACTTACAAACGGGCCGCATTGCTGTTCACTGATCCTGACAGGCTGCTGGAAATTGCCACGGCCGCCGGCGGCCTGCAGATTCTCTACTCCGGCAAGGCCCATCCGCAGGACGAGCCCGGCAAGGAGATGATTCACCACGTGATCGAGACGGCACACAAGCTTTCGGGCGATTTGCTGCGCATCGTCTATCTCGAAAACTACGCGTGGGACCTGGGCGCGCTGCTGACCGCCGGAGTGGACGTGTGGGTGAATACGCCGCGGCGGCCCTACGAGGCCAGCGGCACCAGCGGCATGAAGGCCGCGCTGAACGGCGTGCCCAGCCTTTCGATTCTGGACGGATGGTGGATTGAGGGCTGCATCGAGGGCGTCACCGGATGGGCGATTGAGGACGGCGCCGACGATGCCGAGGAGGCCCGCAACCTCTATCACAAGCTGGAAAACGTCATCGTGCCGCTCTATCGCGACCAGCCGGAGCAGTGGACGCACGTGATGCGCGGCGCGCTGGCCTTCAACGGCTCTTACTTCAACACCAACCGCATGGTGGCGCAGTACACGCGCAACGCTTACTACCCGGTCAAGCTGGTAGAAGCCGCGCAGGTCATCGAGCCCGCCTACGCGGACTGAAGTCGCATCAGCTCTCGGGCTCCATGCTCTGTTGTGGGCGCTGCTGTACGGGTAAAAGTTTGCTCTCCACCCATGGGCCGCAATTCCACAGAACGATGCCAATGACCAGGAATACCGCGATGCGAACGAGCATGGTGGACATATCGATGTATTGCGCGATTTGAAAATCATGCAAGAGCCCGGCAGACTGGAGCTCTGAGCTGAAGCTGGCGGCGCGCAAAAGAGTCGGTAGTCTTTCCGGAACGGAAATCAGCAACTCCAACGCGGAAACAAACTGTATGATGGCCAGCGCGCGGCTGACAAGAACAACGATTTCTCTTCGAGACATGCGGCTTTCCTCCTGAACGCGAAACGCATCCAGTGTAGCCGCATCCTCAGTCCCCGTGCTGGCCTTCCAGCTCCGCGCCGATGCGGTGCAGCTTCATGAATCGCCATTGCAGACGGTCAAAGAAGAGGTAAACCACCGGCGTGGTGAACAGCGTGAGCAGCTGCGAGACGATGAGGCCGCCCACGATAGTGATGCCCAGCGGCTTGCGCAGCTCTGAGCCCACGCCCAGTCCGATGGCCAGCGGCAGCCCGCCAAACATCGCCGCCATGGTGGTCATCATGATGGGTCTGAAGCGCAGCAGGCAGGCCTGGTAGATGGCCTCCACCGGCGGCAGCCCCTGTTCGCGCTCTGCCTGCAGCGCAAAATCGATCATGAGGATGGCGTTTTTCTTTACGATGCCGATGAGCAGCAGAATGCCGATCAGCGCGATGATGGTCAGGTCCGTGCCTGTGATCAGCAGCGCCAGGATTGCGCCCACGCCGGCCGGCGGCAGCGTGGAAAGAATCGTGAGCGGGTGGATCAGGCTCTCGTAAAGGATGCCGAGCACGATGTAGACGGCGACCACAGCGGCCAGAATGAGGTAGGGCTCGGTCCGGAGCGAATCCTGGAAGGCCTGGGCGGTGCCGGAGAACGATGCGTGCATCGCGCTGGGCATGCCCATCTGCACTTCCACACGCTCAATGGCCGTCACCGCCTGGCCCAGCGAGACGTTCGGCGCAAGGTTGAAGGAAAGCGAGACCGACGGGTACTGCCCCTGGTGGTTCACGGTGAGCGAAGTGCGCTCGGTTTCAAAGTGCGCGATGGCGGAAAGGGGCACCATCTGCCCAGTGGAAGATTTGATGTAAATGCCGTTCAGCGCGGCCGGGCTCTGCTGGTACTGCGGGTCAACCTCCATCACCACAAAGTACTGGTTCAGGCCGGTATACATCGTAGACACCTCGCGCTGCCCGAAGGCGTCATAAAGCGTCTGGTCAATGGCGGCGGCGGTCACGCCCAGTCTGGAGGCGGTGTCGCGGTCGATGACCAGTTGGGCGGCCAGGCCCTGGTCCTGCTCATCGGTGGAGATGTCGCGCAGCTCGGGCATGGTGCGCATGCGCGCCTGCAGCAGCGGCGCCCAGTGGTTCAGCTCCTCCAGGTTCGGATCGGAGAGCGTGTACTGGTACTCGGCAGCGCCTCCGTGACCGCCGATGTGAATGTCCTGGAACGAATGCAGAAAGAGCTGCGCGCCGGGAACCCCGGAAAGCTGGCGCCGGAGGCGGTTGATCACGTCATTTGACGAGACACGGGCCGGCCGCTTGTCCAGGTCCTTCAGGCTCACGAACATGAAGCCAACATTGTTGCTGTTGCGTCCGCCGCCGGCAAAGGCGGTCACCGAGCTCACCGCCGGATCGTCCAGCACCATCTGCGCCAACTTGCGCTGCTTGGCGCGCATGGCGGGAAAGCTGATGTCCTGCGCGGCGATGGTCTGCCCGCCAATCCGTCCGGTGTCCTGCTCAGGAAAGAAACCCTTGGGCACGATATTGAAGAGGTACACGTTGAGCGCCACAGTGCCCAGCAGCACACCCAGCATGAGCCACTGGTGGCGCAGCACCCAGCGCAGGCCCACCGCGTACTCCTCATGGAGCCACTCAAAGGCGCGCTCGCTCATGCGATAGAGTCGGCCGTGCACGATCTCGCCTTGCGGGCGCAGAAACCTGGCGCAGAGCATGGGCGTGGTGGTGAGTGAAACCAGCAGCGACACCGCGATGGCCACCGAGAGCGTGACTGCGAACTCGCGGAAGAGCTTGCCCACGATGCCGCCCATCAGCAGGATGGGGATGAAGACGGCGATCAGCGAGCTGCTCATGGAGATCACCGTGAAACCAATCTCCTTCGAGCCCTTCATTGCCGCGTCGAAGGGATTCATGCCCATCTCGAGATAGCGCGTGATGTTTTCGATCACCACGATGGCGTCATCGACGACGAAGCCGGTGGAGATGGTGAGCGCCATCAGTGACAGGTTGTCGACCGAGTAGCCCAGCAGATACATGACGCCGAAGGTTCCCACCAGCGAGAGCGGCACGGCCACCGAGGGGATGATGGTGGCCCACACCTCGCGCAGGAAGAGAAAGACCACCAGCACCACCAGAAGGACGCTGATGACGAGCGAAATCTCCACGTCGCGCACGCCGGCGCGAATCGTGGTGGTGCGGTCCTGGGCCACGTTGATCTGGATGGTGGGCGGGATGGAGGCCTGCAGCCGCGGCAGCTCCTTCATCACGTTGTCCACGGTGGAGATGACGTTGGCGCCGGGAATCTTGGAGACGATGATGAGCACGGCGCCGCGCAGCTTGGCCGGCGGGCCATTATCCGGATTGATGCCGGAGACACCGTCCGTGTGGATGTCGGCGACGGAATTAGTGACCGTACCCACGTCCTCCACGCGCACCGGCGCGCCGGTGGTCTGGTTGTAACCGGCGATGATGGGCGCATACTCACTGGCCTTGAATATCTGATCGTTGTCGGTAATCATCCAGCGGTGCGTTGCATCCTGAAAGCTGCCCTTGGGCCGGTTGGCGTTGGCGCCGGACAGCGCGGTGCGGATGGCCTCAAGCCCGATGCCGGTGTTTGCCAGTTGCATCGGGTTCAGCTCCACGCGCACCGCGGGGCTGGAGCTGCCGCCCACAAACACCTGCCCCACCCCGTCGATCTCCGAGATGCGCTGGGCCAGGATGGAGTCGGCCATGTCGTAAATCTGTGGCTTGGGAATCACGTCCGAGGTAAGCGTGAGAATAAGGATGGGCGCGTCAGAGGGGTTGGCCTTGCGGTAGCCGGGGTTCTGCGGCAGGTAAGACGGCAGTTGTCCGCGCGCGGCATTAATGGCCGCCTGCACGTCGCGCGCCGCGTTGTCGATGTTCCGGCTCATGTCGAACTGCAACACCACGTTGGCCGAGCCCATCGTGCTGGTCGACGTCATTTCGTTCACGCCGGCAATGCGGCCGAACTGGCGCTCGAGCGGCGTGGCCACCGCCGAGGCCATCGTCTCGGGACTCGCCCCAGGCAGGCCCGCGCTGACGCCGATGGCGGGATAGTCCACATCCGGCAGCGAGGCTACCGGCAGCACGCTATAGGCCACCGCGCCGGCCATCAGCAGTGCCAGGCTCAGCAATGAGGTAGCTACAGGACGCCGGATGAAGGGCGCGGAGAGATGCATCGTCAGTCTCCCGCCGTCCGTTGCTCGTGGAGTCCGGGCTGCACCACCGCAATGCCCAGCTGGTGCGCCAGTTTGTCAAAGTAGAGATAGACCACGGGGGTGGTATACAGCGTAAGCAACTGCGAGAAGATGAGCCCGCCCACGATGGAGATGCCCAGCGGCCGGCGCAGCTCCGCGCCCACGCCGCCGCCCAGCCACAGCGGCAATCCGCCCAGCAACGCCGCCATCGTCGTCATCAGGATGGGCCGGAAGCGCAACAGACATGCACTGAAAATGGCCTCCTCGGCGTTGCGGCCCATGCGCCGCTCGTCGTCCAGCGCGAAGTCGATCATCATGATGGCGTTCTTCTGCACAATGCCGATGAGCAGGATGATGCCGATCAGCGCGATGATGCTGAACTCCTCATGCGTCAGCAGCAGCGCCAGCAACGCGCCCACGCCGGCCGAGGGCAGAGTGGAGATGATCGTGATCGGGTGAATATAACTCTCATAGAGCACGCCCAGCACGATGTACACGGTGACCAGCGCGGCCAGAATCAGCAGAGGCTCATTGGCCAGCGAGGTCTGGAAGGCCGCCGCCGTGCCCTGAAAGCTGGCGTTGATGGCGGCGGGCAGCTGGATGCGCTGCTCCACTTCCTTCACCGCATTCACGGCGTCGCCCAGCGAGCGGCCCGGCGCAAGATTGAAGCTGATGATGGTGGAAGGGAACTGGCCCTGGTGGCCGATGGCGAGCTGCGCGCGCGTCTGCTGCCAGTGGGCCAGCATGCTCAGCGGCACCTGCGTGCCGTTGCCCGACTTCACGTAAAGGTCGTTCAGAGTGGAGGGGTCGGTCTGGAACTGCGGGCCCACCTCCATCACCACGTGGTACTGGTTGAGTTGGGTGAAGATGGTGGACACCTGGCGCTGGCCGAAGGCGTCATAGAGCGTGTTGTCCACGTCGGTCATCGAGATGCCGAGCCGCGCGGCGGTGTCGCGATCGATGACCAGCTCCGCGCCCAGGCCCTGGTCCTGCATGTCGCTGGCCACGTCCGTCAGCACCTTATCCTGGCTAAGCGCATCCACCATTTTCTGCGTGTAGGTGGCCAGCTCCTGCTGGTTGGGGTCCTCCAGCGAATACTGGAACTGCGTGCGGCTCACGCGGTCGGCCACTGTCAGGTCCTGCAGCGGCTGCATGAAAAGCTGGATGCCCTGCAGCTTGGCCAGCTTCGGTTGCAGGCGCTCGATGACCTGCGCCGCCGAGATTTTGCGCTCTGACAGCGGCTTCAGCGTAATCTGGATGCGGCCGGAGTTCAGCGTGGTGTTGGTGCCGTCCACCCCGATGAACGAGGAGACATTGTCGACCGCCGGGTCCTGCAGCACCACGTCCACCAGATTTTGCTGCAGCTTGGCCATGCGGTCAAAGCTCGCCGTCTGCGGCGCCTCGCTGGTGCCCAGAATCACGCCCGTGTCCTGCACCGGGAAAAAGCCCTTGGGGATGACGAGGAACAGCAGCACCGTGGCCACGAAGGTGGAGATGGTCACCATCAGCGTGGCAAAGCGGTGGCGAAGCACGGTCTTCAGCGTGCGGCCGTAAAAGGCGATGATGCGGTTGAAGATGTTCTCTGACCAGACATAAAAGCGCGACTGGCTGGCGTGGGCCTTGTCCTTCAGAATGCGCGAGCACATCATCGGCGTGAGGGTGAGCGAGACCACGGCGGAGACGAGAATGGTGACCGCCAGCGTGATGGCAAACTCGCGGAAGAGCCGGCCCACCACGTCGCTCATCAACAAGAGCGGAATGAGCACGGCGATGAGCGAGACGGTGAGCGAAATGATGGTGAAGCCGATCTGCGCGCTGCCCACCAGCGCGGCGCGCATGGGGCTGTTGCCCTCCTCGATGAAGCGCGAGATGTTCTCGATCATCACGATCGCGTCATCGACGACGAAGCCTGTCGAGATGGTAAGCGCCATCAGCGTGAGGTTGTTCAGGCTGTAGCCCAGCAGATACATCACGCCGAAGGTACCGACGATGGAGAGCGGCACCGCGACCGACGGAATGATGGTGGCCGCCAGGTTGCGCAGGAAGAGAAAGATGACCATCACCACCAGCGCCACCGTGAGCATCAACTCGAGCTCGACGTCTTCCACTGAGGCGCGAATCGTCGTGGTGCGGTCCGTGAGGATGTGCACCTGGATGCTGGCCGGCAGGCTGGCCTGGAGCTGTGGAAGAAGTTTCTGAATGCTGTTAACAACGGCGATGATGTTCGCGCCCGGCTGCCGCTGGATGTTCACAATCACCGCGGGCGTCCTGTTCATCCATGCGGCCTGCTGCGTGTTTTCCGCCGAGTCCACGATGGTGGCCACGTCACTGGCGCGTACTGCCGCTCCGTTGCGATAGGCCACGATCACCGGCTGGTAATCCTTGCTGGAAATGAGCTGATCATTCGCGCCGATGGTGTAGGACAGCCGCGGCCCGTTCAGCGTGCCCTTGGCCTGGTCCACATTGGCGGCGGCCAGAGCGGTGCGCAGATCTTCCAGGCTCAGGTTGTAGGCGGCAAGCTGCGTGGGGTTGGCCTGGATGCGCACCGCGGGCTTCTGGCCGCCCGCGATGGAAACTAGTCCCACGCCCATCACCTGCGAAATCTTCTGCGCCAGGTTGGTGTCCGCAGCGTCCTCAATCTGGTCCAGGGGCAATGTCTCAGAGGTCAGCGCCAGGGTAAGGATGGGCGCATCGGCCGGGTTCACCTTGCTATAGATGGGCGGATTGGGCAGGTCAGTGGGCAGAAAGCTTTGCGCCGCGTTGATGGCCGCCTGCACCTCCTGCTCGGCCACGTCGATGTTCTCTTCCAGGTTGAACTCGAGCGTGATGACCGACCCGCCGCCGGAGCTGACCGAGGTCATCTGCTTCAGGCCGGGCATCTGGCCAAACTGCCGCTCAAGCGGCGAAGTGACGGATGAAGCCATCACCTCCGGTCCCGCGCCGGGGTAAAACGTCTGCACCTGGATGATGGGGTAGTCCACCTCCGGCAGCGCCGAGACGGGCAGTTGCAGATAGGCAACCGCGCCCGCCAGAAACACCGCCGCCATCAACAGCGAGGTGGCGATGGGGCGCAGAATGAATGGCTGCGAGGGATTCACTGCGCGCCTCGCTGGGCAGCGCCGCCCGCGGGATCTGCGTGGCCCTTGCCGCGCTGACCCGGAGAGCCTCCCAACGGATCCTTCCCGGCCTGCGCATCCGCGCCGCGGCCCTGCCGCTGGGGATGGCTCACTTGCACCAGTTGCTCGGGACGCAGCCGGTCCGCGCCGTCAATCACCACCTGCGCGCCCGACGCCGGGCCGCTGTCAAGGATGGTGTCCTGGCCCTCGGCCATCGCCACCTTCACTGTCTGCATCCGCGCCACGGGCTTGCCGTCGCTGTTGTTCTGGATGACCCACACAAAGGAGCCGTCCACGCCGCTCTGGATGGCCGCCGTGGGCACCACCAGAGCGTTCGGCCGGTCTTCCAGCACCAGGTGGATGTTGACGAACTGGTTGGGAAAGAGAATCTCGTTCTCATTGGCGAAGACGGCCTTCAGCTTGTCGGTTCCGGTCGTCGTGTCAATCTGGTTGTCAGCGGTCAGCAGCGTTCCGGTGGCCAGCTTGTTCACGTCGCTCCGGTCATACGCATCCACGGACATGCGATGGTCGGCGGCCAGCTTTTGCAGCACCGGCTGCAGGTCGTTCTCCGGCAGCGTGAAGTAGACCGCGATGGGCCGGAACTGGTTGATGACCACCAGACTCGTGGTGTTGGCCGTCACCAGGTTGCCGGGGTCCACCAGCCGCAGGCCGATGCGCCCGTCAATGGGCGATTGGATGTTGCACCAGCTCAGCTGCAGCCCCGCGTTCTCCACCGCCGCCTGGTCGGACTGGATGGCGCCCTGATATTGACCCATGGTGGCCTCGTCGGTCTGCATCACTTCCTTTGAAACCACGCCCGCGTCATAAAGCGCCTTGTAGCGCGCGTACTCGGCTTTGGCGTTGTTCAGCAGGGCCTGGTCGTGGGCCAGGGTGCCCTTGGCCTGGTCCAGCGCGGCCTTGTAGCTGCTGGGATCGATCTGCAGGATGGTCTGCCCCTTGCGTACTTCCTGGCCTTCCACAAAGCGGACTGGCAACAGTTGGCCGCTCACGCGCGCCTTCACCGTCACGCTCATGTTGGGCGTCACCGTGCCCAGCGCCGTCATGTAGATGGGCATCGCCTTCTGCTCCACCGGCGTCACCTGCACTGGAACGGGGCGGTTCATCAGTGCGGCCGCCTGCGTGCCTTTGGCCGCGGCGGCCTTCTGCTTGTTCTGGTAGATCCTCCAGCCAATCACTCCGAGCAGGCCGATCAGGACCAGGTAAACCACCGTGCGCACCCAGGTTTTCCGCGGCCGCGGCGGTTGCGTGTCGTCAAGCGTGGGAGAGAGGGGGGCGGTGCTGTGTTCCATCGGCATAGTGAAGTTTCTCTTTTGTTTTCTTTCGAAAAAAAACGGGCCGCGGCGCGAGGTGTGCAAGCCCGTAATGTATGTGTCAAATCCCGAGGATGGGTTCCGTTAGATTGGACGGAATCGTTTCCGCAAAAGTTTAGATTCCCACAGGTCCCCCGAGGACGCTTTCCTGGCAGCGTTTCTTTTGCCCGCACGCCCTCATTTTGCTGGAATCGGCGCCCGCGGGTTCCGAAGGCGGCCTGCCGCTATACTGATGCCTGACTTCCGACTCCTCGAGGGACCGCATGACCGTGGATGCAGATGCCGCGCCCGCCGACCCGCCCCTCTGCGTGGATCTGGACGGGACCCTGGTCAAGTCCGACACACTGCTGGACGCCCTTTGCCAGCTCCTGCACCACCATCCATTGGCTCTGCTGCGCGCGCCGGCATGGCTCCGGGGCGGGCGCGCCGGCTTCAAGCGCCAGGCAGCCAGCCGGGCCCCGCTGGATCCGGTCCATCTGCCCTACAACACAGAACTTCTGCGCTTTCTGCGCACTGAGCACCGCCGCGGACGCGACCTCTGGCTGGCCACCGGGGCCGACGGCGAGCTGGCCGAGCGCGTCGCCGCCCACCTGGGCCTCTTTCAGGGCGTGCTGGCCACCGACGGCCAGACCAACCTGACCCGCGAGCGAAAGCTGCATCGCCTGCGCCAGACCTTCGGCGACTTCGACTACGTGGGCAACGCGCGCGCTGACCTCGTCCTGCTGGCCCACGCGCGGCAGGCCATGGTCGCCAACCCCACACTCGGGCTGCGGCTCGCCCTCCGCACCCGGCGCATCACCATTGCACGCCGGTTTCTTGACCGCCGCCCGCCCTTCCCCTCGCTCCTGCAGGCCCTGCGCGTCCACCAGTGGTCGAAGAACATCCTGCTCTTTGTCCCGTTGCTGCTGTCGCACCGCATCTCGGTCCACGCGCTGTGGGCTGCCGTGGTTGCCTTCTTCTGTTTCAGCTTCATGGCCTCGGCCAACTATCTGGTCAACGACCTGCTCGACATCGACAGCGACCGGCGACACCCGTCCAAGCGCCTGCGCCCTTTCGCAGCCGGCGATCTCGCCGTCATCACCGGCGTTGCTCTGGCCGCGGCCATGGCCCTGGCCTCCGCCGCCCTGCTGCCGCTGTTGCCGGTCAAGTTCGCCCTCTGGCTTGGGCTTTACATCGTGGCCACCATGCTCTACTCGCTTTACCTCAAGCGGCAGCCCATTCTGGACGTGCTGCTGCTCTCCGGCCTCTACACGCTGCGCCTGCTGGCCGGCGGAGCGGCCACGGCCACCACAATTTCACAATGGCTCGCCGCTTTCTCCACCTTCCTCTTTCTTTCGCTTGCCATGGTCAAGCGGTTCAGCGAGCTGGAAAACCTGCGCGAGCGCGGCGCTGCCACCACGCATGGACGCGGTTATCTCGTTGCCGATCTCGAACAGATCCGCGCCTTCGGCACCGCCAGCGCCTATGCCGCCGTGGTGGTCTTCCTGTTTTACATCGCGCGGCCCGACGTGACCGAGCTCTATCGCCATCCCGACCGGCTGTGGCTCATCGTTCCACTGCTGCTTTACTGGGTCCATCGCGTGTGGCTGGTGGCCTCGCGCGGCGAGCTGGACGACGACCCGGTCGTCTTCGCCCTGCGTGACCGCATGAGCCTGGCCGCGGGCCTGCTCGTGGTGGCCCTGGCCATCTTCGCCTCATAAACCATGTTCGCCTCATAATTCAGGACCCGCTCGCGTTTCGGCGGCCCTGCATCTTCGAGTTCGAACCCGCTCGAAGCCGCCCACATGCCGGGACCCGTGCTGGGGCCCGGCCGTGCTTCGCGCATCTTCCCGTCCTCCCGCGGCGTCTTATCTACATGCTCCCGCGCCGGACCACCGCGGTCCGCGCTCCGAGGGCAGGTTCTTCGACTACCATAGTTTTCACATCATTCCGCCGCAAAGCGGCCGAGCCGCGTCCAAAGCCGCTCGCCGCACGGCTCCAGTTGTGAGTGCCAACGCATGTGGATTGTCCGGCTCGCCCTCCGGCGGCCTTATACCTTCGTCGTCGCCGCGCTTCTGATCCTCATTCTCGGCGCATACAGCATCCTCACGATGCCGACCGATATCTTTCCCAACATCGATATCCCGGTCGTCACCGTGGTCTGGCACTTCAGCGGCATGTCGGCCCAGCAGATGGCCGACCGCATCGTCTCCAACAGCGAACGCGGCATGACCATCACGGTCAATGACATCGAGCACATCGAGTCGCAGTCCTACACCGGCGTGCGCATCATCAAAGTCTTCTTCCAGCCGCACGTCAACGTCGCGCAGGCCGTCGCGCAAATCAACGCCATCTGCTCGGCCGAGGTCCACTCGCTTCCTCCCGGCACGCTGCCGCCCTTCATCATCCAGTACAACGCCTCCAGCGTGCCCGTATTGCAACTGGGCATCTCCGGCCAGGGGTTGAATGAGCAGCAACTGAACGACCTCGCGCAGAACCAAATCCGCACCCAGCTGGCCACGGTGGAAGGCGCGCAGACGCCTTACCCCTACGGCGGCAAGCAGCGCGAAATCTCCGTGGACCTGAACCTGCCCGCGCTGCAGGCCAAGGGCCTTACACCGGCTGATGTGGTGAACGCCATCGGCGTGCAGAACATCATCGCGCCTTCGGGCACCATCAAGATTCACCGTTTCGAATACGCCGTCGAAACCAACTCCGCGCCCGAGCTTGTGGAGCAGCTCAACAACCTGCCCATCAAGACCGTGAACGGCGCAGTCCTCTACATCCGCGACGTGGCCCACGTGCGCGATGGCAATCCGCCGCAGACCAACATCGTCCGCGTGGACGGCAAGCGCGCCATCCTGATGAACGTGCTCAAAACAGGTTCCGCCTCCACGCTGGACATTATCCGCGGCGTGCGCGAGCGCCTCGCGGCCATCAAGAGCCAGCTTCCGCCCCAGCTCAAAATCAACGCGCTCAGTGACCAGTCCATCTTCGTGCGCAGCGCCATTGACGGCGTCGTCCGCGAGGCCATCATCGCCGCCTGCCTCACGGCCATCATGATCCTCATCTTCCTCGGCAGCTGGCGCTCCACGCTCATCATCGCCATTTCGATTCCGCTCTCCATCCTCTGCTCGCTGGCCGCCCTCGCCGCGCTGCACAAGACCATCAACATCATGACCCTGGGCGGCATGGCCCTCGCCGTCGGCATCCTCGTCGACGACGCCACAGTCGCCATCGAAAACATCAATCGCAACCTCGAAGCCGGCAAGGAGCTCGAACTCGCCATCCTCGACGGCTCCGCGCAGATTGCCGTTCCCGCGCTGGTCTCCACGCTCGCCATCTGCATCGTCTTTGTGCCCATGTTCTTCCTGAGCGGCGTGGCGCATTATCTCTTCGTGCCCATGGCCGAAGCCGTGGTCTTCGCCATGCTCGCCAGCTACCTGCTCTCGCGCACTGTGGTGCCCACCATGGCCAAATATCTGCTCGAGGAGCACGACGACGCCCGCGACATCCGCAATCGTGTCAGCCGCAATCCGCTCGTCCGCTTCCAGGCCGCGTTTGAAACAGGCTTCCAGCGCTTTCGCCGCTTCTATCTCGGCCTGCTTACACTCTGCGTCGACCACGCCGTCATTTTTCTCCTCTGCTTCTTCGCCTTCACAGTCGTTTCCATCGCCGGCCTGCTCCCGTGGCTCGGCCAGGACTTTTTCCCACGGTCGACTCCGGCCAGTTCAAGATTCACGTCCGCGCCCACACCGGCATGCGCATTGAGGAAACGGCCGCGCTCTGCGACCACATCGACGCCACCATCCGCAGCCAGATTCCCAAGGACGAGCTCGTCACCATCCTCGACAACATCGGCCTGCCCTACTCCGGCCTGAACCTGAGTTACTCCACCTCGGCGCCCATCGGCCCGTCCGACGCCGACATCCAGGTGCAGCTCGCCCCGCACCACCACCCCACTGAGCAGTACGTGGAGCGCCTGCGCACGGTGCTCGCGCGCCAATATCCGGGCGTCACTTTTTACGCGCTGCCGGTCGACGTCGTCACGCAGATTCTCAACTTCGGCCTCTCCGCGCCCATTGACATCCAGATCGTGGGCCCCCACATCTACGCCAACCGCGCGCTGGCTGAAACGATGCTCAACCAGGTGCGCGACGTGCCCGGCGCAGTGGACGCGCGCATTCAGCAGCCCTTCAATTACCCCGATCTGACCGTGGACGTGGACCGCACCCGCGCCGCCACCCGCCAGGTGAAGCACCTTTACGAAGCACAGGCAGCCACCTACAAGACCACCGTGCTTGCCGCGTTCAACGAAGTCGAAGACCGCCTCTCCGATCTGCGCATCCTCGAACAGGAATCCGCGGCCGAGCGCCTTGCCGTGGCCGACGCCCAGCACTCGCTTGACCTCTCCAACCAGCGCTACAAGGGCGGCGTCACCAGCTATCTTGAGGTGTTGACCGTCGAGAACACGCTTCTCCAGAACCAGCGCACGCTCACCGATCTCGAGACGCGCCGGTACGCGGCCAGCGTCGGCCTCGTGCGCGCACTTGGCGGCGGGTGGGACGTGTCCCAACTGCCGAAGTAGCACATTGGACCACCGGCTGACGCATCCCGGAAGAACGCGATCGGGTTCACACTGTCATACGATATCGAATAAGCGCATCGCCGCCGGGAAGCGGAAAGAGAGAATGTCAATTTTTAGCGAAGACCAGACTCGAGAGCGGTGTCCGGACTGCGGGGTCGAATTGCCCGGCGGAGCAACGACGCGGCATCCCTACCTCGGCGCTTCGCCGTCGTGCTGGGAAGTTTATAACCAGGTTCTGGCGCGCGAATACTCGAGCCCTGCGTTGATGAGGTCGATTCACCGGCTCACCGTGGATGCCTATGCCGCGCAGCATCCAGGCAAGCCCGAGCGCCGCGCCATCCAGTCGGTCTGGGCCCACCTGGTCAGCCTCCATCTCACGCTGGATCGAGAGTTGGCCCACGATTTCGCCCGGCGCATCATCGGCGCACTCACTGAAAATGCCCAAGCGCTGGAATGGCTCGCGCCGCCCGCTAAACTGGGCGACCTCACGATTGTCGAAGTTGCGGCTGCTCCCGATGAAGGCGTGCATGAACAACTGGTGCGTCGCTGGGCCCGCGACGTGTGGCATGCCTGGGAGCCGCATCATGCGGCCGTGAAAGCGGTCGCGTCCCGGCTTCTGGCAACGTTGGCGGGCCGGTAACGGGAAGCCGGATACAATCACCGAATCATCTGTGGGTCAACGTCTCAGCCGTGAACGCCCACAAGCATTCGCGCGCAGCGATGGAATGCGCGGCAGACTGTCGCCGGTGAACTTCGGCGCGGCCTCGGATTCTCTCGCCCCCTCAAATGCCCTCACCCATCGACACGTACTCGCTCAGCCGGTCCAGCTCCTCGCGATAGGCGCGCCGCTCGGCCTCTTCGGCGGCAAACGGTTCTGACGGCCCGCCAACCGGAATGGCGCTGCCTTCCAGCCGGTCCACGCGCGCAGCCAGTGCGATGAGCGCATCGCTGAGCGGGTCCTTGATGTCATGCGGGTCAGTGAGGAGCACGCGCTGCCCGTTGCGATACACAATGTGCGCGGGCACACCCACCACGGTCGAGTTCGGCGGCACATCCGACAGCACCACGGAGCCCGCGCCCACGCGCGAGTTCCCGCCCACCGTGATGTTGCCCAGCACGTTTGCGTTGTTGCCGATGAAAACTCCGTCGCACACCGTGGGGTGGCGCTTGCCGTGGCCTTTGCCCGTGCCACCCAGCGTCACGCCCTGGTAGATGGTCACGTCGCTGCCCACAATGGCCGTTTCGCCGATGACCACCCCGGCCGCATGGTCAATAAAGAGCCTGCGCCCCAGCAGCGCGCCGGGGTGAATGTCCACGCCGGTGTAGAAGCGCGCAATCTGCGACAGAATCCGCGCGGGCAGCCGCAGGCGCATGCGCCACAGCCGGTGGCTCACGCGGTGGAACCACACCGCCCACAGCCCTGGGTAGCACAGCAGCACCTCCAGCCGTGAGCGGGCCGCGGGGTCCCGCTCCATCACGGAGGCCACATCTTCGCGAATCCGTTCAAACAGCGCCATACGCCTCTTGCCGGGCCCGCGCGCCGGCGGAATTCCTTTCCGCCGGCCGCCGCCCGCTGTTTATACGGCCACTGCTTCCGGCTGCATCGCCAGCGCCTCCTGGCGCAGCGCGTCAAACAGCGCACTCGACAGGTAGCGCTCGCCGAAGCTCGGCAGAATCGCCACAATCAGCTTGTCCTTGTTCTCAGTCCGCGCGGCCACCTTCAGCGCCGCGGCCACCGCCGCGCCGGAGCTGATGCCGACGAAGAGCCCTTCCTCCAGCGGCAGCCGGCGCGCCATGGCGATGGACTCATCGTTGGTCACCTGCACCACCTCGTCAATCAGCTTGGTATCGAGAATCGTCGGCACAAAACCCGCGCCGATGCCCTGAATCTTGTGCGGGCCGGGCTTGCCGCCGCTCAGCACTGCGCTGTCGGTCGGCTCCACGGCCACGGCCTTGAACTCGGGCTTCTTCTCCTTGATGTAACTGGCCACCCCGGTCAGCGTGCCGCCGGTGCCCACGCCGGAGATGAGGATATCGGCCTTGCCGTCGGTATCTTCCCAAATCTCCGGTCCGGTGGTGTGGTAGTGAATGGCCGGGTTCGCCGGGTTGTCGAACTGGCCCAGGATGTAGCCGTTCGTCGTCTTTGCCTTGATCTCTTCTGCCTTGCTGATGGCGGCTTTCATGCCGCCCGGCCCCGGCGTCAGCACAATCTCCGCCCCCAGCGCCTTCAGCAGCACGCGCCGCTCCTGGCTCATCGTCTCCGGCATCGTCAGGATCAGCTTGTAGCCCTTCACCGCCGCCACAAACGCCAGCGCAATGCCGGTGTTGCCGCTGGTCGGCTCAATCAGCACCGTCTCGCCCGGCTTGATCTTGCCGCGCCGCTCGGCGTCCTCAATCATTGCGTTGCCAATGCGATCCTTCACGCTCGACAGCGGATTCTGGCTCTCCAGTTTCACCACCACGGTCGCCGGCAGCCCGGCAGCCACGCGGTTCAATCGCACCAGCGGGGTGCGCCCGATCACTTCCGTTATATTCGCGGCAATTCGCGCCATGTTCATATCCTCCTCTTTGCGACCATGCACATCGGCTGGACGCTGTTCTCAAAATTTCAGGGAATTGGGGCCGTCGACCGCGGCGATTCGGAAAGGGAAGCGTGTGCGCTGCTGAGCGCACCACTGCGTCGCGGCAGACACCAGGTCGGCGTTAGCGACATCGACGCATGCACCTAGCCTAGACCCGGCGCGGGAATTCTGGCAAGTCCCCAACCCCCGCCCGCCCGCAATCTCCCCCCGCGCCGGTATATCCTGAAGGGTTGCCACCAGGCCCGCAGGCGCCGATTTCGCCGCCCGGCGTCGCCTGGCACACCCACATCATGAGCAAGCAAACCATCTCCGTTCATCTGCCCGACGGCGCTGTCCGCGAAGTGCCCGCGGGCACCACGCCCCTCGAGATCGCCAACTCCATCTCGCCCCGCCTCGCCGCGGCCTCGGTGGTCGCGCGCCTCACGCCGCTGGCCGCCACCTCCAGCATTGCCGCAACCAGCTCCGGTGAGGATTCGCACTCCGGCCCGCAAAAGGACCAGCCCTCCGAGCACGCCATGTACGCCGCCGAGGACGCCGCCGCGCCGCGCCTGGTCGATCTCACCGCTCCGCTCACCCAGGACACGCGCCTTGAACTGGTGAAGGAGAACGATCCCGAGGCCCTCAAGGTCGTGCGCCACTCCGCCGCCCACGTGCTGGCCACCGCCGTCCTCGAACTCTTTCCGGAGACCAGGCTTGGCCACGGCCCCGCCACCGACTCCGGATTCTTCTACGATTTTTATCGCGAGAAGCCCTTCACGCCCGAGGACCTGGCCGCCATTGAAGCGAAGATGGCGGAAGTCATCGCCCGCGACGAGCCGTTCGTGCGCGAATTCGCTCCACGAGAAAAAAGTCTGGAAGACTTCGAACGCGACGGCGACTTCATGAAGTCGCATTTCGTCACGCGCTTCACCCAGCCCGGCGCGCAGGTCAGCTTCTATCGCAACGGCTGCTTCGTCGACTTCTGCCGCGGACCGCACGTGCCCTCCACCGGCCGCGTCAAGGCCGTCAAGGTCACCAGCCTCGCCGGGGCTTACTGGCTCGGCGACGAAAAAAATCCCCAGCTCCAGCGCATCTACGGCACCGCCTTCTTCTCTCAAAAAGATCTCGACGCCCACTTCGCGCGCCTGGAAGAAGCCGCGCGGCGCGACCATCGCGTCCTGGGCAGGCAGCTTGACCTTTTCAGCATTCAGGAGCTGGCCGGCGCGGGCCTCATCTTCTGGCATCCCAAAGGCGCCATGATCCGCAAAATCATGGAAGACTGGATGCGCGACGAGTGCCTCCGTCGCGGCTACGAGCTCGTTTACACGCCGCACGTGGCCCGCGTGAACCTTTGGCAAACCAGCGGCCACGAGGGCTATTACGCCTCCAACATGTTCACCCCCATGGAACTGGACGATGCGAACTATCGCATGAAGCCCATGAACTGTCCGTTCCACATCCTCATCTACAAAAACTCGCCCAAGAGCTACCGCGACCTGCCCGTGCGTTACGCCGAACTGGGCAACGTTTACCGTTACGAGCGCTCCGGCACCATGCATGGCCTGCTGCGCGTGCGCGGCTTTACGCAGGATGACGCGCACATCTTCTGCATGCCCTCGCAGATTGAGAGCGAGGTCGCCGCCTGCATCGACTTTGCCGAAGCGGTGCTGAAAACCTTCGGCTTCTCCGAGTACAAGGTCGAGCTCTCCACATGGGACCCGAACGACCGCGCGCACTACGCCGGCTCGGACGACAACTGGAACCTCGCCAACCGCGCGCTCGACAACGTGCTCAAGGCCAAGGGCATCCCGTACAAGACCATCCCCGGTGAAGCCGCATTTTACGGGCCCAAAATCGACGTCAAGCTCGTCGATGTCCTCGGCCGCCTGTGGCAGTTGTCGACTGTCCAATTCGACTTCAACCTGCCCGCGCGCTTTGAGCTCGAATACGTGGGCGAAGACGGCGAGCGCCACCAGCCCGTCATGGTCCATCGCGCCCTCTTCGGCTCCGTGGAGCGCTTCTTCGGAGTGCTCATCGAGCACTACGCCGGCGCCTTCCCTCTGTGGCTCGCGCCCGTGCAGGTAGGCCTCGTCCCAATCAGCGAGCGCCATCTCGACTACGCCAAAAAGGTCGAGGCCGCGCTGAAGGAAGCGGGCTTCCGCGTGGAGACCGACAGCCGTAACGAAAAGATGAACGCCAAAATCCGCGACCTCGCCAACCAGAAGACGCCCTACATCCTCGTCTTTGGCGACAAGGAAGAAGCCAATGGCTCAGTCAGCGTGCGCACCCGCGGCAAAGGCGACCAGGGCTCCATGCCGCTGGCCGACTTCCTCGCCAAAGCCCAGGCCCTCGTCGCCGCGCAGTCCACTGAACTGTAGCAACGGAACAGGAGCATGCAACAACCGTCCGCAGTCCGGCCCTCGGAGGCTTCAATGCTTCGCAATGTCGAATCAAAGGATGCGCCTTCCCTCTGCGAAATCTATAACCACTACATCGCACACACCGTCATCACGTTCGAAGAGAATCCAGTTTCGCCCGATGAAATGCACCAGCGGATCCTCAACGTGACCGCATCCTTTCCCTGGTTCGTCTATGAGGACCAGGGCAACATCACCGGCTACGCCTACGCGACCAAGTGGAAGGAGCGCTCCGCCTACCGGAATTCCGTGGAGGCCACCGTCTATCTGCATCCGTCCGCAACCGGGAAGGGAATCGGCTCGGCGTTGCTCGAGCGTCTCTTCGCCGAACTCCGCACACGCCAAGTTCATGCAATCCTCGGTGGGGTTGCTCTGCCCAATTCCGCCAGCGTTGCGCTCCTTGAGAAATTTGGATTTCAGAAAGTCGGCCACCTCAAAGAGGTCGGATTCAAATTTGGCCAGTGGATTGACGTCGGATACTGGCAGGCGCTGCTCTGAAGAGAACAGCCGTCTTCGCCCGCTCCAGCCGCCGCATGACCTCCGCGCCTTCCGCCCGCGCTTTCCCGTTCCCGCCCGACCCAAACTCTGCTATCGTTCCTGCTACCGGGAAAACCTCCACTCATGCGCCGCCTCATCTCTCCGCTGACGCGCTCGTCCTTCTCTATCGGCTCTCTGTCCGTCTCGGGCCTCCTTCTTGCGGCATCCTGCGCCGGCCTGCACGCACAAACACCTCCATCCGCACCCTCGCAAACGCCCGCTCCCGCCGCGGCTTCGCCCGCACCAACCACCGCAAGCCAGCCAAAGCCGGCCGTCCCGTCCGTCAAACCTGACGGCGCGTCCTCCAAGCCTGCCGCCGCGCCCAAGCCGCCGGACTTCTCCCAGGAAGCTCTCGTCTTTGACCAGCTCAAGACCCGCATCCGCATGGAGGCCGACGGCACCGGCACCCGCGAAACCACCGCGCGCATCCGTATACTGGCCGACGCCGGCGTTAAAGCCATGGCCGTGCTCACCTTCACTTACACAGCCTCGAATCAGCAGGTCGATATCGGCTATGTCCGCGTCGTCAAGCCTGACGGCACGGTCGTCGTCACGCCGCCTTACAACGTGCAGGACCTGCCCGCCGACGTGACGCGCGCAGCGCCCATGTACTCTGACATCCACCAGAAGCACGTGGCCGTGCGCGGCCTGGGCGTGGGCGACACGCTCGAGTACCAGGCGACCCTCCGCACGCTCAAGCCGGAGGTGCCCGGCCAGTTCTGGCTTGAATACACCTTCGACAAAAACCTCATCATTCTCGACGAGGAGCTCGATATCGACCTGCCCGCCGACAAGCCCGTCACCGTGGCCAGCGCCGACGTACAGCCCAACCTCACCACGGCAAACGGCCGCAAGCTTTACCACTGGGTCAGCTCCAATCTCAAGCGCCCCGACCCCGAGCACCCCAAATCCACCAAACACTGGAAGCCCTCCGTGCAGGTGACCACCTTCACAAGCTGGCAGCAGATCGGCGCGTGGTACCAGTCGCTGCAGCAGCAGGCCCTCGTCGTCACTCCGGCCATCCAGGCCCACGTGGACTCCCTCATCCGCGGCCTCACCACCCCCGAGGAAAAGCTGCGCGCCATCTTTAACGACGTCGCCCTCAACATTCATTACGTCGGCCTCGAGTTCGGCATCGGCCGTTACCAGCCCCACAATGCCGATGACGTGCTGGCCAACGAGTATGGCGACTGCAAGGACAAGCACACGCTGCTGGCCACCATGCTCAAGGCCGCCGGCATCACGGCCTGGCCTGTGCTCATCAACAGCGGCCGCGAGCTGGACCCCGCCACGCCCTCGCCCGCGCAATTCGACCACGTGATCACGCTCGTTCCGCTCAACGGCAAGCTGCTCTGGATGGACTCGACCGAGGAAGTTGCGCCCATCGGCACGCTGGCCGCTACCCTGCGCGACAAGCAGGCCCTCGCCATCCCGCCGGACAAACCCGCTTACCTCATCCGCACACCTGCTGACCTTCCTTATGCGCAGGACGTCACCTTACAGGTTACCGGCAAGCTCAGTGACCAGGGTCAGTTCACCGGCCACTTTGTGGAGTCCTATCACGGGGATGTGGGCATGCTGCTGCGTGCTGCCTTCCGCGCCGTGCCGCAGTCGCAGTGGAAGCAGCTTGTGCAGGCCTTCTCCAACGCCACCGGCTTCGGCGGCGTGGTCGCCACCCCCACCGTCTCGCCCATCGAGCAGATCGCTCACCCCTTCCAGTTCAGCTACGACTACACCCGCGACAAGTACGGCGAGTGGGACCAGCACCGCATCTCGCCGCCATTCCCTCCCACGGGCTGGGAGACCGTTCCCGGTGCGCACACCATCAAGCCCGCCGACGACGTCGAAATCGGCTCGCCCGGCACCCAGGATTACGGTGCCACAGTTACACTTCCACCCGGCTGGACCATGGATCCGCGCAAAGGCGTCGACCTTGTCCAGGACTGGGCCGAGTACCACTCCACCTACACCTTCAAAGACGGCACCTACACCGCCGACCGCCGCCTCGTCATCAAGAAGGACAAGGTGCCCCTCGCCGACTGGGACAAATACCTCGACTTCCGCCGCGCCATCTACGAAGACGAGTCCTGGACCACGTCACTCACTCCGCCCGGCGGCATCCCCGCATACGGGCCCGGCTCATTCAATGGCAACGTCGATCCCGCGCTCCTGGCTTTATTGCGCGGATTTTCCGAGGATGTGCAGCCCGGCGTGGAAGCGCGGAAGATCCTCGCCGCAGACCCCGCGCCCCCGAAGGCAGACGTCGCCCACGCCGTCGATCTCGCCACGCGGGGCGTTCATGCGGCTGAAGCCCGCACCGCCACGCTTGCTGTCGACGATGCGCACTCGCTCTACTCCGCGCGGACACTCGCCGGCATCTGGTGCATCCGCGGCTGGGCCGCGCTGGACGCGCACGACCTGCCCACCGCCGAAACCTATCTCAGCGCCGCCTGGCAGCTCAGCCAGGACCGCCTCACCGGCTATCAGCTGGGCCGCGTGCTCGTGGCGCTCGGCAAGAAATCAGCAGCCGCCCATCAGTTCGAGCTGGCCAACGTCGCGAGCGAACAGAATCCCTTCGGCGGCTTCCGCTTCACCGAAACCGAATATGACGCGGGACCGCGCATCGCCGGCGCCTATCGCGACCTCACCGGCCACGATCTCCGCGCGACGGGCCTCAACCACGGCGCCTACGACGGCAGCCTGCAGGCCGAGCTTGACGCCATGGAGCAGGTTCGCCCGCTCGTCCGTTCCACCCGGCTCACCGGCTCCGCGCTCTTCATCCTCGCGTTTGAAGAAGGCAAGCCCACGCAGGTCGCCTTCCTCGGCAGCGACAAGGCCTTCCGCCCGCTAGAAGCTCCGCTGCGTGAGCACCACTTTCCGCCACAGCTTCCCTCGGGCTCCAGGGCCCGCCTGCTGCGCGAAGTCCGCGTCATCTGCTCGCCCTGGTCCGGCTGCGATGCCTATCTCCTCGCGCCCACCTCCATCGCGGTCCCCCGCTCCGATGTGCCCATCCACGCCATTCAACTGCCCTTGCCGAACGCACCCATAGGCAGCAAGACCATCGAAGTTCCCCTCAAGCCGCAATAAAAACGGGCCGCCCCATTGCAGAGGCAGCCCGTCGTTTCCCCCAGGAGTTGATCAAACCGACGCGCCACTAGCTTCCCTGCCGCGCAAGCGGAGCTGGCCCCACCGCAGGTGGTTACGCGTTGATCGCCATGCCGTCCACCGCGGCGTAGGCGTCCAGCATTGCCTCGGCCAGCGTGGGGTGCGCGTGAATCTGGAAGATCATCTCTTCCACCGTGCCTTCCAGCTCCATCACCGTCACCGCCTCGCTCACCAGCTCCGTGGCCTGCGGCCCAATAATGTGCACGCCCAGAATTTCGCCGTACTTCGCGTCCGCCACAATCTTCACAAAACCGTCGTGGCTGCCCACAATCGTTGCCTTGGAGTTGCCCGCGAAGGGAAACTTGCCCACCTTCACCTCGTAGCCCTTTTCCTTCGCCTGCGCTTCGGTCAGCCCCACGCTGCCAATCTGCGGCTCGCAGTAGGTGGCGGCGGGAATGCGATCCTTCCGCACCGGCCTGAAGTGCCGCCCCGCAATTTTGCTCACCGCCACAATCCCGCTCATCATGCCCACGTGCGCCAGTTGCGGCATTCCCAGCACAATGTCGCCCACGGCAAACACGCCGGGCTCGGCCGTCTCCTGCGCCTCATTCACCTTCACAAAGCCGCGGTCCAGCTCCACGCGCGTCGTCTCCAGGCCCACGTTCTCCGTCCTCGGCGCACGACCCACGGCCACCAGAACCTTCTCGGCCTCCTTCTCCACCGTTTTGCCGTTCGCGGCGGTCCAGGTCACCTTCACGCCCGCCTTGGTCTTCTCAATCTTTTCCACCTTCGCGCCCGTGTTCACGTCAATGCCGCGCTTCTTGAACACCCGCGTCAGCTCCTTTGAAATCTCTTCATCCTCCACCGGCACAATCCGCGGCAAAAACTCCACCAGCGTGATCTCCGAACCGAAGCTCTGAAAAATCGAGCCGAACTCCACGCCCACCGCGCCCGCGCCAATCACAATCAGCCGCTTCGGCGGCTCCGTCACCGCCAGCATCTCAATGTTCGTCAGGATGCGGTCGTCCGGCTTCAGGCCCAGCATCGTCTTCGCCTCCGAGCCCGTGGCCACAATCACGTGCTTCGCCTTCACCTCGGTCGCCGGGGTCCCCAGCGACAGGTCCTCGTCGCTGGGGTGGTTCGCCGCGCCGTCGGGGGCATTCGAAAGCGCTACCGTGTGCACACCATCCTTCGCTCCGCCGGTCAATTTTCCGTGGCCCCGGATCACCGTTACCTTGTTCTTCTTCATCAGGAAATCCAGGCCCTTGGTGTGCTTGGTCACAATCGATTCCTTGCGCTTCTGCACCGCGGCCCAGTTCAGCGCGCGCCCCTCCACGCCGCCAATGCCGTACTCGTCGGCGAGCTTCAGGTGGTCCCACAGCTCGGCGTTGAACAGCAGCGCCTTGGTCGGAATGCAGCCCACATGCAGACACGTCCCGCCCAGCACATTGTCGGCCTCAATCAGCGCCACCTTCAGCCCCAGCTGCCCGCCGCGAATCGCCGCCGTATATCCCGCCGGCCCGCTGCCCACAATCGCCACGTCGTACATTGTTTCCGAACTCGTCTCTGCCAACGCACACCTCGTTCCCCGCGCTTCCGCCGTACCCGGAACGCGGCGTTGCCACACATCAGTCTAAATGGATGCACCGATTTTCCCGCCGCGCTCCCAGCAGATTGACCTTATCCTTGACCTGCGCATAGGAGACAGCTCCCTAACGTGAATTCCCGAATGCTCATTCGATTGGGAACGTGGGTAGTCGGCGTTGTCCTTTTTATCGCCGTCAGCTTTGTAGCTTCCCGTCTCTACGTGCACGCGATGCAGGCGTGGCTGATTCATTACCATGCATCTCGCTGGGAAGTCATTGAAACGCAGTTTCTGGGAATGCCCGTGCTCTGGATTTGCCTGATTGCCGGAGCGCTCTATGCCGCAGCGCTCGCACGGCCATCCCACTTCGGTGGGCTGCCGCGCATCTGGTGTCATCTTGGCGTAACCTTTCTTCTTTTCCTGTTCGCCTGTGTGCCCCCTATACCCGCGAGATTCATTCCGTACCCTGACTTCGCGCACGAATTTGAACTGAACCTCTATCTCTTCGTTCTACTCAGTCTGCCAGTCATCTGCTTCGTCATTGGTTTGTTAACCTGGGCGCGCCTCGCCTTCGGCGGGAAAAGAATAGGCAGTGAAGGAAACTCCCAGGCCGGGAATCCCGCGGGCTAAGTTGACGCTGCCGCAAGCGCTGCCTCCACCCATTCCCCCGCCACCCGCACCATCTCCCCCTCATCCCCAAATCCCGCAATCCACCGCACCGCCGGCTCCCGCCGAAACCACGTCATCTGCCGCTTGGCATAGTTCCTGTGCCCCTGCTGCGCCGCCGCAATCGCCTCCGCCTCGCTTATCTCGCCGCGCAACACGGCCAATGCTTGCCGGTAGCCGAGCGCATCCAGCGCCCTCACCGGCCCGTAGCGCGCGAGCAGTCCCCGCGTCTCCTCCACCAGCCCCGCCGCAAACATCCGCTCGCAGCGCCGGTTCAGCCGCTCATACAAGGCCGCCCGCGGCGGGTCCAGCCCGATGCGCAGCAGCCGGAAGCCCGTCAGCGGGTCGCGCGCCTCGTCCGGCCTAGCCAGCACCTCGCTCATCGGCCTGCGCCCCGCCACGCACACCTCAATCGCGCGCATCACCTTCGCCGTGTCGTTTGCGTGCACCGCCGCCGCCCGCGCCGCATCCAGCCGCGTCAGCACACGATGCAGCCATGGCGCTCCGTGCCGCGCCGCGCTGCGCTTCAGCCGCGCACGCAGTGCCTCCTGCCGCGCTGGCCCCGCAAACAGCCCCTCTGTCAGCGCGCGCAGATACAGCCCCGTTCCCCCGGTCACAATCGGCAATCGGCCCCGCTCTGAAATTGCCCGCAGCGCCACGCGCGCCGCGCGGCTATACGCCCCCGCCGTGAACGCCTCATCCGGCTCGGCCACGTCAATCAAATGATGCCGCAGCCGCGCCCGCTCCTCGTGCGTCGGCTTGGCCGTGCCCACATCCATCCCGCGATAGACGGCCACCGAGTCGCAGCTCACCACTTCGCCCGCGAACCGCTCGCCCAGAGCCAGCGACAGCGCCGTCTTGCCGCTGCCCGTGGGCCCCAGCAGCAGAACCGCCAGCGGCTCTTGCCCGCCCGCAACGCTCATCGGCCGCGCACTCCGCTCCCGCACCTCCGCCGCCGCATCGGGACGCGAACGCCGCTGTTCAGCCCCAGGCTGCTGTCGGCTGATCGCTGAAAGCTGAAAGCTGCCGTTACCAATGCCACCACCCGGCCGGAAAAATCCACCCTGGATCGGTATGCACCAGCCACCACGCCAGCGCCGCCGCCGCCAGCAGCACCATGCCCACCGCCTGATTACGCACCGTCGCCCGCCGCTGCGCCGCGCGCGCCTCGTCGGCGCCCTTTTGCTCGCGATAATTGGGAATGCGGTAATCGACCATGGCGTCTCTTTCGGCGTCTCTCTGCATCCCGGCCGCGCATGCCGCGGCCAACTATGCACGCCCCAGTATAGGAGAAGCAAAGACCGCCCATGGCCGTTTGACTTCCCCCACCCCCATTGCGGACCATAACCTGTCGGAGGGCAGCATACCTGCATGAAAGTTCTCATCCTTGGTTCGGGGGGCCGCGAACACGCGCTGGCCTGGGCGGCAAAGCGCAGTCCGCGCGTCACTGAGGTTGTCTGCGCGCCGGGCAATGGCGGCATGGCGCAAATCGCCCGCTGCCTCCCCGTGGACCTCAAGGACGTCGCTTCCATGGCGCGCCTGGCACAGGCCGAGCAACCCGGCCTCACCATCGTGGGCCCCGAGCTGCCTCTTTCGCTCGGCATCGTGGACGAGTTGCAGCGTCTTGGCCTGCGCGTCTTTGGCCCCTCGCGCGCCGCGGCCATGCTTGAAACCAGCAAGGCCTTCGCCAAGCAGTTCATGAAGCGCAACAAGATTCCCACCGCCAACTACGCCGTCTGCACTTCGCCGGCCGAGTTCGAGAAGGCCATCGACTTCTTTCACCCGCCTGTCGTCGTCAAGGCAGACGGGCTGGCCGCCGGCAAAGGTGTCCTCATCTGCCCCTCGCGCAACTCCGCGCTTGAAGCCGCGCACGGCCTCTTCACCGGCACGCTTCTCGGCTCAGCCGAACAGCAAATCGTGATTGAAGAATGCCTGGAAGGCGAGGAGATCAGCTTCCTCTGTCTATCGGACGGCACCCATGTCGTCCCGCTCGCGCCCGCGCAGGACCACAAGCGCATCGGCGAGGGCGACACCGGCCCCAACACCGGCGGCATGGGCGTTTACTCCACCGACGAAATGCTCGAGCCGCACATGGTCGAGTGGATTCTGCACCACATCGCCCGGCCCACCATCCGCGGCATGGCAGAGGAAGGCGCGCCCTTCGTCGGCGTGCTCTACTGCGGCCTGATGATGACCCCGCGCGGCCCTGAGGTGCTGGAATTCAACTGCCGCTTCGGCGATCCCGAGACGCAGGCCATCCTGCTGCGGCTTGAATCCGATCTCATCGACGCGCTCGAGGCCTGCGTCGAAGGCCGCCTCTCACAAACCGAACTCCGCTGGAGCCCCGGCGCATCCGCCTGCGTCATCGCCAGCTCGTCCGGTTATCCCGGCAGTTATCAAACCGGCCTGCCCATCAGCGGCCTGGGCACGGCCGCGCAGGTGCCCGGCGTGCAACTCTTCCACTCCGGCACGGCGCGCCTCGGCGGCCAAACCGTCACCGCCGGCGGCCGCGTCCTGGGCGTCTCCGCCGTGGGCGACACGCTGCAGCAGGCGCTCTCCCGCGCCTACCAGGCCATGGTCGAAATCTCATTTGACGGGATGTACTACCGGCGCGACATTGCCAAGCGCGCTCTGGAGACTACCGGCTAGGCCGTATCGACATATAGCCTCAGGTGCAACCATGCGCAGGCGAGGGCGACCAGGGCGTGGAAGCAGGCTTTTGATTTTTCGTATCGCGTGGCGAATCTGCGGAAACACTTGAGTCTGCTGAAGCAGCGTTCGATGCG
>DATLRP010000033.1:0-6951 GCA_035534635.1 Occallatibacter sp.
ACCCGCATTTCCGGCTGTGAAGCTGTGACCCTGTGATCCTGTGCAGCACAGTCCAAAACTCGTTTTCCGGCTGTGAAGCTGTGATCCTGTGATCCTGTGCAGCACAGTCCAGAACCCGCATTTCCGGCTGTGATCCTGTGACCCTGTGCAGCACAGTCCAGAACCCGCATTTCCGGCTGTGATCCTGTGACCCTGTGCAGCACAGTCCAAAACTCATTTCCCGGCTGTGATCCTGTGACACTGTGCAGCACAGTCCAAAACTCGTTTCCCGGCTGTGATCCTGTGACGGCGGATGGCCCGGTCCCTCGCCGTCGGCGACCGGGGTACACGGCAGGCAGGCCGCAACCCGGCCGCCGCGCACACCCCCGCGCAACGTTGCCCCTTTTCTGGCCCGCGCCCCGCGCGCTGGGTTTACGCCACGGCCACCGGCACCGTGCCCTGGTGCTTTTGGAAGCACGAGCGGCACAGCACCGGTCGCCCCTGCGTCGGCTTGAACGGCACGGTCGTCGTCTCTCCGCACTCCGAGCACGTCGTCCGCGTTTCCGTCCGCACGCGCGAGCTTCCGCTGGCGCGCTTGGCCTTGCACTGCTTGCAGCGCTTGGGGTCGTTCGTGAATTGCTTGTCGTGGAAGAAAAGCTGCTCGCCCGCGGTGAACACAAACTCCGCGCCGCAATCGATGCACTTGAGTACGCGATCTGTAAATTCCATGGCCGGCTTCCCGAAAGAAGGGAATTCTCAGAAATCGGCCTTGACCCTCAGCGGCGCGCCGGTCCGGTTTCCCTATCTTCGTGCTTTCAACACCAAGGCCCTGGCCGCCAAAAGGCAGCGGCTTTGTTCAGTCGGCTCCGCAGGGGGATCGGAACCCGTATTGCTTCCCGTCCTGATAGTTGACGCTCGACGGGAAAGGGGTGGAAAGAAAGAATCGCGACAGACCGCCCCAGGTTCGTCTGGTCCTTCTTACCTCGCCTGCGCTCTTGCTGCCGGACGGGTCGGGGCGGTGCATGCCACGATTCGGTTTTACTTCCTTGCTGCTTAATCCTGCTCCTTGCGAGCCTTCTTGCGATTCCGCTTGCGCGCGAGTGCCGCCTTTACGCGGCGCTTTTCTCCGGGCTTCAGATAGTAGGAGTGACGCTTCACTTCCTTGATGATGTCCTCCGTCTGTACCTTCCGCTTAAACCGGCGTAGCGCGTTTTCCAGCGGTTCGCCTTCCTGTACGCGAACCTCCGCCAAAGGGTTACACCTCCAAACATGCTTGTAAGCCCCTTTATCATAGCGGAAATCGCCCTTTTTCGCGCCATTATGCCCGAGTTTATTTTTCCCCGCCGGGACGCGGCTGATGCCCTTGAATCGACGCAAACAGCCTGCTTTTCGAACCACTTCCCTGCGGAGCCGCTCTCTCTAGTCGGTGTCGCCCGTGCACGCAGGCTCACGCAGCCGGAGCGCGTCCATCCTGCCCTCTCCGTGCCTACCCTCTCCGCGATGGGCTAGACTTTTCCTTGGGGCCTTGCCATGATCCGTACCTACCAGGGCATAACGCCCACCATTCCCGCCTCCTGTTATGTCGACCTCTCCGCCCAGATTCTCGGCGACGTCGTCCTGGGCGAAAACTCCTCGGTCTGGATGAACGCCGTCCTGCGCGGCGACGTCCACTCCATCCGCGTCGGCGCAAACTCCAACGTGCAGGACTGTTGCGTCCTCCACGGCCAGCGCAATCTTTACTCGGTCCAGGTCGGCGACTGGGTCACCATCGGCCACAACGCCACCGTCCACGGCTGTGTGGTCGAGGACGAAGTCCTCATCGGCATGGGCGTTACTGTCCTCAATGATTGCCGCATCGGCTCGGGCTCCATTATTGCGGCCGGCGCCGTGCTGCCCGAGCACACCGTCGTGCCCCCGCGCACCCTCTGGGCCGGCGTGCCCGCCAAGCAGCGCCGCCAGCTCGGACCCACAGACCACGCCCTGATCCGCGAGTACGCCCAGAACTACCTTGATTACGTGAAAATCTATCTCGCCGAGGCCGACAAGTAAATGCAGACCAGACTCCTCAGGATCCCGCGCCTGATGGCCACCTATGCAATCGTGCTCGCCCTCGGATGGTCCGCCGCGGCCCAGCCCGCTTTGGCCCAGTCTTCACCCTTGCAGTCCTCATCCGCCCAGCCATCAACCTCCCAGAATTCCACGGCTCCGGACGTATCATCCCCGCTGCCCAACGCGCCCGAACCCCACGTCACCCTTCGTGACCTGCCGCGCAACCTGCTCCACGACCAGGCGGCCATCTGGACCAGCCCCGCACGCCTCAACTCATCGAACGCCGCCGGCCCCATCGTACTCGTCCTCGGCACCACGCTGCTCATCACCACTGACCATCAGGTGATGTCCTCCTCGCGCCTCATCAATCCCTCGCTGAACAACCACGCGGTCACCGCCTCCAACGGCCTCATTGGGGGATTTCTCGCCGCCCCCGCCGTCTTCTACGGCCTGGGCCGCATCCACCACGACAACCACGCCACCGAGACCGGCATCCTCGCCGGCGAGGCCATCGGCGACAGCCTCGTCGTCAACGAGGTCATCAAGCTTATCTCCCTGCGCGAGCGTCCCACGGTGGACGACGCGCGGGGCCGCTTCTTCCAGTCCGGCGTCGGCTTCAACTCCTCGTTCCCGTCCAATCACGCCGTGGTCGCCTGGTCCGCGGCCTCGGTCATCGCCTCGGAGTACCCCGGCATCCTCACCAAAATCACCGCCTACGGCCTGGCCACCGGTGTCAGCGTGGCCCGCGTCGTGGGCCGCGAGCACTTCCCCTCGGATGTGCTCGTCGGCAGCGCCGTCGGATGGATGATTGGCCGCTACGTCTTCCACCGCCATCACCACAACTAGCGGCAAGCCGCTGCGGGAAGGGAAGCTGCCCCCATCACTCCGTCACACTGTGTTACACCGGCAGCGGATTCCGCTCAGTGAACTGGCGCTGGTGCCAGTAGGGGTAGATGGGTGTGACGGCGCTGGCCTGGTCCAGCTTGGTCACCTGTTCGGCAGTCAGGTTCCAGCCCTCCGAGGCCAGGTTCTGACGCAGCTGCTCCTCGTTGCGCGCGCCCAGGATGACTGACGAGACCGTAGGCCGCTGCAGCAGCCAGTTCAGCGCCACCTGAGGCACGGTTTTGCCCGTTTCCGCGGCCACCTCATCCAGCGCATCCACCACGGTGTATAAGTACTCGTCGGCAACCTGCGGCCCATACTCGGCGGTCTTGTGCAGGCGGCTCACCTCCGGCAAAGGCTGGCCGCGACGCAGCTTGCCCGTCAGCCGTCCCCAGCCCAGTGGACTCCACACCAGCGCTCCCACCTTCTGATCCAGCCCTAGCGGCATCAACTCCCACTCGTACTCGCGCCCGATCAGCGAGTAGTACACCTGGTGGGCCACAAAGCGCGTCCAGCCATAGCGATCGGCCACATCCAGCGACTTCATCAGGTGCCACCCGGAAAAGTTCGAGCAGGCGATGTAGCGCACCTTGCCCTCGCGGACAAAGTTGCCCAGCGTCTCCTGCACCTCAGCAATGGGAGTCATGGCGTCAAAACCATGCAGGTGATAGATGTCCACATAGTCGGTGCCAAGCCGGCGCAGGCTGCCTTCCAGCGCCCGGCGCAGATGAAAGCGCGAGCTGCCCACGTCATTGGGCCCGTCACCAAAGCGGAAGGTGGTTTTGGTGGAGATGAGCGCCTGGTCGCGCCTCCCCTCCAGCGCCTTGCCCAGAACCTCTTCCGAGCGGCCATTCGAGTAGATATCCGCCGTATCGAACAGGTTGACGCCGGCTTCCAGGCAGATGTCAATCAGCCGGCTGGCCTCAGCAACGTCCGTTGCACCCCAGGCCTTGAAAAACTCATTGCCACCGCCAAATGTTCCGGTGCCGAAACTCAAAACAGGTACGTTGAGGCCAGAGCCTCCCAACAAGCGATATTCCATGCCTGTTAGGATGCGGCCGCGGCCAACGGGATGCGAACCGCTGTGCGCTTTGAGCTTGCTTTAACAGAGGATTTCTTACGCAGAAAAGGGATGCTCGGCGAATGGCATTAGGGTCCGTTCACTCCGCGCTGCCGCTTAGAAAATCACCGACGGCAGCCACGCTCCCGCCGGCTCGTTGTAGAGTCCCATGCTCATCAGCGTCATGGGTTGCACCACGCGCAGCCCGTTCGCCAGGCACCAGCGAAACAATTCCGCATTCCGCATCGGCAGCAGGATGCCCGGCCCCGCAAACGACTCGGCCGCGGCAATCAGTGCCTGCATGTCCACATTGGTCTCCGCCGTTGCATGGCCGAAAAATCCCAGCATCGAAGTGTAGCCCGTGATGCGTCCGCCGCGCTCCACCACGCGCGCGGTGCCCTGCGCAATGGCATGCTCCAGCTCGGCGGCCCGGTCAAATCCGTGCACCCGTCGCGAGAGCGCGTTGCAGGCCTCCGCGTCGTCCGCAATCGCCTGCCGCACCGCGCATCCGGCCACCGTGCGTTCCCGCGGCGTTCCCTGCACGCACGTCAGCGGCTCGCGCACGTCAAAGCCCATCGAGGCATAAAGCGAAAGTGACCGGTTGTGAAAGGCCGCCTGCACCAGCCGCACGCCGGCGGCGCCGCGCTCAGCCGCCCGCTCCATCACCGCATCCATCAGCCGCCGGCCCACGCCGCGGTTCTGCACCGCCGGGTCAATTGAAATCGGGCCCAACCCTGCAATCACCGCACCCTCATAGAGCGCATTGCTGCCCACAATCCGGCCGCCCGTCTCGGCCACCACGCAATAGTGGCCCGGAGAACTGAACATCATGGCCATCACCCCGATGGCCATCTCGACTCCGGTGAAATCGCATGGAAAATTGTGCTCCGCATTGATCGCGCGGAACGCGTCATAGCAAATCCGCCCGCACGCCTCCGCGTCCTCCGACGTCGCACGCCGCACCGTCACTTCCGCGCCCGCTGTTGAAGACATGCCCCTCATCCTCCATACTTTTGTCGCGCAAGTATAGCGCCCGCCGATTGCTTTTCGCGTCCTGTTGCGCCGCGCAATCCGCGCATCTTTTCCTCGTGGAGCAGCCGCCCGCTTCCGTGCTACACTCGCTCCACTTCCAAAGATCTCCGTTGGCTTCCCACTTAAGGAAAATCTGCCCATCTGAGGTTTCTCCATGGCTTCTCGTTCCCAGGGACTCGCCGCGCCCGCGTTCCCCGCCCTCGCAGGCCGCAACGGCCTCATCGACAAGTACTTTTACTTCGCCATGTCGCTCGTCATCGCGGCCATTGTCGTCGCGGGCTTCAGCCGCACCGTGGATCAACATCTCTTCCATGCCTCGCCTCCGCGGCCTTTCCTGCTCTGGATTCACGGCGCGGCCTTCTCCGGTTGGGTGCTCTTTTACATCTTCCAGTCCGCGCTGGTCCGCACCCATAACGTGAAGGTGCACCGAACCCTGGGCTGGTTCGGCGTCGCCCTCGGCGCTTGCATGGTCCCCCTCGGCTTCACCGTCGCCGTCGTCATGGGCCGCTTTGACACCCATGTCCTCCACTATCCCGGCATGGATGCGTTCCTTATCGTTCCCTTTTACGACATGGCGGCCTTCGGCACCCTCGTCACCCTCGCCATCCTCTGGCGCAGCAAGCCCGAGCTGCACCGCCGCCTCCTCTTCATCGCCACCTGCTGCCTGCTCGACGCGGCCTTCGCACGCTTCGACTACATCTTCAACCACGGCTACTTCTTTCAATGTCTCGACGCCGTCATCCTGCTCGGGGTGGTGCGTGACCTGCTGGTGAACCGGCGCATTCACAAGGTCTACCTCGTCACCATGCCCATCCTCGCCGTCGCGCAAACCATCGTCACCCAGACATGGCTCCGCGCCTCGCCCTGGTGGACGCACATCGCCCACCGCATCCTCGGATAGCCCACATCTCGGGCTTATAGTCTCTTGCAATCCTATTTAATTGTAGTTACAATTAAACCGTGATCGTCTGGGACGAGGCCAAGCGGAAGTCCAACCTCAACAAGCACGGCCTCGACTTCAAGGACGCCGGCCTCGTCTACGAAAACCCGGACAAGTGCACCTACGAAAGCCCCCGTCCAAGCGAGTCCCGCTGTATGGACATCGCCACAGCCGTGATTCACGGACGGCTTTTGACGTTGATTTACACGCGGCGAGGAGACGATATCCGCGTCATCTCCTTCCGCCCGGCCAGCCGAGAGGAGCGCGAACAATATGAAGAAGACAGCAAGTAAATCCGACTGGAAGCGCGTGCTGGCGTATCAGGAGGGCAATCGCATTCCCTATACGCCGGAGGACGGCCCATACGATCCCAACGACGCCGAGGCCGCGCGCGCATGGCTCCGGAAAGCGGATGTCACGCGGAAGGGCAAAGTGGTCCGCCGGGGCCAGCGCGGCCCGCAAAAAGCTCCCACCAAAAAGCTCGTCTCCCTGCGCTTGTCCCCCGAGGTCGTCGATCACTTCAAAGCCACCGGCCCCGGCTGGCAAACCCGCATCGACACCACCCTGCTCAAGTCGATCAGGAAGCGGGCTTAAATCAGCGATTCTTTGGCCAGCGCTTCGGCATATTCTCGAATCATATAGAAACCATCGAGGCCATATCGTGCTCCTGAGTGGAACATCATTACCCGGAAGGCAGCATATTCACCTTCATCATTCATTGATAGAACGGACCACGGTGTCGGATGAATGAGCTTCGAACAAAGCTTAAACGTATGCTTATAGTCGGCTTCCATACCTACCTTGTTAGCTAATTCATGCACTGCTAAGAATCTCTTGTCTTTGATTCCCTCGGAAGCCTTTCGCTCGTCTAGAGCATCTCTAATTTAAGCATTTACATTTTGTGCGATAATATTCCTGCCGGGAGAGAGAGGAGGCAGGATGCAATCGTATTCGCAGGATTTGCGTGAGCGCGTTTTGTGGGCGCTGGATCGTGGCGAGAGGCCAACCT
>DATLRP010000034.1:0-41396 GCA_035534635.1 Occallatibacter sp.
GACGAGCTGATGGAAGACATTCTCATTTCCATCGACGCCATTCGCAACTCTCCCGAGAAACTCAGCGGATGCATCGCGCAGTCCGAGTTGCCTTTTTCTTTGCGTTAAATCGTTGCATTATTTATGCAGCAGTCAATAGAACGGAGCGAATCAGATCGGCAGCCTCTGGCTCCGGCCGTTTTCCCAGCGCATCTAAGGCGTTAAGGCGCACTACTTGCCAGTTCTCCTGATCGAGTGCTGCACCCAAAGGACCTATTGTCGAAGGAGTTCCTATTGATTCCAAAAACTTCACGGCATCGAGCTCGATCAGCCCGCTCGGCTTAACATCCGGCTTAACGTAGGCTGCAAGCGTTGGCACCGCCTTCTCTCCGAGATTTGTGATGATGGCATAATCTTTCGCCGTGGGGGGTACCCAGGAGATTCGTCTCACGCCCCTCATCGCCTGGTGATTTGCGCCCCACCCGTCCACTACGCTGTAACATCTCCCCACGGCTCGATTCATGACTTCAACGACGACCCTGCGTGTTGCGTTGGCATCTATAGTGGGGGACGTCGTTGCGGCGACCGTCTGGGCCCCAATCCGCTGCCACGGCGCAATCCCGATGCATCCGGCCACAAGAAGAAGACGACAAATCAGCCCAGCTTTCATATTCATTGACTCACCGTTCCCGACGTTATTGTCTGATTTTGCGCGGGCAGATTGCCCGTGATCGTTACCTGTTCGCCCTCCGTACATTGAACGGAGTCGTAAACGGTCGAAATGGAATAGTTAGTCGTTCCGACGGTTGCAGCATGTGTGTCGGTAGGCCCGTTCGTACAAAATTGCCCGCTCGCTCCAGGATAGCAAGCACCGAAAGGCGTGTCGCTAAAGGTCCCTTAAGAGCCCGTTGTGGCGGGAGTCGCATATCCTGCGGTTGTCATGGGACCTCCATTCTCCGATTCCTGTGGTGTAATCCCAGCGGCGGAAATTTGATTCCCATTTTGATCGGCGGCAAAATTATTCAGGCTAAGGAAGTATCCGGGCGCCGACCCACAAAATCCAGGGTTAGCGATATGTGGAGCAGAGGTCGTGACGAAGTAGGTCGGCAGCTGAACGTAGAAATTCTGCGAATCACTTGTTTGGCCGGAGGCGGTCACGGTGACGCCCTGACTTCCGCCGGCGGAGGTGGAATTTGACGGCGTGAAGGTCGCGGTGATTTGCGTGGAGCTAACCACGCTCACGTTCGAAACCGTGATTTTCGACCCGGCGCTTACTGTGTCACCAGAGGCGAACCCGGTACCAGCCATTGTAATGCTAATTGCTGTGCCAACCAACCCTTGCGCGGGGCTTATGCTTGTGATACTCGGCCCTACACTCCCCGCGGATTCGACGCTCGGGTCGTAGTAATAAATCGGACACGAGGGGAGGTAATACCCACATTCATTTGAGTATCCCGGCTCAGTAACGCTGTCTACCACGTCCATCGTCGCCGAGCCAACGCTCACGCCGCTCACCCATCCCGAGTTGACCGTTGCGATGTTCGTCGCGGTGCTGCTCCACCGACCCTGGCCGGTCGTGTCGTATTGATTGCCGCTATTATAGGTTTCATAAAACGTGAGTCGATGAGTTCCGTTCACTACCGCTGCCCAAGGATCGTCAAAAATTGAAGCGCTCGCAACCCCGTCACAGGTCTCGCACAAGTAGGTTCCGCAGGTGGCCTTCTGCACGTTATAGATGGCTGAATCCATGGCTGCGAGTACGTGTTGCACTTCACCCTGCGATCCCATCAGGACAGCACTCCCCTCCGTAACGGACAGCGGGATCACGTTGCCTTTGGAATCAGGAGTCTGGCTGTTGACGGTCTGAGAGATGTTGAACATCTTTGTTGCCTTTGGGCCCAGATGGATGGGATAGCCGCAATGACCGCCCTGATAATTTAACTGAAAAATGAAATCCTGCGGCTCGTCAGCCGGATTCCATATCGTGACCATGGTGTCGTCGCCATTACCGATGCTCCAATAGGACAGGCTCTTGCTTGCGCTTGGCTGCACTCCCCTTGGAACTACGGCGAAGACATACGATTCGCTCTGGTCGACGGCTCCTCCCGCGGCAAGAAGCGCGCCCGGAGTTCCTTGGGTGTCGAATACCAGATTCACACTTTCAGTCAAGCCTTTCAACCCGGCCGTCTCCAGCATTTTCGCGACATCCAAACTTCGACTCTCATACGGCGCCAGCGTTTGCTGCGGAAGGGAGGCAGATGACGGCCCTTCACCGGCCATCCACTAAAGGGTTGGCGCTATCGTCAAGGGGGCGCTCGAGATATTTCGCAACACGGTGTAGGGCGTGAAAATAATTCCCTGTGGGAAATGCAGCATCGGGTCAACTGGACCGGTCATCATGCCAAGTTCGGCAACGGTCGATTTCGATGCGCTCGCCGAAGAGGGAGCAGGCACAAACGGAATGACTGCGGAATACCCAATACTTTGATCCTCAAGCCCCCCATTGATCAAGACGGGGCTTGTGTGGCTGTTTGCGGTATAGGCAACCCGAATTCCTCCTTGTTGAGCGGATGCGGAGTCGAGTTCGCTCAAAGTGACTGGGACCGTCTGGTGTGACGGCACCTCGACCGTGTGATGCGCAAGAGCTACGCCCAGATTGTCGCTCACATCGACTTGAACGCTGATGGACTCGCCTCCGGTGTTGGACAACGCCAGGAAGCCGGTCACGCCGGGCTCTTGTTTCCACCACACTCCCTCCACAGCATTGGTCAAGGGACCAGCGGCGGGTAGAGGTTGATTTGGCAATTGGATCGGAGTGCGAGATCCATAATAGAAGATGAGGCTGTCGGCCGTATCGAGGTCCTTGATTGTGGCGCAAATCGGAACCCACGGCCACTGGTAGTGAATCTCCATGTAGCCCGTGAGCATGGCCGTCGGCGTAACACCCAATTTCTGGAGTGCCGCATTCACGTCGACTTCTTGGATCGCTCCCGGGCTCAGGTCGAGGTCGGCCAGCACATATCTGGCTCCATTGCTCAAGTAAAGAATCGGCGTTACCTTAACCGCCGCCGTTTCCACAAGGTTCTTCACATAGATTGTTGACTTAAAATTTGTGCCAACCATCCAAGGTCCACCCACAATGGAACTTGCGCTTGAAGCTGGGAGAGCAAACGGTTTGTCAACCTTTGGGGGAACAGGATCATGTGGCGCGGAGACGCGCTGCTGTGCGTAGGCCAGAATTCCGAAGAAGCAAATTGCAAGAGACGCGAAAGCAACACGAACGAATCGTGGCGACGGTCCACCATCATTCATTGTCATGTCATCCAATCCTGCATGAAGCGCGGTCAAATTTTCATAAGATTGCGCAAGGAAGACATTGTCTGACTCATTGTAGCTTTGCAGGAATGGACGGAGCCAAGGTTGTCACAAGGATGAAATGGCGTCAAGTAAATTTTCGCTAATCCTTATTGGATCATCCGATGTTGATGTCACCTGTTGACTAAGTACGTAATAAACTTTGCAGACGGGCGGGGGCGAGCCGCATCTTGATTCTCCCCCAATGGGTTCGCGGCGCCCGGCTCTAAGCGCGGTCCGTGCCTTCAGACTCCAGCAACTGGCGCTTGCGGTCCACTCCCCAGCGATAGCCGGTGAGCGAGCCGCCGGCGCCCACTACCCTGTGGCAGGGCACCAGAATCGCCACCCGGTTCACGGCGCACGCCCGTGCAACGGCCCGCGTCGCCTTCGGTTCACCCATCTCCCGCGCCAGTTGGCCGTAGGTTCGCGTCTGGCCCCGCGGAATCTGCCGCAGCGCCTGCCACACGCGCAGTTGGAAGACCGTTCCGCGCAGGTCCAGTGCAGCCGGGTGCCTGGCGCTGTGGCCAAGGTCCTCGCCCTCGCGCACGCGGTCGAGGGCCGCAGCCACCAGCGCACGCAGCGAGGCGTCCCTTCGCAGCACAGCCTCGGGAAACTCCCCGCGCAGGGTGGCTTCGGCCTCGCCGGATGTGTCGCCCAGCGCCAGCCAGCAGAGCCCGCGCTGCGTCGCGCCCACCACCATCCAGCCGAAGGGCGTGCGCGCCGTGGTAAACCGAATCCGCTCGCCGTTGCCGCCCCTAGCGAACCGTGTCGGCGTCATTCCAAGCGCCGCGCTGTCATACGCCCGGCTCGACGAGCCGAACCCTGCCTCGTAAATAGCATCCGTCACGCGGCCTCCCTGCCTGAGCGCGCTGCGAAGCCGTCCTGTGCGCAGCCCGCGCTGATATTGCAACGGACTCACGCCCATCGCCTTCTTGAAGCTCCTCTGCACCGTGAAAGCGCTCAAGCCGGTGACGCGCGCCAGCTCGCTCAAAGAAACGTGCCTGTCCGCATGGCGCTCGAGATACGCCCGCACCATTGCAATTGGGTCCCTTGGCGTCAAAAGTGGCTTGCAGCGCTGGCACGACCGAAAGCCTGCCGCCATTGCCGCTTCTGCCGACACAAAGAACCGCACATTCTGCCGCCGCGGCCGCCGGCTGGCGCAGCCCGGCCGGCAGAACACCCCGGTCGTCGTCACGGCATAGAAGAAGCCTGCATCGGCATCCCGCGCAACCACATGCCGCCAGGCCGTCTCCGCATCCATTGTCGTTGCTTTCTTCTCACCCATCGCCGGCAGAACACTCGTCGTCATGTCTGCATCGTCGCTCATCCGCGCCCGCAGCACACTCCGATTCTTGCACGCAATTCGCTTTCTCCGCGGCTAACTCCCACTCCGTGCCGCGAGCTGCCTGAGCAGCGCGTCCGCACGCGCCAAATCTTCTTCTGTGTCCACGCCAATCGTGTCCCGCGGAGCCTCCGCCACATAAATCCCCACGCCGTTTTCCAGCAGCCGAAGCTGCTCCAGCCGCTCCGTCCGCTCCAGCCGCGAGGGTTCCAGTTCCGCGAACCGTTCCAGTGCCTCCTTGCGATAGGCGTAAATCCCCAGGTGCTTCCAATATCCGGTAAACCCCGTCGCTTCGCGGTCAAAGGGAATGGTCGCGCGGGAAAAATAGAGCGCCCGTCCATCCCGCGCCGTTACCACCTTCACCGCATTGGGGTTTGCAACATCCTCAGCCGGGCACGGCACGGCCAGCGTGGCCACTTCTACCTCCGGCCGGTTGAACAAAGCCAGCAGCGGCGCGAAGAACTCCCCGGTCAGCGTCGGCTCGTCGCCCTGGATGTTTACGTAAATGTCGGCGTCGATGATCTGCGCGGCCTCCCGCACGCGATCAGACCCGCTGGCGCACTTCGGCGATGTGCGCACCACGGGAATTCCCCGCTCGCGGCAGGCAGCCTCCACTTCGTCAGCGTCCGTCGCCACCACCACCGGGTCCATCAGCCCGCTTGCAGCTCCCGCGCGCCACACCCACTCCACCATCGGACGCCCGGCAATCTCGCGCAGAACTTTCCTGGTCAGCCGCGTCGAACCCAGCCGCGCCGGAATCACTCCGGCAATCCGCATTCCGTGCATGGAACGGAGTCTACAGCAGCCGCGGGCCCACTTCCATCCTCGCCATGGCTGCCCGCACGATTGACCCCGAATCCAACCCCCCGTATCATCAAAAAGGTGCGCCGCTTGCGGCATCCCTCCCTCCGGCGGAGTAGCTCAGATGGTTAGAGCGTGGGATTCATAACCCCAAGGTCGGCAGTTCGATCCTGCCCTCCGCCACCACTTCCAGCCCATCCCTTCGCCCTGGGCCACACCGGTTGCGGTATCATTGCGTCTATATGGTTGGTGGCCTGTCTCCCCATTGGGCCGCCACGGTGGTGCGAGTGTCTCGATTCTTCCAGCGACTTTTCTTTGTTCTGGCCGTCGCAGTCTTTGCCGTGCTCGGTCTGGGATTCACTCTGGGCCAGTTTGGCTGGTTCGGCGTGCACGCCGGCGGCGAGCAGGACGGCGCATACGACCAGATGCATGTCTACGCCCAGGTTCTCAAGCGCATCCAGAGCGATTACGTCACGGTCCCTGACGTCTCCAAGGTAACCGACGGCGCGCTGCGCGGCCTTCTGCAGTCGCTCGACGCCGACTCCAGCTACCTGACGCCCACCGAGTACAAGATTTACAAGGACCACCCCACCACCGACATTGCGCAGATCGGCATCACCGTGTCCAAGCGCTCCGGCTACGCCACGGTCGTCAGTGTCCTGCCCGACTCGCCCGCCGACACCCATCTCTCCGACGGCGACATCATCGAGTCCATCGGCCCCAAGTCTACCCGCGAGCTCTCCCTGGCCATCATCCGCATCATGCTCGAGGGCAAGCCCGGTTCCCCGGTCACGATGTCCGTCATCCGCCCGCGCAAGGAGGAGCCGGAAAAGCTCACCCTCACCCGCGCGGTCACGCCGCTACCGACCCTGGACGAACAGGAGTACGACAACTCCAGCATCCTTTACCTCAAGCCGGATGCTCTGACCCCCGCGCGCGTGGACGAGATCGCCGCCAAGCTGAAAGCCGCCAAGAAGAATCAGAAGATTCTCCTCGATTTGCGCGACTGCTCTCACGGCTCCGAGCAGGAAGGCCTCCGCCTGGCCAACTTTTTCATCCAGAACGGCACCATGGCCACGCTCCAGGGCCAAAAGTTCCCCACGCAGACCTTCACCGCCGATCCGGCAAAGTTCCTCACCTCGGCGACTCTCGCCGTCCTGGTGAATCGCGGCACGTACGGCGCGGCTGAGCTCACCGCCGATGCCATCGAGGGGGATCATCGAGGCCAGATCGTCGGCGAGCGCACCTTCGGCGAAGGTTCGGTCCAGAAAACCATCGATCTGCCGGACGGCGGCGCGCTGCTGCTGACCGTGGCCAAGTATGAGGGCCCGGACGGCAAAAAGATTCAGGATGACGCGGTCACGCCGACCGTCGAAGTGGACCAGAACGTGGAGAATGCCTTTGACATTCCCACCAACACGCCCAAGGCCGACGAAGCGCTGACCAAGGCCCTTCAGCTCCTTAAAGGGAACAGCTAACCTTAAAGGGAACAGACCGCCGGGCGGATTCCCTTTCCCTTATTCCGCGTGGTTCGTAACCGCGCCCCGTGCCCTGCCGTGGAGCCAAACGGTGCTAGCCTTAGCCTAGGCGCTCCCGGCTGCCTGCCGGCGCAGCTCCCATGAGGCCTTAAGCCCTTGGCTGTCACCCACCATCAGCCTTCCCGGCCGCGCGGCCTGGGCCGCACCCATCGGCTCGAGCCGGAAGGGGCGCCCGCGCACCGCCGCCTCAGGCTTCCATCCTTTGGCCGCTTCAAGATCGCCGGCAACCTTGCCCTGGTGGTTCTCGCCCTGCTCGCCATCGTCACCGGCTTGCTCGCCGGCCTCATGCTCGTTTACTCCGTGGACCTGCCCCAGATTCACGATTTGGAGCGCTACCGGCCCTCAACCACCACCGATCTCTATGACCGCAACGGCCGCATCATCGGCTCCTTCGCCCTTCAGCGACGGATTGTCGTCAATTACGAGGGCTTCGCCCCCATCCTGCGCAAGGCAGTCATCTCCATTGAGGACAAGAGCTTCGAATCGCATTGGGGCGTCAACGTCTTTCGCATCCTCGGCGCGCTCCTTCACGACCTGCGCAGCCACAGCCGCGGCCAGGGCGCTTCCACCCTAACCATGCAGCTGGCACGCAACCTCTTCCTCACGGACCAGCGAACCCTCACCCGCAAAGTCCAGGAAGCCTTCCTCGCCATCCAGATTGAGCACGCTTTTACCAAGCAGCAGATCTTTACTCTCTACGGCAACCAGATCTATCTGGGCAGCGGCATGTACGGCTTCGAAGCCGCCTCGGAGTTCTATTTCGGCAAACACGCCAAGGATCTCACCCTGCCTGAAGCGGCCATGCTCGCCGGTCTGCCCAAAGGTCCCGCCGCCTATTCGCCGATTCTCAATCCCCACCGATGCCTCCGCCGCCGCAATCTTGTTCTCGACGAAATGGAGTCTGACGGCGTGATCACGCACAAGCAGGCCGAGGAGGCCCGCAATTCTCCCCTTGGCCTCCACATCACCGAACCCGATCAATCGATTGCTCCCTGGTTTCAGGAGGACGTCCGCCGGGAGCTTGAGAAGCGCTTTGGACCCGAAGAGGTGCATGAGGCCGGCCTCCGCATCCAGACCACGCTCGACCTGAACCTCCAAAGGGTTGCCAACCAGGCCGTCGAGGACGGCCTGGCCGCATACGAGCGAAGGCACGGCTGGAAGGGCCATCTCGAAAATGTCTTTGCCGGCGGCATGTCCATCGCCACCTATCGCCATCCAGACTGGGCCACTACCGCCCATCCCGGCGACTATGTTCACGCCGTCGTCACCCGCGTTCTGCCGCTTGAAATAAGCGCCCGCATCGGCGAGCAGCCCATCCTCATCCTCCCGCAGGATTGGGCCTGGACCGGCGAACGCTATGCCGACGCGCTCGTCAGGCCCGGCGACATCATCTATGTGCACCTGATCACCCAGTCCGAAGGCGGCGCGCACCGCGCTGCGCTCGAGCAGGATTCCGGCGCGCAGGCCGCGCTGCTGGTCGTCGACAACATCACCGGAGACGTTCTCGCCATGGTCGGCGGCCGCGACTTCCAGCTCTCCCAGTTCAACCGCGCCACCCAGTCCGAGCGTCAGGTGGGCTCCAGCTTCAAGCCCTACGTCTACGCCACCGCGATGGAGCAGGGAGCCAACCCCACGGACATCATCCTCGACACCCCGGTGAACTTTAACGGATACGCGCCCCACGATTACGAGAATGACTTCAAAGGCCCCATGACGCTGACCACCGCCTTCGCGGAGTCGCGCAACGTTCCCGCCGTCAAGCTCGCTGCCCGCGTGGGCATCCGCAACGTAATCGCCATGGCCCGCCGCTTCGGCGTCACCTCGGACATCCCGCCCTATTTGCCCATCGCCCTCGGCGCCGCCAGCATCAGCCTTGAGCAGCAGGTGGCATCCTACGCGGTCTTTCCCAATGACGGCATTCGCGTCGCTCCGCGGCTGATCCGCAAGGTCCAGAACTACGAAGGCGTCACCCTCTGGCAGGATCGCCCGGAAATCGATGAGGTCATCAGCCAGGAAACTGACCGCAAGATGATGGTGCTTCTCCAGGCCGTCATCGCCCACGGAACCGGTGCCGTGGCCTCCGAGCTCCACCACCCCCTCGGCGGCAAGACTGGAACCACCAGCAACTTCACAGACGCCTGGTTCCTCGGCTTCTCACCCTCCATCACCTGCGGCGTCTGGGTCGGCTATGACAATCAGCAGTCTCTCGGCAGCAAGGAGACTGGCGCACGCGCGGCTCTTCCAATCTGGATGGACTTTATGCACGCGGCCATCGCGCTAAGCCCGAACGAGCAGTTTCCCAGCGACCTGACGGCTGAGCCGCTCAACCAGGCCTCCGCCCAGTCACCCGGCCGGCCGCCTGTCCAGTCCACCGCGCCCGCCAATCACGCCGCCCTAACTCCGCGCCCGAAGCCGCACGCGCCGCCAGCCCATCCGCCGGCCGAGCCCGCGTCGCCCTCGCGCGTATCGCAGCAGCGCGTCGTGGTGCCTATTCCGCGCTGACCCGGCTTTGGGTCCCGTTTGGCATCCGAATCCGCGCGGCCAGCCGGAAGTACCGCTTCGCCCGCGCTACATCCTGGCCAATCTGCGCCCGCAGTGCGTCCACAGAAGGCCAGCGCTCTTCGTCGCGTAGCCGAAGCAGAAATTCGAGCTCGAGCGCCGTGTGCTCGCTCAGTTCCATCGGCTCAAAGTCGAGGATGTGCGTTTCTATGCCGAAGCCCGCGCCGTCGAATGTGGGCCGGTCGCCCACATTCGTCACCGCGTCAAAACAGCGCTCGCCAATCCGCAGCCGCGTCACGTACACGCCATGCGCGGGCAGCAATTCCCCATACTCCGCCAGGTTCACCGTAGGCACCAGCAGCCGTGTTCCCTCGCCGCGCCCGCGCGCGGGCCGCGAACGCACGCCAAAGGGCCGCCCCAGCATCCATCGCGCCTGCTTCATCTCGCCCGCCGCCACGAACTTCCGCACCACCGAGCTTGAGACCTCCAACCCGTGCACACGTACAGCCGGGTGTACATGCACCACGAAGCCCATCTCCACGCCGAACGCAACAAGCTCCGCAACCCCCGCCTCGGCGCGGTACCCGAAGCGGAAACTCGCGCCCTCGTGCAGCGCCTCCACCCGCAGCCCCCCGGCCAGCACATGCCGCGCAAAGTCTTTTGCACGCATCTGCGCCAGCGCCGCATCGAACCGCAGCACCACCACCGCAGCCACGCCCGTCTGCTTCAGGAGCCTGACGCGTTCGTCGAGCGGCGTCAGCAGCCTCGGCGCGTTTGCCGGCCGCAAGAACTTTTCCGGATGAGGCTCAAAAGTGAGCGCCACCGACCGCGCATTCTTCTCCCGCGCTTCCGCAACCGTCGCAGCAAGAACCTCCTGGTGCCCGCGGTGCACGCCATCAAAGTTTCCGATTGCAGCCACGCTCGGCCCGAAATCCGCCGGAATCTCGTCGAGCGAGCGATACACCGCCGCCTCTGGCCTGGAACGTTTGCTCATGGCACCACCGGACCCAGTTCCGCGGCAAAGCTCAACCCGTCGTGGGCCAGCGCCATGCCCTGGGGCAGCGCCCGATTCGTCTCCGCGTGCCCCAGCTCGTGGGCAATGTGCGTGAACCATGTCTGTTTCGCGCCGATCCGCCGCGCCCACTCCATCGCCTGATCCAGCGTGGCGTGGCTCGGATGCGGTTTGTGACGCAGCGCCGACACTATCAGCGCATCCAGCCCGTGCAGCAGCGCAAAACTCTCCTCGTGAATCGTGCTCACGTCCGTCAGGTAGGCCGTCCGACCGAACCGAAATCCCGCAATCGACATCTTTCCGTGCAGCACTGGCACCCGCAGGAACTCCACTTCATGCACCTTCACCCGCTCGCCCAGCTGCTCCAGCCGCACACGCGCGCGGTTCATATAGGTCGCATCGGGCGCGAACGTGTAGTCATACACACGCCGCATCACCTCTGCCGTCTCATCCGAGGCGTAGAGCGGAATTTGCCCGCCTTCGCGCGCCGCGGCATAGCTGAGTGGGCGCAGGTCGTCCATGCCAAGGATGTGGTCCGCATGGCCATGCGAGTAAAGCACCGCATCCACGCGCGTGAGCCCGGCACGCAGCGCCTGCTCGCGAAAGTCCGGCCCGGTGTCGATCACCACGGTCCGCGTGCGCTCGCCCGCCTGCCACTCCACCAGCAGCGAAGGCCGCATCCGCCGGTCCCTGGGGTCGGTGGATGTGCACACGGCGCACCTGCACCCCACCGTTGGGACCCCCATCGAGGTTCCCGTCCCCAGAAATGTAACCTTGCCTTCCATCCCCGGGTCTGCCCCCGCCTAGTGCTTGGCTGTCGGCGGTGGCGGAGCCGGCACACCCTGCAGCGTGATCATGTTGGTCAATTCGAGGAAGGCCATCCGCACCTCGAAGAGCACCGTCTGCAGCGTTTGATCCTCGGCTGCAGTCAGGTTTCCCTTGGTCTTTTCCGCCAGCACGCCCATGAGGTCGATGGTCTGCTTTGCCCCCAGGATGTCCACGCGCGGACGCTGGCCCTCTGGGCCGCCGGCGCCCATTTGGATCATGGCCGAAAGATAAAGCTGCTGCACCAGATGCTCGAATCCCACCGGCGGCTGCGGCCCCATGGCCGGATTCTGCGCCCGCACCAGATCCTCCAGCCTCTGCGCGCTGGCGTCATAGGCCGACTTCTGCTGGCTGCTCTCCTCGGCCGTCGGCGCAGGCGGCATCTCAGGATACGCACCTTCCTCGGCTGTGTCGGTCGGCACCGCTTTCTGCGGCTCGGGCGGTTCTTCCGGCACCACCAGCCGAGGTCCGGCGGCGAGCGCGCCCGTCTCTTCAGGCTTCGTTTCGGCTCGCGTCGTCGCGCTCTGCTCCTGTTCGCGCTCTTCCTCCGCCTTGAATTTGCGGCGGTCAATCACCTCGAATTTCGGCGTATCGCTCATTTTTCCTGCCCTCTTATCGCTGTTCGTTCCACGCCGGCGGACCCGTCAATGGTCTCGCCTCGCCTGTTTCCGATCCTGCCTGATAGTTGAGCGGAGCCCGGTCGGTTTCCGCCTCGGCGCGCAGCATCGCCAGGGCAAACTTCCGCGCGCCCTCAGCCAGAGCCAGCTCCGCCGCGCTGGTGATGTGTCCCACGGCTACGCCTTCCAGCGTGAGCTCCGTGCCCGTCTCCGGCACCGGCCCACTCAGCTCGAGCGACCGAAGGTGCCGGTGCACATTTCCCCGCGACCGGATCCGTTCCACAATCTCCTGGCCCAGGTAACAGCCTTTGCTGAAGTGCAGCGCCCGCATCTGCGCCGTCTCCTGCGGCAGATCCCGCTCCACGATGTCCACGCCGTAGGCCGGGATTCCCTCGGCAATCCGGAAGGCCTCCAGAGCGCGGCAACCGACCGGTGTGGCGCCCCCGGTGGAAAGCGTACGCCACAGCCGCATCAGTCCCGCCGCCGGCGTCCAAATGGTGAAATGCGGCGCGAGCACGCCGTGGCCGCGAAAAACCTTCAGGTCCAGTCCGTTCCACTCGACGCGGGTCGAGGTCATCGCTTCGGAGATTGCAGGCAATCCGATCCGCGCCAACACCGCCTCTGCCTCCGGCCCCGTGACGCCCACTGCTGTTTCGCCCGCGCCCGGCTCTGCGCCCATCGGATGCAATTCCACATCGTCCATGATGATGAAGTGCTCGAAGTGCGCCATGAGCCGATCATATTGATTCGCGGCGATTTCGAGTTCCAACTCCTCGCCCTCGCGCCACACGGTCAGGTCGCCCTGGATGCGCCCCTGCGCATTCAGCACCAGGTTCCAGGCCCCGGCATTCGTTCCCAGATCCTTGACCGTATTTGTCACCATGCCGCTCAGCCAGCGGAAGCGATCTTCTCCGTGCACTGCCACCCGCCGCATCCAGCCCAGATCATGCACCGCGGCTTCGTGCGCAAGTGCCGCTATTTCCCTCTCCTGCGCGTCTAACTCGAGGGGAGTCATCACGCCCCGATACTCCGCCAGCGTGAGAGGTTTGGCCGATGCCAGCGTCGCGGCAAGCAGCGTGGCTGGCGTCGTGGTTGCAACAACAGATTCCGTCATCATCACTGCGATTCCCGGCCTATGCGTGTACTTTTCATGCTCAAATCGCGCACGGCGCCGCTTCCTGATTATAGCCTTGAGAGTAGGATGCCCGGCCTCTTCCCAGGGAAGCACCGGCATCTGTTTCTTCACTTCGGAGATTCCATGATGAAACCCCGCACGGCTGCGGCAAGCTCTTTCGGCCGATGGATTGCGGCGGCCCTGCTCGTGCTGGCTGCGGCCCTTGCCCCGGCACAAGCCGCCGTCCCCCCCGCCGCTCCACAGTCTCCTCCTACCGCTCCGGCCGCCCAGTCTCCAACGACGCCCACTCGCATCACTCCCGAGCAGTCCAAGCAGCTCTTCGGCATGGTCGATCAACTGCTGAAATTCGCCTCAGACGAAACCGGCCTGCCGATCAAAAGCGAGGTCAAGCGCCAGCTCACCACCCGCGCCGCCGTCGAAGCCTATCTCCGCAAGCAAATGAACGACGACCAGGACGCAAAGCGCTTCCAGCGCAGCGAGCTGGTCCTGAAGAAATTCGGCCTGCTGGACCGCGACTTCGACCTGAAGCCCTTCCTGCTCCAGCTTCTCGGCGAGCAGATTGAGGCCTATTACGACCCGAAGACCAAGACGGTGAATCTGCTGGACTGGGTGAGCCCCGACGAGCAGAAGACCGTTCTGGCCCACGAGCTGACCCACGCCCTGCAGGACCAGCACGTGGACCTGGTGAAATGGAGCGACCAGACCCCGCCCGACGTCTCCACCACCTTCGCCGAGGACAATGTCCACATTCAGAAAGATGAGATGGACACCGCACGCGAAGCGGTGACCGAGGGCCAGGCCACAGCCGTGATGATGGACAACATGCTCAAGCCCATGGGCCGCAGCCTCATCAAAGACCCCGAGGTGGTTGAGATCCTGAAGCAGCACATGAACGGCTCGGCGGATTCGCCGATCCTGGCACGTGCGCCGCTGTTGCTCTCTGAATCCCTGATGTTCCCCTACAGGGAGGGCCTCAGCTTCGAGCAAGACATCTGGATGGACAAGGGCCGCGAGTCCGCCTTCGCAGGCACGCTCGACCATCCGCCTTCCTCGAGCTGGGAGATCATCAATCCGCGGATGTACGAGCAGGGCCTGATTCCTCCCATCCCCCTGCTGCCCAACATTCATCCTCTCCTGGACCCGCTTTACCGGCCGTATGACATCGGCCAGGTGGGCCAGCTCGACGTGCAAATCCTGACCGGCCTCTTTGGCGGTGACAACGCCGCGCGGGACTTTACTCCTGCGTGGGACGGAGGCCTCTACTGGGCCGGCCAGCTGCGCCGCGCCACACCGGCAGAGCAAGCAACGACCAAGTCGATCGCAATCTTTTATCTTTCCCGCTGGAGGAACTCGGCCTCGGCCGTGAACTTTGCGCACCTCTATGCCTCCGAGCTGGGCAGCAAGTACTCCGGGCTGACGGAGGACAAGGCCGCCGAAGCCGCCGCGACCGCAAACGGCGACATGCAGCAGGTCTTTTCCACCAATGAAGGTCCCGTGGTGATCACCACGCGCGACAAGATGGTCTTCGTGTCGGAAAGCTTCCCGCTCGAGCTTGCGCGCAAGCTTACACAACTTGTTCTGGACTCGCAGGGCTCCGGCGCGCTGAAGCTGGCCGCGGTGCACCCGGCGGCCAGCGAGGCGCTAACCCCCGCATGGCCGACGCAAAGCCTGTCAAGTGGCTTTGTCCGCTTCTTTGCCCGCTGCGGCGTGGTGAAGGCGGCCGTGGATGCGGCCCTGCATGCCGCGGCAGCTCAACCCGCCCGCTGATCCGCGCGGCTGGCCGACAGCAGCCCCTGCCACGCCGCCAGGTAGCTTTACTTTTGCTCTGTCTTTACCAGCGCCAGGAACAGCACCGTGCTCGGGCCGAACTCGATCTTGCGCTTGGTGCTGGTCAACCTCGCGCTGCAGGACGGTCCGCCCTGCGGATCAAGCGTGAGGGCCGGCATGCCGATGACTACGCCGGGCTTGATGGTGCCCTGCTGCCCCCCGGGGTTCAGCCGTTGGTCCCAGCCGTTGGTCTCGGCCGCGGCATCGGAGATCTGGCGGCTGCCTCCGGCGACTTCCGTGGGGACGGAGTCGTGGATCGAGCCGGCATTTGCTTCCGGCGTCCACACGCCCAGCAAAATCATCTTGACAGGCGCCTTCGAGTGCCCCTCGCAATCCGCGCGGTCAAAGGAGAGCGTCAGCTCTGACGAGTCCGGCTTCTTGGTCGAGGTCTGCGCAATCACGCGTGCGTAAATCGGCGATCCCTGGTCCACAGTACATCCCGGGAACGCCTCGCCTGTGGCCGCTTCAAACCAAATCTCCTTGCCTGGCTTCAGGTGTCCTGAGTCCAGGAAGCCGACCACCTTCCCGCGCAGCGTCTCGCTCACCGGAATTCCGCCCGACGGCAGCACTGAACACGGACTGGCCGCCGGCGAATTGGCGGTGCTCTGGGTTCCCGCCGGTGTCTGGGCCGCGATCACTGCCGCGGGAAGCGCAAGCAGAACTGCCAGCTGCACTCCCGCGGCGCGAAGGAATGAAAGACTACCGAGATTGTGCATCGATCCCTCTCCCGTCCGCCCATTGCGGACACAGGGAGTATACAAGCCCACCTGGGTATCGTTACCATCCCGGTTTTGCTCAGGCCCGGTTTGGCTCGGACCGGCTTCGCTCAGGCCGCTTCCTTCTGCACCAGGTATTCGTCCACCAACACCGAGACCAGCACCGCCGTGGGCACAGACACCAGCGCACCCATGACTCCGGCCAGCGAAGAGCCCAGCAGCAAGGCCGCCAGAATCCCCAGCCCCGGCAGCCCCACTCGGTTCCTCATGATGTGCGGCACCAGAAACGAGTTCTCCACCTGCAGATATACCAGAAAGAACGCAGCCACGCCGACCACGCGTCCCCAGGAATCGATTGCCGCCACCAGCAGTGCCAGCACAAGACTGACCGCCGCGCCTACCACAGGAATGATGTTCAGGATCCCGGTGAGCACGCCCAGCGCATACGCGTAACGCACGCCCAGCAGCACATAGGCGATGGTGCTTGACACGCCAAGAATCAGCATCAGGCTGCCCTGGCCCAGCAGCCACTTGCCCATCTGCGTTTTGGCCCGCTGCAGGGTCGCGTCCAGCCGCGCGCGGCTCTCCGGCTTGAAGAACGACAGGAACCAGTGATAAGCCTGGTCACCTTCCACCAGGAAATAAATGGTGAGGACAAATCCCGCGATGAAGGTGACCAGCTTACCCGCCCAGCTCCGGATGGAGACCAGCATATAGCCCGCCGCTTCGCTGGCGAAGCCCTGCAACTTCGCGCTCAGCTCGCCGGCTTGCAGCCGGTCGGCAAAGGGAATGTGCTGCAGTTTCGCCAGAATCTCCGGCAAGCGCGTTGGCATCTCGCGCCCGAACTCCTGCAGGTCTTGAATCACGGGCGGGATCGAGAGAAACCCGAAGGCTGTTACCGCTCCGGCCAGCAGCACCAGCAGTATCAGGATCGCATACCCCTTGAACGGCTGCCACCTGCCTACGCGCAGAGTGGACACCCACCGGACCAGCGGGCAGAGCGCCACCGCCAGCAATCCGCTGACATAAAGCAGCACCAGCACTTCGCGCGCCAGCCAGGCCACGTAGCAGGCCAGAAGCAGCGCCAGACTGAAGACAATTTCCTTGCGGAAGTCTCGACTTCCGGTCTGTTCTTCATGCATGCCACCGCTCATCCGCGTCCCTTTCGTTCCGCCCTTGGCATCGCCCTTACTGGTTTCCGCCCAGAATCGATCCCACAATTCCGCCCAGCAGTGCGCCGCCGGCCGCCGAGCCCACCTGGCTGCGGCCCTGCTGTGGCAGATACTCACTAATCTGGTGCGCCAGACGCGAGATCGGCAGGGTTTGCAGCCACGCTGTCCCAGGCCCCGTGAGCACGGCCAGGAACAGCCCATCTCCGCCGAAGATCATGTTCTTGATGCCCGGCACCGTGGTGATCTGGAAGCCCACCGAGGACTGGAACGCGCCGACGTGCCCCGGATGCACCCGCAGCATCTCGCCCGGCGCAAGGGACTTCTGGATCAGCTCGCCGGAAAGCTCAAGCCACGCCGTGCCCATTCCGCTCACCTTCTGCAGCAGGAATCCGTCGCCGCCAAAGATGCCCGCGCCCAGCGACTGCTGAAAACCCACGCTGATGTTGACCTGTGGCGTTGCGCAGAGAAAGCCGTGACGGTGCACCATGTACTCCTGCCCGGGACCCACCTCCACGGGCACAATGTGACCCGGCACCTTGGTGGCGAATGACACCTCGCCCGGGTACTGCCATGCGCGGTACTCCGTCATGAAGATGCTGCCTCCGCCCGCCACGCGCTTGAGCACGCCGAAGAGCCCGCCGCCGCCGCCCATTTGCGTATGCGTCGTCATCTGGATGGACTGCGTCATCCACGAGAGTTCTCCGCTCTCAGAGAAGACGCTCTCGTTCGGGTCAAGCTGCACGTTGAGCACGGGCATTGTCGTGCCCTGAATCTGCACCTTCATACACCAACCTCCTGTTCGCACTCAGTGTACGGTACTTCCGCCCGCGGGGTTCCCTCACCACGTCTCAAAGAGCACGCGGCCCTCCATCGCCGTGCGGTTTTGCCCGGAGTGCTTCTGGAATCGCCCATCGTCGCGGCCGGAAAAGTCCGTGCGAAAATGGAGGCCGCGGCTCTCGGTCCGCGCCGGTGCCGCCGCCTTGCGTGTAAGCTGTCTGCCAGGCCGTTTCCGGGCATCCGCCGGAGCTGCCACCGGAGGCTCGTCTCGCATGGAGCTCTACCAGCACCTTCCGCCGGATGCCGTGAAAATCTTCCTTGTCCTCTTCCTCTCCTTCCTCATTGGCCTGGAACGCGAGGAGCAGAAGGCCACGGGCGCTGCGTACTTCTTCGGCGGGGTCCGCGCCTTTCCTCTGATCGGCCTCCTCGGCTACTCCCTTGCGCTGCTTTCCGGCACGCAGTTGCTTCCGCTCACAATCGGATTCCTCGTTGTCGCATCGTTCCTGCTTGTCTCCTACTGGCACAAGCTCAATACCTCACAGACCGCCGGGGTTGCGTCTGAAATCTCCGGCCTTGCCACCTTCCTGGTCGGTGCGCTGGTGTGCGACGGCCACTTCTGGATTGCCACCACGCTCGCGGTCGCGAATCTCATCCTTCTTGACCTGAAGACTGCCCTCGAAAAGCTGGCCGGCCGCATTCCGCCGAATGAAATTTTTACCTTCGCCAAGTTCCTTCTTCTCTCCGGCGTGATTCTTCCCGTTCTTCCCAACCAGACCTTCACGCAATTCCAGATCAACCCATTCAAGACATGGCTGGTGGTGGTCGCCATCAGCACCATTTCCTATCTGAGCTATGTGCTGCAGAAGCTGACGAAGGGCGGAGTGGTGCTGGCGGCGCTGCTGGGCGGGGCCTACTCGTCCACGGTGACCACCGTTGTCCTTGCACGGCGTTCGGCTAAGGAAGAGCACCCGCATCTGTTCTCCGGCAGCATCCTGATTGCTTCCGGCGTGATGTACGTTCGGCTCATCATCCTTCTGGCCCTCTTCAACCGCCAACTGATGTTACGCCTGGCCGCGCCCTTCGCGGTTCTCACGGTGCTTGCCGTTCTCGCGGGCTGGCTGTGGACCCGCCGCGCCGACCCCGCCGCGCAGACCGTGCAGCGCGCTTTCGAGCCCAAGAACCCGCTCGACTTGCTTACCGCCTTCTTCTTTGCGGGCCTGTTTCTGGCCATGCTGGTGGCAGCGCACCTGGCTGTGACCTACCTTGGCAGCGCAGGCCTGAACACGCTGGCCGCCCTGATGGGCGTAAGCGACGTGGACCCCTTCATCATGGGCCTGACGCAGTCCGCCGGCACCCTCACTCCGCTCAACGTCGCCGCCATCGCCATCCTCATTGCCGCGGCCAGCAACAACGTCGTCAAGGGCATCTACGCCTACTCGCTCGCGGACCGCAGAGCCGGCCGGGAGAGCCTGGAGTTTCTGCTAAGCCTGGCCGCCATAAGCCTCGTTCCGCTTTTCTGGCTTCTCGCCTAGGTGCCCGCACTCACCACGCCGATGCCCGCGCTTTTAGTAGGATGAAAGCAGCGTGCAAACCATCCGTGTCGTCACACCATCGGCCCGATACAACGTGCTCACCGGCAGCGGCCTGCTCCGCTCGCTCGCGCCGCGCATCCAGCGCGTTGCCGGGCGTCTTCCCCGCCGCGTCTTCGTCCTCACCTCACCGGGAATCTGGGCTCTCTGGTCCAATGCCTTCCTTGAGTCCTTTCCCGAACCGCCGATTGCCCTCTTTCTGCCGCCGGGCGAAAGCCACAAAACCCTGGCCAGCGCGGAAAAGCTCCTTCGCCAGATGATTGCCGCAGGCGGCGACCGCAGTTCTGTGGTCATTGCCTTCGGCGGCGGAATCGTCGGGGACGTGGGCGGCTTTGTCGGAGCGATTTTCATGCGCGGCATTCCGTATATCCAGGTGCCTACCACCTTTCTCGCCCAGGTGGATTCCTCGGTCGGCGGAAAGACCGGCGTGAATCTTCCGGAGGGCAAGAATCTCGTCGGCAGCTTCCATCATCCTGTCGCGGTCTTTGCCGACATCGACGTGCTGCAAACTCTTTCAGACCGCGAGCTGCGCGCCGGGTTGATGGAAAGCATCAAGGCGGGTATCATCCGCGACAGGGCCCTTGTCCGCTACATGGAGGAAAATGTCGCCTCGATCTTACGCCGAGAGCCGCGCGCGCTTGAGAAAGTGATTGCCGCCTCCATCCGCATGAAGGCCGACGTTGTAAGTCGCGACGAACACGAAAGCGGCTTGCGCATGATTCTCAACTTCGGCCACACCCTGGGCCACGCTATCGAACAGGCTACCGGCTACCGCGCCATCCTGCATGGAGAAGCCGTCGCGTGGGGCATGATTGCCGCGCTTTCCCTCGCACGCACCCGCGGCACCATCTCTGCGGCGCAATTTGACCGCATGGAAGCGCTCATCCACCGCTACGGCCCGCTGCCGACGCTCAAGGTCCGCGCCGCCAAGCTCGTCACCACATCCGGGTCCGATAAGAAGAACACAGGCGGCGTCCGTCGCTTTGTTCTTCCTGTGGGGATCGGCAGCGCCGGCGTCGTGGAAGACGTCACCGCCGCCGAACTTGAAGCCGCCGCGAAATACATGCTCGCCTGCGCCCGGGAGCGGAGAGCCTGATGACCGCCGCCGGAGCCCGCCCGCAGGGAGCGGCCGACGAAGCCTCCGCCGCACGCTCCGTCCAGCAGATGTTCAACAGCATCGCGCCGCGCTACGACCTGCTGAACCACGTCCTCTCCGCCAACATCGACCGGCTTTGGTGGCGTCGTGCCGCCAGCCGCTTCCGCGCAGTCCTGGCCGACCCCAACGCCGCCGTTCTTGACGTCTGCTGCGGCACCGGCGACCTGACGATGGCCCTCCTGCGTCAGCGTCCCGCGGGTGCGCGCCCCATCCTCGCCGCCGATTTTTCCCATGCGATGCTCAGCCGCGGAGCGCACAAGTTCTCGGGCCGCGGAGCGGTCGCCCTCGAAGCCGACGCGCTCCACCTTCCCCTGCGCGCGCAGTCGCTCGACCTTGTCATCACCGCCTTCGGCTTCCGAAACCTGGCCAATTATGAAGCTGGCCTGCGGGAATTCCATCGCGTCCTGCGCCCTGGCGGCCAGCTCGGCATCCTTGAGTTTTCCGAGCCGGGAGGACTGCTGGGCAGAGCCTATGCCGTCTACTTTCGTCGGATTCTTCCCGCAATCGGTCGTCTGATGTGCGGCAAGGACGGCCCGTACAACTATCTGCCCACCTCGGTCGGCAGCTTTCCTCCGCCCGCGGAGATGCTCACCCTTCTCGGCGAGCGCGGATTCGACGGCGGCGCCTGGCAGCCCTACACTTTCGGCATTTCCGGGTTGTACACCGCCACTCGACCCGCGATAGGCTGAGAAAGCCATGCACGATGCCGCAGCCAGTCCGGGACTCGCGCCTCCGGCAGACCACTCCGCGGAGAAGCGCCGCGTCGCGCTTCAATCCATGCTCGCCGCCGGAGCCATGACCCTCCTCAAGCTCGCCGCGGGCCTGGTCTCCGGCTCGCTCGGCGTGCTCTCCGACGCAGCCCATTCGGGCCTTGACCTGACCGGCGCCGCGCTTACGTTTTTCTCTGTTCGCGTTTCCGACAAGCCCGCCGACGAAGACCACACCTACGGCCACGGCAAAATCGAGAATATTTCTTCTTTTGCTGAAGCGGGCCTGATGGCCGTTTCCTGCGCCTGGATCATCTGGGAGGCGCTCCAGCACGTCTTCCATCACACTGTCGAGCTGCGCCACCCCACCTGGCCGATGCTGGTTCTTCTCCTTTCTATCGCCGTCGATTACTGGCGCTCCCGCCGCCTTGCCGCCGTCGCGCGCAGCACGGGATCGCCCGCGCTCGCAACCGATGCCTTCCACTTCGCGTCCGATATCTGGTCCACCCTTGCCGTTCTGGCAGGCCTGGGCACCAGCTGGGCCGGCGAGCACTTCCACATCGACTCGCTCCGCTACGCCGATCCTTTTGCCGCCGTCGTCGTCTCGCTGATGATCCTGCGTCTGACCGCGAAGCTCACGCATGAGACCATCGGCGTCCTCATGGACAGTATCCCCGCAGAGACGCGCCGGCGCATGATTCGCGAAGTCGAGCAGGTCGACGGCGTTCTCGAAGTGGAGCAGGCTCGGGTACGCCGCTCCGGGGCCACCTACTTTGCCGACCTCACGCTCGCGCTGCCGCGCCACTTCACCTTCGAGCACACCAGCGACCTGGTCCGCGCCGCGACGGCCGCCGTGCAGCGCGCTTTGCCCCAAGCGGACGTGGTCATCCACACCGTCCCCCGCCAGGGTCGCGCTGAAAGCATCTTCGACCGCGTACGTGCTGTGGCCGCGCGCAACAACGTGTTCGTCCACGAGCTCAGCGTCCAGTCCCACCACGGCCGCCTCCGCGTAGAGCAGCACATCGAGCTAGACGAGACCATGCCTCTGCGGCGGGCCCACGACTTCGTGACCGCCATGGAGGCCGAGATCCTGCGCGAAGCGCCTGAAATCGACTCCGTCATCACCCACATCGAAAGCGAACCGGCCACCATCGAGCAGCCGGAGGAAGTGGTTGAGGAGGACCGCCGCCTGACCCAGGCCCTCCGCGACGCCGCGCGTCACTTCCCGGAAATCTCCGACGTCCACGACGTCTCCGTGGGCCGCGCCGGCGAACACATTATCCTGAGCTGCCACTGCTCGCTGCCTGACGACCTGCCCATGGCACGCGTGCACGAAGTCATCACCGCGCTCGAAGACCGCTTCAAGCTGGATTGTCCCGAGGTCTACCGCGTCACCATTCACCCCGAGCCCGTCACCGACAACACGCGTTGACCTCAAGGAGAGCCTGCCGTGATCGCTCACAGCGAATGGAAGCACGACGAAGTCTTTGAAGCCTCGAATGAGAACGGCAACACCGTCGTGCTCGACGGCGATGGTGCCCACCTGCACGGCCCCAGTCCGCTTGAAGCCGTGCTGATGGCGCTGTGCAGCTGCACTTCGGTCGATGTTGTCAGCATTCTGAAGAAGAAGCGCCAGTGCCTTACCGCGCTGCGCGTTTCAGCCTCCGCCCGGCGCGCGGAGACCTACCCGCGCATCTTCACCCACATCCATCTCACCTATTCGCTGCGTGGCCGACTGAGCAGAAAGGCCGTTGAAGACGCCGTTTCGCTCTCCAAGAACAAGTATTGCTCCGTCTCCAAAATGCTGGAGAAGGTCGCGACCATCGACTATCAAATTGTCTATCCGGACGGGGAGCCCGAGCCATGAACAAGCAATTTTTCCTCGGCTTCTTCCGCATCGCCTCGCTCATCATGGGGCTGGTGGTGCTGGCGATGCTCTCGGCAGTGGTGACCATGCATTTCGTCATCCACGGCGCGGAGGTCGAGGTTCCCTCGCTGAAAGGCATGACCGTCGCGCAGGCACGCAGCCAGACCTCCGGCATGGGCCTGAACCTCGACGTGGACAACCGCTACTACTCCGCAGAAGTCCCCGAAGGCCACATCCTCACCCAGTCTCCGGCTCCCGGCACAGTTGTCCGCCGCGCGTGGAGCGTCCGCGTTGCAGAGAGCCTTGGCCCGCAGCGGGTGGATGTTCCCAACGCGGTCGGCGCGGAACAGCGCGAGGCCGCCATCGAGTTCCGCCGCGCCGGGCTTGAAATTGGCACTATCGCGCACATGCCCGACTCTGACGCAGGCGAAGGCGTCGTCATCGCCCAGGACCCCTCGGCACACGCGCACGGCATTGAGCAGCCCAGCGTCAATCTGCTGTTTGCCGCGCCCGTTCCGCAAACTGCTTCCGGCTACGTGATGCCCGATTTCACAGGACTGCCCATTGTCGCGGCGCAGGACCAACTTCAGGCTGTGGGCCTCAAATCCGCCGTTCCCACCTTTGTCCCGTTCCCGCAGCCGCAGCCCGGCTTCGCGCCCGCGCAGCCCGCGCCCGCTCCCGGCTCCATCGTTGCCCAGGATCCCGCGCCCGGCGCGCGCGTGGACGCCACCATGGAAGTGAAATTCACCGTCGCCAAGTAGTTCTGTCCTTTCTGTCTGCCGCCGCATCTAAATTCTGTACACATGGCATCCTCGGGTCAACCCTCCCCTAGCCGCGCTGTGTCGCCGCTGCGCAATTTCGCGCATGCGTGGCGCGCTTTGCGCCATCGCAACTTCCGCCTTTTCTTCGCCGGCCAGTCCATCTCTCTGGTCGGCACCTGGATGACGCGCCTGGCCACATCCTGGCTTGTCTACAGGCTCACGCACTCCGCGCTCATGCTTGGCGCGGTCGGCTTCGCCGGCCAGATTCCGGCATTTCTCCTTGCGCCACTCGCGGGCGTGCTGGTCGACCGCGTCGACCGCCGCAAGGTCCTCCTCTGGACGCAGGCTCTGGCTATGATCCAGTCGCTCGCCCTCGCCTGGCTCACGCTCTCTCACCGCATTACCATCCCGGAAATCTTCGCTCTCAGCGTCTTCCAGGGCGTCATCAACGCGTTCGACATGCCTGGCCGCCAGTCCTTCATGATCCAAATGGTCGACGACCGCGCCGATCTCTCCAACGCGATCGCCATCAACTCGTCGATGGTCAATGCCGCGCGGCTGGTGGGGCCGTCGCTCGCCGGGCTGCTTATCGCCGCCACCAATGAGGGCTGGTGCTTCTTTGCCGACGGCGTCAGTTACATCGCGGTGTTGATCTCGCTCTTCATGATGCGCCTGCCGGCCTTCGCGCCCCAGCGCGCCGCCGCGTCCATGCTTGCCCAGCTCCACGACGGCTGGACCTACGTCTCCCGCTTCCTCCCCGTTCGCAGCATCCTTCTTCTCTTCGCCATCCTCAGCCTGATGGGATGGCCGTTCATGGTCCTCATGCCCATCTTCGCCGCGCGGGTGCTGCACGGCGGCGCCAACACGCTCGGCTTCCTGATGGGTGCGGTCGGCGTGGGCGCGCTTGTCTCCGCGCTTTCGCTTGTGGCGCGCCGCTCCGTCCGCGGCCTTACCAAGATGATCCCCATCGCCGCAGCCTGTTTCGGCGTGGGCCTCATCCTCTTCGGCTTTTCGCATTCCTTCTGGCTTTCTATGGCTCTCATGCTCGTCACTGGCTTTGGCATGATGCAGGGTCTGGTTGCGAGCAACACCATCATCCAGACCCTCGTCGACGACCAGATGCGCGGCCGCGTGATGAGCTACTACACCATGGCGTTCGTGGGCATGGCGCCCTTCGGCAGCCTGCTTGCCGGCGCGCTCGCACACTCCATCGGCGCGCCGCACACCGTCATTCTCTGCGGCTTCGCCTGCATCGCCGGCGCGCTCTGGTTCTGGACGCGGCTGCCGGGTATCCGTCGCGAAATGCGCCCCACCTACGAGCGCCTCGGCATCGTCCCCCAGGCGAATCTCGACATTGAGGAGACCGCAGAAGCCTGATTCGGCGAGCTGTTCTCGCTTCCCAGCCCGCCGCGCACTATGATGGCTGGGTTACGCACACTTCCCAAAAAGGACCCGCCTCATGCCCCTTGCCGAAGACCTCGAACGCATTGCTCTCCAGGAACGTGAGCTCGTCTTTCCGGAATTCACTGCCCGGGCTGCGTGGGAGCTCGGCACGCGTCTCTACCTCTTCGCCCGCGAGCGTTCGCTCGGCGTTGTCCTCGACATTCGCCGTTTCGGCCATCCGCTCTTCTACGCCGCTCTGGATGGCACCACCCCCGACAACCTGGAATGGGTTCGGCGAAAGTCGAACACCGTTGCCCGCTTTCATCGAAGCTCCTATGCTGTCGGCCTCAAGGAAAAGCTCAAAGGCGAGACCCTCCTTGAAAGCCAGGGACTTCCCCTCGCCGACTTCTGCACCCACGGCGGCGCGTTTCCGCTCACCGTCGTCGGGGCGGGCGTTGTGGGCAGCATCAGCGTCTCCGGGCTACCACAGCGCGCGGACCACGAGCTTGTGGTCGAAGCCCTCTGCGCCGCGCTCGGCCGCCAGTATGCATCGCTTCGCTTGTCCGATCTCGAGTAGCGCTCAACAGCACCGATCGACCTGCCGGACCAACTCATCGGTTCAAACTGTCCGGTCAATCCGCGCCACAAAGAAGCCATCCGTGCCCAGCGCGCCCGGCAGCAGCCGCAGCCAGCCCTCGCGCGTAACACACGTCGCCAACCGCTCCGCGCCCTCCGCCGTCAGCACGCCCTCGTGGTGGAGATGCTCGATTCGTTCGGTCGGCGGGACCGTCTTCACGTCGGCGCGCTCCGCCAGCACCGCGCGAACTACCTCTTCGTTCTCTTCAGGCTCCAGCGAGCAGGTTGAATAAAACACCTGCCCACCCGGCTTTGCCGCCCGCAGCGCCGCCTGCAGAATCGCTCTTTGCCGCTCTGCGTGCCGCGCCAGGTCCTCCTCGCGCAGCCGGTGCCGAATCTCCGGATTCCGCCCGAGAGTTCCCGTCCCGCTGCAGGGCACATCGGCCAGCACAACGTCGAACGCGTGCTCCTCAGCCCACTCCGTCGCGTCGGCAAGCCTGCACTCCACGCGTTCCCCAAGCCCACGCAGCCGTTCCTGCAACTGGCGTAACCGTGGCTCGCTCGCTTCGCACGCCACCACGCGACTACCCGGATTTCGTTCAACAAGAATCAGCGTCTTGCCTCCCGGCGCGGCGCAGAGATCGAGAATCGCCTTGCCTCTACCGGCCAGCTCCGCAACCAACTGCGATCCCTCATCCTGGATACGCACGCGCCCCGTGCAAAATGCCTCGGTCGCCGTCACATCGCCGCGGGCGACCACTCGCGCCCGGCTCAACAGCGAACCGGGCTCCAACTCCACTCCAGCCGCAATCAGCTCAGCCTCCGCATCCGGCACACGAATCACCACTGTCGGTTGTCTTTGCCCATGTGCGCAGATTGCTCGCGCAGAATCCAGTCCGTAGAAACGCTCCCAGCGCTCAACCATCCACACCGGATGCGCCTCAGCCAGCGCCAGCTCGGCCGCCGAATCAGTCTTCCATCCTGACGGTTCTGCAGCCGCCAGCCGGCGCAGCACGGCGTTCACCATCCTCGACGCGAATCGATGCCCCGCCTGCTTGGTCAGCTCCACGCTTTCATCAATTGCCGCCCGTGCAGGAATCCGGTCCATTTGCCGCAACTGCAGCGCGCCAAGCCGCAGTGCAATCCGCACCTCATCGTCCAACTTTGTGTTGGGCTTTGTCAGCAGCGCGCGTAGTTCGAAATCAAGCCGAATCTGCCAGCGCAGTACACCCAGAACCAGCGCCGTTGCCAAATGTCTGTCGGCCTCAGCAAGTCGGTCTACCGCGCGCCCACGCAGCAGATCGTCGGAGTGCGCACGCCCGCGCTCAACAGCAAGCAGAATGTCGAACGCCGCTTTTCGTGCCGCACTCGCTCCCGTCATCGCTCAGCCTAGCCGCGCGCCCGTTTTGAGTTGTATTCCGCGCAGGAACTCCGCTGCCTGCAAATGCTTCCTGCCTTCCAGTTGCAGTTCCACAAGCTCCAGCCACGTGCCCTGCGCGCAGGCCACCAGGATCTTGCCGTCCGCCACGCGCACCTCGCCCGGCTCCGCCAGCGCATCGTGGTCGGATTTCGCCACTTTCATGCGATGTACGAGCAGCTTCTTCCCATCCAGCGTCGTGAACGCGCCCGGCCACGGCTGGAACCCCCGCCAGCGATTCCTCAGCTCTTCCGCCGTCCGCACCGCAAAATCCATCCGCCCATCCTCGCGACTGAGTAACGGAGCCAGCGTTGCACGGGCATCGTCCTGTGGCTTTGGCGTTACGCTGCCGCCTGCCAATCCCTTCAGCGTCTCCACCATCAGCTGCGCGCCACGCTCGGCCAGCACGTCGAGCAGCTCGACCGCTGTCTCGTCGGGCCCAATCACCATCTCCTGCCGCAGCAGAATCGGTCCTGTGTCTAGACCTTGTTCCAGCAGCATCGTAGTGTTGCCGGTCACCGTCTCGCCCATTGCCACCGCCCACTGGATGGGCGCTGCGCCTCGATACTTCGGCAGCAAGGACGCATGCAGATTGATGCATCCCAGCCGCGGCAGCTCCAGCATCCACGGCGGAATGATGCGCCCGTACGCCACCACGACAATGGCCTCCGGAGCAATCGCCTCCAGCCGCGCGTGAAACTCCTCGTTGTTGCGGATCTTTTCCGGCTGAGTCACCGCAAGGCCTGCGGTCAACGCACTCTGTTTCGCAGCCGGCGCGGCCATCTCCTGCGAGCGTCCAACGGGCCGGTCCGGCTGCGTTACCACAAGAGCAATCTCGTGGCCCGATCGCAGCAGTGCATCCAGCGTGGGCACAGCAAAGCGTGGCGTCCCGCAGAAAACCAGCTTCACCGGTCTACCATTTTCCTTCGCGCTGCAGCTTGCGAATTTTTCGCAATGCCAGGTCCCGCTTCAGCCCGCTGATCCGGTAAATGAAGAGCATTCCGTCCAGATGGTCAATCTCGTGCTGGAAGGCCCGCGACAGTAGCTCTTCGCCGTCCGTCTCGAACCACTTGCCGTGCTCATCCTGCGCCCGCACGCGCACCTTTGCCGCGCGTACCACCTTCTCGCGAATTTCGGGAATGCTCAGGCAGCCCTCTTCCTCATACTGCCTGCCCTCGCGAAAGACGACCTCCGGATTCACCAGCACGAGCCTCTCCTCGCGGTTCTTGCCCTGGCTCAGGTCAATCACCGTCAGCCGTTTCGGCAATCCCACCTGCGGAGCCGCCAATCCGATTCCGTTCGCGGCATACATCGTCTCGAACATATCGGTCACGAGCTTACGCAGCTCCCCATCGAATTCGGTTACCGGCTCACCCGGCTGCTGCAGCACCGGCTCGGGATACTTCATGATCGTCAGCAACATCTCCCTACTCTCAAACGCTCCCTTTTCGTTTCTCGCCTCAATAGCGGCGCATCTGCGCGATGTATCCGTCGAAATTCCGTTTCATCTCCTCGGCCGAGTCGCCGCCGAACTTCTGCACCGCCAGCCCGGCAACTGTCATCGCCACCATCGCCTCAGCCGCCACGCCAGCAGCCGGCACCACGCAGATGTCGCTGCGCTCGTAGCTTGCACTCGTCGCCTCGCGCGTGTCAAAGCGAACCGATTCGAGCGGCCGCCGCAGCGTTGAAATCGGCTTGAGATAGCCGCGAATCACCAGGTCCTCACCATTCGAAACGCCCCCCTCCATCCCGCCCGCGTTATTCCGTTCGCGGGTAAAGCGCGTGGGCCGCCCCTGGTCCTCCGCCGCGTAGTGGATCGCGTCATGCACCGCCGATCCAAATGACTCGGACGCCACCACCCCGCGGCCAATCTCCACCGCCTTCACCGCCTGCAGACTCATCACCGTCCACGCCAGCAGCCCATCCAACCGCTCGTCCCAGTTCGCATAGGTGCCCAGCCCCGCGGGAACATTGTGCACCACCACCTCAAAGACGCCGCCCACTGTGTCGCCGGTGCGCGAGGCATGCTCCACCTCTTCCTTCATCCGCGTTTCGGTCTCGGCATCCACGCAGCTGAGCACAATCTCCTTGCGCCGGGTCACTTCCACAATCTCGTCCCACGTGGCCGTGCGGTCGAGCTCAACGCGGCCCACGCGAATCACATGACTCGCCACCTCGATGCCCAATTCCCTGAGCAGCAGCTTCGCGAACCCGCCCGCAGCCACCCGCGCCGCAGACTCCCGCGCCGACGCCCGCTCGAGAACGTACCGTGCATCTTTGAAGTTGTATTTCAGCGCTCCAGCCAGGTCCGCATGGCCGGGGCGCGGAGACTCGACCGGCTGGTGCTTCGCCGGATCGCCCGCCTCCACCGGCAGCTTCTCCTCCCAGTTCTTCCAGTCGCGATTCACAATCTCAATGGCAATCGGGGAACCGATCGTCTTGCCGTGCCGCACGCCGCTCAGCACGTGCGCCTTATCGGACTCGATCTTCATGCGTCCGCCGCGACCGTACCCCTGCTGGCGCCGCCAAAGCTCGCGGTCCACCAACCCCAGGTCCACGGGCACGCCAGCCGGCATCCCCTGCACCAGCGCAATCAGCGCCTCGCCGTGCGATTCTCCTGCAGTGGAAAAACGGATCATGTCCTTATGATTGTACCGGGGCCGACGCCCAAACGTACCAACTCTCGGCGCGTTCCGCATCCCTTCCGCAATTCCGCTACAATCCTTGCGTGACGACGAGCCTGTTCGACCTTTACAAGATTGGCGTGGGCCCATCCAGTTCGCACACGATGGGCCCGATGCGGGCCGCCTGTGCCTTCGCGGTCGGCCTTGCGTCGGGTCCACTCCTGGCTCGCGTCGGCCGCGTTCAGGCCGAACTCTTTGGCTCCCTCGCGCTCACGGGCCTGGGACACGCCACGGACCGCGCCGTCCTGCTTGGCCTCACCGGTCACGAGCCCGCATCCGTCGATCCGGCGGCCATCGAATCCACCCTCGCCGACATCCGTTCCGCGCAGCAGATTCTCCTCGCCGGCAGGCATACCATCCCCTTCGCGGAAGCCACGGATCTGCTCTTCCATCGCGACCAGATGTTCCCGCCAGGCGCGCAGACGCAGCACCCCAACGGCATCCGCCTTACCGCGTACGACGCCTCCGGCGTCGCGCTCACGCAGCGCACCTTCTTTTCCATCGGCGGCGGATTCATTGTCGAGGATGGCGTGGTGCCCGCAGCAGAATCCGGGCAGCCGCACCTTCCGTTTCCCTTTCACACCTCGCACGAGTTGCTCACCGTGGCGCACGCCAACGAGCTCTCTATCAGCCAGCTCATGCTGGAAAATGAGTGCGCACTGGCGCCGCGAGACACCGATCTTTCGCCCGTCGAATGCGTGCGCAAGGGCATCGACCGCATCTGGCAAGCCATGCAGGACTGCGTGGCGCGGGGCATCGCAACCGAGGGCATCCTGCCTGGCGGCCTCAACGTCCACCGCCGAGCGCATCGCCTCACCCAGCGGCTGCGCGAGCGCGAAGGGAACGGTTTCCACGGCGATCCTCTCGCTCCGCTCGACTGGGTCACCGTCTATGCCATGGCCGTGAATGAAGAGAACGCGGCGGGAGGGCGGGTGGTGACCGCGCCGACCAATGGCGCAGCCGGCGTCGTCCCCGCGGTCGCGCATTACTACCAGAACTTTATTCCGGATTCGGACCACGAAGGTCTCCTCCGCTTCTTCCTAACTTCCGCCGCCATCGGCATTCTCTATAAGGAGAACGCATCCATCAGCGGCGCGGAAGTGGGCTGCCAGGGCGAGGTCGGCGTCGCCTGCTCGATGGCCGCCGGCGGACTTACGGCAGCGCTCGGCGGCACCAACGGCCAGGTCGAACATGCCGCCGAAATCGCCATGGAGCACAATCTCGGCATGACCTGCGATCCCATCGGCGGCCTCGTGCAGATCCCCTGCATCGAGCGCAACGCCATGGGTGCCGGCAAAGCCGTGCATGCCTCCCGCATCGCGCTCAGCGAGTCAGAAGAGCACAAAGTCTCGCTCGACCAGGTCATTCGAACCATGTACCTCACCGGCCTCGATATGCAATCTCGCTACAAGGAAACCAGCCTCGCCGGCCTCGCGCTGAACATCATCGAGTGCTGATTGCCTCCGCGCTCTTTTTTTTGCGGCAGCTCCCGGCCGGCTTCCTCTCCGTACAGCACAGCTCGATCGCGGCCGCGCCCAGGGCGGCGATTCGCGATTTCTATTCGAGCGCTCGGCCGCCATCATTGGCTGTCGCATACGTTTGGCCGCGCGTGCGCGTCGCCTCACTCCGCGCGCCTCCATCGCACCGGGCAGTGCCCTGCGCGTGCCCGATCGTTGCGGTGGACGAGTGCCGATCTTCTCGCGCGCATCGGCTTCATGATTCTTCCCACATTCGCTCGCATTTTTGGTGTTGAGAATTGTTGCCACTTTTTCCACCCCGACGACGTTTTTTTCTTGACACTGAGCAAGCATGAATCTATACATTCCTCAACTGCATTTAGTTCTGCAGTATCGATGCAACCCATCGAAAAGGGAGAATAGGCAAATGGCAACCAAGAAAGCAGCCAAGAAGGCACCCGCGAAGAAGGCCGCGAAGAAAACCGCGAAGAAGAAGTAACGGGTAAACCAACCAATAGGCAGCATTGAGGGGGACGCTTCAAGCGTCCCCCTCAGTGTTTGCTCTCTGCGCCATTTCACCCGCGCCAGTCGCGCACTTCCGCTCACACAGCCCTAAAATGCATTCATGACTCGCCGCCGCTGGATCGCCGAACATTGGACTGAAACCTCTGCTGCGCTCACCGGAGCGCAGGCCGAACATCTGGCCCGCGTGCTCCGCGCCCAGCCCGGCATGCGGGCGGAGGTTGTCGCCGGCGGGCGCGTCTTTCACGCCGAGGTGACCTCCGTTGCCGAAGGCGAAGTCCGCTTTAACCTCCTCGCCGAGGCCGCCGCCGAACCCGCTCTCCCCGTTACGCTGGTAATGGCCGTCTACAAGTTCGATCGCATGGAGTGGGCCATCGAAAAAGCCACCGAACTTGGTGTTCGCTCTATCGCGCCGGTTGTCGCGGCGCGCACTGAGAAGCATCTGGCCCAGGCCGCGGGAAAGCGTGTCGAGCGGTGGCGCCGCATCGCGCATGAGGCCGCGCAGCAGTCCCGCCGGTCAGACGTTCCGCTCATCGCCAATCCCGTCGCGCTCTCCGGGCATGCGCGCGCCGAGTCTCAGTCGGCGCGCCTGGTACTTGCCGAACAGGAGCGCTCCACCACTCTTCGGTTCGCGCTGGTGGAGTTGCTGGCCGCCACGCCCGACGAAGTTCCCGCTTTGGAAATCGCCATCGGGCCCGAAGGCGGATGGGCGCCTGCCGAAGAAGCGCTGTTCGACTACAGCGGCTGGCGCGCCGTTTCGCTGGGCCCGCGCATCCTCCGCTCGGAGACCGCAGCCATCGCGGCGCTCGCCGTCATTGCGTCAATGTTGGAATGAAGATCATCGCAGCGTGTTAGCGGCTGGCGCGCTATAGCGACACGCCGCGCTTCCACGGAATAAAGTCGTTTTGGCCCAGAAGTTCGGCCTTTGTCTGGCGTTCGCCATTCGCCACCTCGACGCAGAACGCGAGGAGCTTCTCCGCGCACTCCACGATCGTCGTCTCGCCGGTCACAACACCACCCGCGTCAAAGTCGATGATGTCGCCCATTCGCCCCGCCAGCGCCGAGTTGGACGAGATTTTCACCACCGGCGCCACCGGATTGCCTGTGGGCGTTCCCAGGCCCGTGGAGAACAGAACAAGGTTCGCACCCGCGCCCGTCTGGGCCGTGACGCATTCCACGTCATTGCCCGGCGTGCACAGAAGGTTGAGACCCTGGGTTGTCGCATACTCCGGATAATCCAGCACGCCGCGCACCGGCGCCACACCACCTTTGCGCGCCGCGCCGGCAGACTTGATGGCGTCCGTAATCAGTCCGTCCTCGATGTTGCCCGGCGAAGGATTCATCTCAAAGCCCGAGTGCACCGCGCGCGCCCGCGCCGCATAGGCCTGCATCAGGTCGTAGAACCGCTGCGCCAGCGCATCGTTCTCGCACCGGTTGATGATCTCCTGCTCCACGCCGTGCAGCTCCGGAAATTCGCTCAACAGCGTGCGCCCGCCCACGCTCACCAGCAGGTCCGACACATGTCCGATCACAGGATTCGCCGAAACTCCGCTGAATCCATCGGAGCCGCCGCACTTCAATCCCACCGTCAGCGCCGCCAGCGGAGCTTTGGTCCGTTCCGCACGATTCGCCTCGTCCAGGCCCGCGAAGGTCGCATCCAGCGCCTCAGTCATCAGCGCGGATTCCCGGCCCGACCGCTGCTGCTCAAAGACCACCACCGGCTTGCGCATTTCGGGGTCGCGCGCGCGCAGCTCGTCCATCAGCAGGCTGGCCTGCGCGTGCTGGCAGCCCAGGCTCAGCACTGTTGCGCCGGCCACGTTTGGGTGATGGATGTAACCCGCCAGCAGCCCGCAGAGTGCCTGCGAGTCCTGCCGCGTTCCGCCGCAGCCGCCCTGATGCGTCAGGAATCGAATCCCATCCACATTGGCGAAGACCCTCTCCCTGCGCGCCTGCGTGGCCTCTTCCACGGCATCTTCCGCATGACCCCGCCCTCGCACCAGGTGTCGCACGTGCCGCCGATACGTGTTCCGCTCGCCACCATAGCCCAACTCTTCTTCCAGCGCTTCGCGCATCCTCTCCACGTTGCGGTTCTCACAGAAAACCAGAGGCAAAACCAGCCAGTAATTGCGCGTCCCCACCTGCCCATCGCCGCGCCGGAATCCACGAAACATCTTTCCCTTCCATGGCGTCGCATCCGGCAGCGCAAAGTGGGCTTCCCTGCGCCGCGCATCGTACTCCTCGGCGCGATGCCGCACATTGCGCGTCGTCAGCAGCCCGCCCTGCGGGATCGCTGCCGTCGCTTCACCCACCACCATTCCGTACATCCGGATGAGCGCACCCGGCTGCATCGGTTCGAGCGCCATCTTGTGCTTGGCCGGAATCGCCTCCGCCACGCTGCAAGTGGCCGCGCCGTACCGCGCCGCTTCACCCGCCACCAGCGGCGCAAGCGCCACCAGCACATTGTCTCGCGGATCGATCTGAAGCACCTTTTTCGCCATCTGCAGCGTCCTTCTCCCCCGGCTCAACAGCCTGCACGCACAGCATACAACTTCGCCTCCGCCGCGTATCCCACTCCCTCGGCTATCATCAATGTTCCTGCCCTTTGCGGCACACAACGGAGCCCCCGGTCATGAACGCCATCGTCCTTGATGCCCCTGGCCACGCGGTTTGCCGCCCTGTACCGGAGCCATCTCCGTCCGGCGATGAAATTCTTCTCGACGTGCGCATGGTGGGCCTTTGCGGCAGCGACCTCAATTCCTTTCGAGGCCGCAACCCACTCGTCACCTACCCGCGCATTCCCGGCCACGAGGTCTCGGCGGTCGTCGCCGAACTCAATCCCGCCTTCCCGGAATGGCAGCCCGGAACGCCGGTCACCCTTTCGCCGTACTCGAACTGCGGAGGGTGTGCAGCCTGCTTGTGCAACCGGCCCAACGCCTGCCGGCACAACCAGACCCTCGGCGTGCAGCGCGACGGCGCGCTCACGCAGCGCATCGCCATTCCCGTCGGCCGACTTTTCCGCGCAGATCTCTCGCTGAAGCAGCTTTGCCTCGTGGAGCCGCTCACGGTCGGCTTCCATGCCGTCGCCCGCGGCCGCGTGACGCCGCACGACGTTGTCGCCGTCTTCGGCTGCGGCGGTGTGGGTCTCGGCGCTGTCGCCGGAGCCGCCTTTCGCGGCGCTACGGTTCTCGCCGTCGATCTCGACGATTCCAAGCTGGAAACCGCGCGCAAGGCTGGCGCGCGCCATCTCGTCAATACTGCCCGATCGGATCTCCACACCCGGCTTGCCGACCTCACCGACGGCCGCGGCCCGGACGTCATCATCGAGGCGGTCGGCCTGCCCGAGACCTTCCGCGCCGCGGTTGAAGAGGTTGCCTTCACGGGCCGCGTGGTCTACATCGGCTATGCCAAGGAGCCCGTCTCCTACGAAACACGCCTATTCGTGCAAAAAGAGCTCGACATCCTCGGCTCGCGCAACGCCTTGCCCGACGACTTCCTCGCTGTCATCCGCATGCTTGAGGCAGGCCGCTTTCCGGTCGATGACGCGGTCACTCACATCGTCCCCATGGCGGAAACGCCCGCCATTCTCGAAGAGTGGAGCAGCGATCCAGCCCGCTTCACCAAAATCATGATTCAGGTGGAATAGCGCCTGATTGGCACTGCCTCAAAGGTGCGCGAAGTGGAGCAGAAGGCCGGCCAGTGCGCCACCCGTCAGAGGGCCCACAATCGGAATCGCCGCATAGCTCCAGTTCGATCCGCCCTTGCCCGGAATGGGCATGAATGCGTGCATCAGGCGCGGCCCGAAATCGCGCGCGGGGTTGATGGCGTACCCCGTGGTGCCGCCCAGCGAGAGCCCGATGCCCCAGACCAGGCTGCCCACCAGCCACGGCCCCACTCCGCCCGCCGGCCCGCTCATGGATACGCCCTTTGAGCCGATCGAACCGGCTACGATCACAAGCACCATCGTGCCAATCACTTCGCTCAGAAAGTTGAAGACCGGACTCGGAACCGCCGGGCTGGTGCAGAAAACTCCGAGCTTTGCGGCCGGATCCTCCGTCAGCTTCCAGTGCGGTCCATACTGCAGCGCCACCAGCCCCGCACCGGTCATCGCGCCCAGCAGTTGCGCGAACCACAAGCTGGCCAGATGCGAATAATCTCCGGTTGCAACCCCGCTCGCCATCGTGATCGCCGGGTTCAGATTCGCGCCCGGGCTCCCGAAGGCCTGCGCCACCAGCACGCCGCACAGTACCGCCAGTCCCCACCCGGTCGTAATCACCATCCAGCCCGCGCCCTGCGCATAAGACTTGCAGAGCAACACGCCGGCGCATACGCCGTCGCCCAGCAAAACCAGGACCAGCGTGCCCATGTACTCGCCAAACCACACCGAATGCATCCGCCCATCCTTGGCGCCAACCACGCGCAACCTATTTACGGAACCACTGCATTCTGCATTGTCAGGCCTGCCTTCGCCAAGCCCTTCAGCGCGCGGCCATCAGGCGCTGCCGCACAGCCGGCGTCTGGGCCATCTCCACGCAGGTCCACGCCATGGCCAGTGCGCCGTCCAGCAGGGCCTTGTCCGCGTTCGCAGTGATGCAATGCGCGGTGAACTCCGGCTGATGATTAACCGCCGGCAGCGACCCAATCCCGAGCATCGGATGAATCGCGGGCATTGCCAGCGACACGTTGCCCATATCCGTCGAGCCCGTGGGCCGCGTCTCCCATTCGCCCAGGTTCGGGAACGGCCGTCCCAGCGCCTCAGAGTTTTTCCGGTAGATGGCCGCCATCGCGTCATCGTGCAGCATCTCCGCGTAGGGCTTGTCGCCGCCCACGAACTTCACCTGCGCGCCGGTCGCCAGCGCACCCGCCTCAAAGCACCGGTAGACCTTCGGCCGCAACTGCTCCAGTTGCTCCAGCGTCTCCGAGCGCACGATGTACCTGGCTGCGGTGTGCGCTGGAATCACATTCGGAGCAACGCCACCCTGGGTCACGATCCCGTGAATACGGTCCGTCGAGCGGATGTGCTGCCGCAGCAGCCCGATGGCCGTCTGCGCAATCGTCAGAGCGTCTGCGGCATTCACTCCCAGCTCAGGAAACGCCGATGCGTGCGATTCCTTGCCCGTGCAATGCACCTCGAACATCGATGCCGCGATGACCTTCGCCTTGAGCATGTCGAAGGGCGCTGGATGCACCATCATCGACGCGTGCAGCCCGTCGAATCCGCCCCGCTCCAGCAGCAAAATTTTGCCGCCCGCGTTGCCCACCTCCTCGGCGGGCGTGCCAATGACCTCAATCGTAAGCCCGACCTCGTCGGCCACCTTGGCTGCTGCCAGCGCCGCGCCCAGCGCCGACGCCGCGATGATGTTGTGCCCGCACGCGTGGCCAATCCCGGGCAGGCTGTCGTACTCCGCGCAGATGCCGATGTGCAGCGGCCCCGAGCCAATTTTCGCGCGAAAGGCGGTTGGCAGATCGCAAATCCCCTGGTCCACCGCGAATCCCGCCGCGTCCAACGCCTCGCAGAGCCATGTGGACGCCTTTTCCTCCTCAAACCCCAGCTCCGGATGGGCATGAATCCGGTGGCTCAACGCAATCAGATCTTCCTGCACGCCCGCGAACCGCTCATGCGCTCCCGCCTTCGCATCCATCGCCATCACCCCTCCTCCGTACGCGCTTTCGCGAATGTGCCGCCGATTATATCCCGCGCATTTCCCGCCTTGCCGCGCCAATTGCGCGCATCAGATTAAAATGGGAGCAGAGGCGGGCACGCTTCCACGCGTAAGACCCGGAAACCCACACCTCAGGTTCTGCTCCACGGAGAGTTTATATGGCCCTCATGAAGACATCCAATCCCGCACTCAGCGAAAACACCTTCCGCAATCTCGCCGGAGCCGGTTACGGCGGCGCAATCGATGAAAGCACGCGGATGACCCTGAGCGGCACTGTCCATCGCACCGGCGTCCTCTTTGTCTGTGCGCTCGGCGCGGCCGCCTGGACGTGGCATCTCTACGTTGCCGCCCACTCCATGGCCGCCGTCGCGCCGCTTATGCTTCTCGGGATCTTCGGCGGGCTCATCATGGCCTTCGTCACCATCTTCAAAAAGGAGTGGTCCCCGGTCACCGCGCCTGTCTATGCGCTTCTTGAGGGCCTTTTCCTCGGCGGCATCTCCGCGCAGTTCAATCTCGCCTATCCCGGCATCGCCATCCGCGCCGTCGGCCTCTCGTTCGGAACACTTTTTGTGCTCCTGATGGCTTACAGCACCGGCATGATTCGCGTGACCAGCAAGTTCCGCATCGGGGTCATCGCGGCCACCGGCGGAATCATGATCTTCTACTTCGCCGAGATGATCCTCGGCTTCTTCGGCGTCCAATTTACCTCGATCAACGGCTCCGGCATCATCGGCATCGGTTTCAGCCTCTTCGTCTGCGCCATCGCCGCCCTCAACCTCGTGCTCGACTTTGACTTCATCGAGCAGGGGGTCAAATATGGCGCGCCCAAGTACATGGAGTGGTACGGAGCCTTCGGCATCATGGTGACCATGGTCTGGCTCTACCTGGAGATCCTCCGCCTGCTGGCCAAGATCAGCCAGCGCAACTAACCGTACCCCACACGTCGGCCTCGCAAGCCCGGCAGCGAATTCATTGCTCCTGCCGGGCGTTTTGCCGGGAGTTTTGCACTCCAATGTCCGCCTTCGCATACTTCTTCCAGTTCCCCAGCAGTTCCTCCACCACCACGTGGCCCACGCGGTAAGCCGCCTCCAGCGATGGCCTGTATGCGCCGAACTCGCTCGTCCGCTGCGCCGCCAGGCTTTCGGCGGCATTCATTCCACGGGGCTCCTGGTCAAAGTTGCTCACCGCCCGCAGCACCATCACGCGGTTGAAATCCACACGCCCCGCACGCGCCAGATACGTGAGCGATTGGAGCGTCCCGGTATCCTCCATCGCCGTGGTCACATACGTCCCCGTGCCACCCGTGAAGTACCGCACCCACTCGTCCGCCCACTTGTCCAGCAGCTTGCCGTGCCAGTAGGTTGAGGACGAAATCTCGTCCCCCATCGTCACAGACGGCGGCTTCCGGGCATCCGCGCCGTCAAACATCGCGCGAATCTCCTTCAAGCGCTCGGAGTCCGGCAAGGGCGTATTCCGCGTGAGCCCGTAAGCCCACTCCGCCAGCCCCGCGTTCAGCGCATACACCTGCCCCGGCAGCGGCGCGGCCGGCGCCTCAAATGGTTTTGCCTTCCGCAGCGGCACATAGCCCGTCGTCCACTTCTTCGGCATCTCGCGCGCGTCAATCTCATAGCCCAGGTCGCCGTCCACCACCCATCGCGCCCAGGCCGCCGACCCAAGCGAGGCCCGCTCCGGCGTGGCGCCTGCGATGCCCGCCACCAACCAGTAGGCATGGCGCAGGTCGAATCGGGGATCCAGCCCCACGGCCATGATGGTTGCCGCCGCGTTGGCCGTTCCCTGCCCCGTCAGCACCGCCATTTCGCCGCGATCATTCATGCGCACCGCGTGGTAACCCGCCGGCAGCGGGTACACGCGGTCCAGGTGGTCGCGCTCCACCCATGCCTGCAGCTCGCCCGGCACGTCGCCCGTGTCCTGGCCAATCTCGAACATGGTAACCACCACGACCTTCACCACAATGGGCTTCTTGCGGGCAAAGGCAGGCGCGGCCACGGCCCCCAGCAGCAGCACCGTCGCAATCCAGCGCAGAAATGCTCTCATTGGTTGCGATACTATCGCAAGAAATGCCGGCTTGCTGCGCCCTTCCGCGTACAATTTTCGTGCAGCGAGCAGCGCCACCGCCGCTTTCCATCCGCTCTGAGGTGCCACATGACCAAATCCATCCTGCTTTCTCTTGCCGCCGCGCTTATCCTGCTTCCCGTGCCCTGTTCCGCGCAGCAACTGAAACCAACCCACCAGTGGGCCGTTGTGCTCCACGGTGGGGCGGGCGTAATTGAGCGCTCTTCCATGACGCCCCAGGCCGAAGCCGCCTACCGCGCCGGACTCACCCAGGCCATCGAGGCAGCGGCCAAGGTTCTCGACCACGGCGGAACCTCGCTCGACGCCATCGAGGCCGCCATCCGCCTGCTCGAAGACAATCCCCTCTTCAACGCCGGCCGCGGCGCGGTCTTTACCGCCGACGGCAAGAACGAGATGGACGCCGCCATCATGGACGGCGCGACCCTGAAGGCCGGGGCCGTCGCCGGCGCCATGCGCACCCGCCATCCCATCAGCCTTGCACGCGCTGTGATGGAGAAGACGCAGTGGGTCCTGCTCTCCGGCGCGGGAGCTGACCAGTTCGCCGCCTCGGCGGACCTGCAGATGGAGCCGCCAAGCTACTTCTTCACCGAGCGCCGCTGGCAGTCGCTTCTCCGTTACCTCAAGGAGCACCACCTGCCCATTCCGCCGCGCCCGGCCGGAGCGCCGCCTGCGCCCACCAAACCTCTGGCCTTCTTTGAAACGCCTGAAGCTCATAAATACGGCACCGTCGGCGTGGTTGCGCTGGACAAATACGGCAACATCGCCGCCGGCACTTCAACCGGCGGGCTGACGGGCAAGCGCTGGGGACGCATCGGTGACTCGCCCCAGATCGGCTCAGGCACCTACGCCTCCAACCAGTCCTGCGCCGTCTCCGGCACCGGCACCGGTGAGTACTTCATCCGACTGGGCGTCGCGCGCGAGGTCTGCAATCTCGTCCAGTTCCGCCACATGCGCCTGCAGGCCGCGGCCGACGAGGTGATCCACAAGGAGCTGGAGGCCCTGCACGGCGACGGCGGCGTCATCGCCATCACGCCGGACGGCCAGATGGCCTGGAGCTTCAACACGCCCGGCATGTTTCGTGCGCGCCTCCGCGAAGGCGGCAAGCTCCAGGTCGGCATCTACCGCGACGAGCCATAATCCCCGGGGCTCGTCCGCGACTACAATTTTTCCATGGCACTCGAATTCACCACGTCCTACGTTGCCGACTCGCTCGCCGTCTTCCGCCAGCAAAGGCGGCTTGCCGACCGGGCCATCGCCCAGGTCACCGACGAACAGCTTTACGCCTCGCTCGACGCCGAAGCCAACTCCATCGCGGTCATCATGAAGCACATGGCGGGCAACATGCGCTCGCGCTGGACAGACTTCCTGACCAGCGACGGCGAAAAGCTCAACCGCAATCGCGACGCCGAGTTTATCGATCCGCCGGCGACACGCGCAGCACTGCTTGCCGAGTGGGAAGCCGGCTGGAGTTGCCTCTTCAGCGCGCTCGAACCGCTCACCGACCCTGACCTCACCTGCACCATCACCATCCGCGGCGAGGCCCACTCCGTGATGCAGGCCATCAACCGCCAGGTCGCGCATTATTCCCAGCACACCGGCCAGATCATCCTGCTGGCCAAACACTTCGCCGCCGACCACTGGCAGTCTCTCAGCGTTCCCCGCAACCAGTCCGCCGAATTCAACCGCAAGGTCGCCGCCGGAGAAGCCAGCCAGCGCTATTTTTCGCCGCCCTAACGCAGATCAGGCCATCCCGAGGGATGGCCTGAGTTCGTACGTCTGAATCTTGCCGACCTAGGCCGTATCGACATATAGCCTCAGGTGCAACCATGCGCAGGCGAGGGCGACCAGGGCGTGGAAGCAGGCTTTTGATTTTTCGTATCGCGTGGCGAATCTGCGGAAACACTTGAGTCTGCTGAAGCAGCGTTCGAT